>SHWA01000018.1 GCA_009693995.1 Alphaproteobacteria bacterium | reverse complement strand
ATGATCCAAGGCAAGCCGGATCACATCCGCCTCGATCGCGGACAGGCTGCGCACCCCGCCCTCGGCGTCGAAGGCCGGAACGATCCGGCCGGCGGCGGCCGGCGGCGCCGGGGCAGCCGGTGGGGCCGGGGCAGCGGGGGGCGGGGCGCCGCCGGCGGCGGTTGGCGGTGCGCCAACCTGGGCAAAGTCGGCCTCGGTCAGCTGATCGCCGGCCGCCATGACCACGGCGCGAAAGATGGTGTTGCGCAACTGGCGCACGTTGCCGGGCCAGGGCTCGGCCTGGAGCCAGGCGGCGGCCGTGGGCGCGATGGTGGCGACCGTCTTGCCCTCGGCGGCGGCGAACTCGCGCATGAACTTCTCGGCCAGCGCCGGGATGTCATCGAGCCGTTCGCGCAAGGGGGGCACCACGATCGGGAAGGCATTCAGGCGGTAGTAGAGGTTCTCGCGGAAGGTGCCACGGGCGACCGCCTGCTGCAGGTCGCGGTTGGTGGCGGAAATCAGGCGGATGTCCACCTTGACCGCGGCGGCGCCGCCGACCGGCTCGATCTCGCCTTCCTGGAGCGCGCGCAGCAGCTTGCTCTGCACGGGCGGGCTGAGCTCGCCGATCTCGTCCAGGAACAGCGTGCCGTGGTTGGCCTCCTGGAATTTGCCGAGATGGCGCTTCTCCGCACCGGTGAACGAGCCCCGTTCGTGACCGAACAGGATGCTTTCCACCAGATTCTCTGGGATCGCCGCGCAGTTGACGGTGACGAAGGGGCGCCCGACCCGTTCGCTGTTGGCCTGGATGATGCGGGCGACCACTTCCTTGCCGACGCCGCTTTCGCCTTGCAGCAGGATCGGGATGTTGGACTGGCTGGCACGGCGCGCCATGGCCACCACTCGGCGCATCTCCGGGCTCTCGGCGATCAAGCCGTCGCCGATGGTCGCGGTCTGCAAGTGGTGCTTCAGGCGCCGCACCTCGCCGCTCAGCGCATTCAGTTGGAGGGCGTTCTGGATCGAGACCTCGAGCCGCTCGCGCGGCACCGGCTTGACCAAGAAGTCGGTCGCCCCGGCCTTGAGGGCGCGCACGGCCCCGTCGATGCCGCCATGGGCGGTCAGCACGATCACCGGCAGATTCGGGTGGGTCGGCCGCAGCGATTGCAACACGCCGATGCCGTCCAGCTCCGGCATGACCATGTCCAACAGGACCAGATCGATCGGCTCTGCCCCCGGCCGCAGCAGGCGGCCGACCGCCTCGCGGCCGTCGTTGACGGTCTCGGGCATATAGCCGAGGCGGCCGACCACGTGTTCCAGCAGCCGGCGCTGGCTAGGATCGTCATCGACGATTAGGATTCTTTGCACGATCTAAGGCTACACCCAGGTCTGGCCGGCCCGCGACAGTTGAGGGTTTATGGCTGATCGTTGGATTTGTTTCAACCCGGGACAGTTCGCGGGCTGTGGTGGCCATCACACCTCGGGTCGATTGTCGTCCATTCGCATAACACGCGAGGCCAAATGTCCGTTCTGGTAACCGGAGTCGCTGGCTTCATCGGGTCGCACGTCGTCGAGCGCCTGCTGCTGCGCGGCGAGACCGTGGTCGGGGTCGACTCGCTCGACGGCGAGTTCGTGCCGCTCAAGCAGGCGCGGCTCGCCCGTCTCCAAGGGCGGGCCGGCTTCCATTTTCATCGGGTTGACATCGCGGACCAGCCCGGCGTCGAGACCCTGGCGGCGGAAGCCGCGGGAGCGGGCCGGCCGATCCGGCGCATCGTCCACCTGGCGGCCCTGGCCGGCGTGCGCCGCTCGCTGGAGGCGCCGCTGCGCTACGTCCAGACCAACCTTTACGGCCATACCGTGATCCTCGAGCTGGCGCGGCGGCTGCCGGGGATCGAGCACATGGTCTATGCCAGCTCCAGTTCGGTCTACGGCGGCAACACCAAGCTGCCGTTCGCGGAAGCCGATCGCGTGGACACGCCGGTCTCGGTCTATGCCGCCACCAAGCGCGCCGACGAGCTGCTCAGTTACTCCTACGCCCATCTCTACCGGGTGCCGCTGTCGGGTCTCCGGTTCTTCACCGTCTACGGGCCCTGGGGCCGTCCCGACATGGCGGCCTACATTTTCGCGCGCAATATCCTTGCCGGCGAGCCGATCCCGGTCTTCAACGGCGGCGACATGGCGCGCGATTTCACCTACATCGACGACATCGTCGCCGGCATCATGGGCATCCTCGACCGGCCGCCGACGGACCGAGGGGCGCCGGGAGCGCCGCACTGCCTGTTCAACATCGGCAACCACCAGAGCGAGCCCCTGATGCGCTTCATCGGTGTGCTCGAGCAGGCCCTCGGCCGCAAGGCGATCATGGACTTCCAGCCCATGCAGCCGGGTGACGTGAAGGCGAGCTACGCCGACATCGACGGGATTCATGCGGCGGTCGGCTACCAGCCGACCACGCCGATCGACGTCGGGTTGCCGCGGTTCGTCGCCTGGTACCGCGAGTACCACAAGGTTTGAGCGGCGTGCCCGAGCCGGCCGTCGCCACCTGATCGACGTGCCGCACCCGGAGAGCTGAGCGTCAGCAAGCTCAGCCCGGCCAGCGATCGACCCCGTACCACCAGTCGGCGATCTGGCTGCCGGTCATGAAGACGGTATCGGGGCGCGCCAGCAGCGCATCCAGCATCCGCTCGACATAGTGGAAGCGGTGGCCGACCCCCATCAGGTAGGGGTGCAGGCCGATCGGCAGCACCCGCGGCTGCTCCCGCGCCTCGCGCCCGAGCACCTCCAGGCTGTCCTCGACCCGGCGCAGGATCTCGGGCGAGCCGTCCTGCTCGACCGCGTACATCACCACGTCATTGAGATCGAACGAGTAGGGGTTGATCAGGAGCGGCCCGCGCGTAGTGGTTATCCAGCAGGGCAGGTCGTCGAGGACCCAGTCCATCACATAGTCGACGCCGAGCTCTTTCAGAAGTTCGGGCGTGTGCACGGTCTCGTGCAGGCCGGGGCCGATCCAGCCGCGCACCGGCTTGCCGGTGAAGGCCCGCACCCGCTCCAGGCTCTGCACGATCGCGGCGCGCTCGTCGGGCTCCTTCTGCAGGGAGCGCTGCACGAAGCCGTGGCCGATGAACTCCCACCCCGCCTTCAGCATCGCCTCCGCGAGTGTCGGATAGACGTCGATCACGCTGGCGTTGATCATGGTGCTGGCGGGCACGCCGCGGCGCTGGAACAGCTCCAATATGCGCATGGTGCCGAGGCGCATGCCGTACTCGACCCAGGAAAAATTGGCCACGTCCGGCATCGGCTCCATGCCGTGGGGCGGGGTGATCATGCGGCGCGGCAGCGGCTTGTCGAAGGGCCAATGCTCGACCGCGACGCAGAGATGCACGATCAGGCCCTTGCCGGGGACCGGCGGCGCCACGCGCGCCCGGTCGGACGAAAGCTGGAAGGGGACGCGCGAGTTCGACTTCATTGGCGGTCTCGCTTCGGTTCAGGCGGTCGCGGCCTCGGCGCGCACGTTTGCTGCGTGGCGCACGGGGAAGTTGATCGAGTTGGCGATGAAGCAAAGGGCATGTGCCCGCGCGTGCAAGGCCTCGGCCCGGGCGAGAAGGGCCGCATCCGCGATCACCACGTCGGGGCGGAGCGTCGCCTCGGTGAGGCGCCCCGACCCGCTCGACGCGTCGACTTGAAGCGTCGCCGAGGCCGTGTCCTCGTAGGCGAGCACGCGGATGCGGGCACGCGCAGCCAGGGCCAGATAGGACAGCATGTGACAGGCGGAGAGGGCGGCCAGCAGCAGATCCTCGGGATTGTGCCGCTGCGCGTCCCCCTGGAAGCCGGCGGCCGCGGAGCCCTGGAGCGGCGGCTTGCCCGTGATCTCGACCACGTAGTCGCGCCCGAAGGCGGCGATTCCGGTCGCCCCCGCCGGCCAGCCGCCGGTCCAGCGCGTGCGTGCCCGGAACTCGTGCTCACCTGCCATGGGCGCGGCGGCCCGCGGGCTCACCGGCTCAGCTCTTCTTTTCGGCGGCCTTGAACCAGTCGGCGATCTGGCCGCCGGTCATGAAGACCACGTCGTTGCGCGCCATCAGCGCATCCACCAGCCGCTCGAGATGCAAGAAACGGTGCGGCACGGCGACCTTGTAGGGGTGGAGGGGGACGCACAGCACCCGTGGCTGGTCGGCGAGCTCGCGATCGAACACGGCCACCGTGTCCATGACCCGCCGATACAGCTCCGGCCCCGGGTGCTTCTCGACCGCGTAGACGACGACGTCGTTGAGATCGAGGGAATAGGGCATGGCGAGGAGCGGCCCGCGCTTGGTGGTCATCCAGACCGGCAGGTCGTCGATCGGCCAATCCATAGCGTAGTCGCACCCCAGTTCCAGCAGGTGCTCGGGGGTGTCCATGGTCTGGTGCAGGCCGGGGCCGAGCCAGCCGCGCACCGTCTTGCCGGTAAAGGCCTTGATGCGATCGAGCGCCTTGGCGATCACCGCCTTGGGGTCGTCTTCCCGCTGCAACGAGCGCTGCAGGTAGCCGTGGCCGACGAACTCCCACCCCAGTTTCAGGCATTCCTCGGCGATGCGCGGATAGACGTCGATCACGATCGCATTGAGCAGGGCATCGATCGGGATCTTGCGCTCGCCGAACAGGCGGAAGAGGCGCGGCATGCCGCAGCGCATGCCGTACTCGGCCCAGGAGAAGTTGGCCACGTCCGGGAACGGGTCCTGGCCGTGGGGCGCGCTGATGATGCGCCGCGGCATCGGCTGGTCGAACGGCCAGTATTCGAGGTTGAGGTCGAACTTGACGATCAGCGGCTTGCCCGGCTTCGGCGGGGCCAGCTTCTTGCGGTCGCTCGCCAGCTGGAAGGGAATTCGCGGGTTCGATTCGATCGCGGGCATGGCGGTCTCCCTCCCTGGGTGGGGTCTACTCGGCGGCGACGGCTGGGCGTGGATCCACCCGCTGGGCGCGCGGCAGCGCCTGCGGCCACCAGCGGTCCTCCCAGCGGTCGTCGAACAGGCCGTGGATCTGCGGCATGACCTTTTCGGCGAACAGGCGCGTGTTGTGGTTGGCGAGGTCGCGGCCCATGTTGCCGAACTGCAAGAGCAGCATCAGGTGGCCGACGTTCAAGGTGGTCGCCACCTCCTTCAGCCGCTCGGCCACCTGGTCGGGCGAGCCGATGATCATGTAGCCGCGATCGAGGATGCTATCCCAGTCGGAGACCGTCTGGTTGCGCCCGCCGCCGCCGCCGATGGCCGCCGCCGCCGCCAGGGTGATCTGCGACTGGACGCGGGCGCGGATGGTCGCCTCGGTCGTGTATCCCGGCGGCGAAGCGAAGCGCGGATCGATGCGCAGGCAGCGGCCGTAGAAGTATTCCGCCGGCTCCTTGTAGATGCGGTAGGCCTCCTCGTAACTGTCGGCGACGCCGACGAATTGGAGGAACCCGGCGCGATAGGGATTGCGGTCCTTGCCGAGGCCATCCATCTCGCCCCAGAAGCCGTTCATCACCTCCATGCCGGACTTGTAGCCGAAGTAGGACAGGTAGCAGTAGACGTAGTCCATGGCCGCGCACCAGCGCCAGGTCTCGAGCGCGCCCGACCCCGGCACCCAGATCGGCGGATGCGGCTTCTGCACCGGGCGCGGCCAGATGTTGACATAGCGCTGCTGGTTGAAGCGGCCGTTGAAAGCGAAGGGCTTGTCCTCGGTCCAGGCCTTGAGGATCAGGTCGTGCGCCTCGTAGTAGCGCGGCCGCAAGGTGCTCGGGTTCTGGCCGTAGGCGAAGCAGGTGTCCATGGGCGAGCCCACGGGAAATCCGGCGATCAGCCGCCCGCCCGAGATGCAGTCGATCATCGCCATCTCTTCGGCGACCCTGACCGGCGGGTTGTAGAGGGCGAGCGAGTTGCCCATCACGCAGAGCGCCGCGTCGCGGGTCGAGCGCGCCATGGCCGAGGCGATCAGGTTGGGCGAGGGCATCAGCCCGTAGGCGTTGTTGTGGTGCTCGTTCACGCACACCGCGTCGAACCCGACCTCGGCGGCGAATTGCAGCTCGTCCAGGAAGTCGTTGTACATGCGGTGCGCGCGCTCAGGGTTGAACAGGGCCGGGTCGATGTCCACCCAGACCGAGGGATGCTTCTCGACGAAGTCGTCGGGAAGCTCGGTATAGGGCATCAGGTGGAACCACATCAGCTTCATCGGGATGTCCTCGGTTCTGAGCGGCTGCGGGCACGCAAGTTCGGCCGAGCGGCCAGCCTATCCCGCCGGTTGCGGCAGCGCCAAGGGGTCGTGTGGCGGGACCTCAGGTGAGGCGGAGCTCCCGCGACCAGACCTCGTAGCGCCGGGCATCGAGGGCCGCGCGGCGATAGGCGGCGAAATCGGCCAGTCCGGCCAACGCCGGTGGTTGATCGGGGCGGAGCGTCAAGAGGCCAGCGGCAGCGAAGGGAAAGCGGTTGATGTCGGCGGGCGCGCGCGCCACGGAATCGCTGACCGCGACCACCTGCCCGGCAAGGGGTGCGGGCACCTCCCACACCCGGCGGTAGGTGTCGAGCCAGGCCAGCCGTCCGCCCGCCTTCAGGCGCTCACCCACGGCCGGCAGGCGGGCGCTCAGCACCTCCCCCGCCAGCCGCTCGAAGACGTCGCTCACGCCGAGCGTTGCCGTGCCGTCGGCATTGGCGTGCACCCAGACATGGTCCGCGCTGAAGCGGAGGCCGTAGGGCGAGCGGGTGGCGACTGTCGCGGCCTCGCGCACGCGGCGCGGGCGGAAGGGGAGGGGCACCACGCGGGCGGCGTGGCGGGCGCCGCCGACCTCGATCTCGAGGGTGGTGCCGGGGGCGCCAGCCCCGCTCGGCACATAGCCCAGGCCGAGGCAGGCATCGCCGCCGACCAGGGCCGGCGAGAGCGGGCCGCTGGTCACTTGGCCGATGCGCTGGCCCTCGCGGTAGACGGGGTCGCCGTGGCGGATGGTGACGCTGCCGGGGGCGGCGAGGCCGACCAGCTTGCGTGCGGGCCCCTGCTGCTTGATGCGCAGCAGCGCATCCCGGCCGATGTAGCCGGTCTTGTCCTTGGCGATCAGCCACCCCAAGCCGGCTTCGTAAGGATTGTGGGTGCCGTCCATGTCGTTGCCATTCAGCAGATACCCCGCCTCGGTGCGCGCGCTTTCCCGCGCCGCGACCCCGTGGGGCAGGATGCCGAGCGGCTGCCCGGCGGCAAGCAGGGCCTCCCAGACCGGCAGCGCATGGTCGCGCGCGAGGCAGAGCTCGAAGCCGCGCTCGCCGGTATAGCCGGTGCGGCTCAAGAGGCACGGCACCTCGAGCGCGTCGGTCGCGACCACCGTTTCGGCGAAATGGTAGTATTCGAGGGCGGCGAGGTCGGCCTGGCTCAGGCGCTGCAACACCTCGGCACTGTAGGGACCCTGGAGCGCGATCAGGGCGAGGTCGGTGGAGAGGTTGCGCACCTCGACATCGAGCCCCTGCGCGTGGCGCAGGATCCACTGCACGTCGGAATCGGCCTTGGTGACGTTGGCCACCCACAGGAACCAGTCGGGGCCGCGGCGCCAGCAGACCAGGTCGTCGATCACCCGCCCCTCTTCGTCGCAGAGGGCCGAGTAGAGCGCCTGGCCGACCTTGAGGCGCTCGGCGTCGGAGGGGATCAGCTTCTGCACCAGGGCGAGGGCGTCGGGTCCGCGGAACTCCACCTCGCCCATGTGCGAGACGTCGCAGAGGCTCACCCGTTCGCGGATCGCGCGGTGTTCCGCCGCGTGGCCGACATATTCTACGGGGCGCGCGAAGTCCTTCAGGTTGATGACGTTGCGCGCCGAGCGCAGGTGCGCCTCGTAGAGCGGCGTGTGCTTCATCATCAGCAAGCCTTCCTTCAGCCGGTGCCGTCCCCCGACCATATCAGGGGGCAGCGGTGCATGGGGAGGGACCGACGTAGCCGCAAATTGACACGGTCTGCGATCGGGGTGAGTGTGGCGGCCGCCGCCGCTAACGGGGGATAGGCGCATGGTTCATCGCTTCAATCCGAGTTCAATGGCGCCGCCATTTTCACCTTACAGCCAGGGTGTCGAGGTGCCCGCCGGTGCGCGTATCATCTACGTCGCGGGCCAGGTCGGCGTAGGCCCCGACGGAACGCTTGCGGACGGCATCGAGGAACAGACCGCCCAGGCGTTCCGCAACATCCAGATCGTACTGCGCGAACGGCGCATGGAGCTGGAGGATCTGGTGGAGACCCGCACTTACATGGTCAACCCCGATGACATCCCGGGCTACCGGGCGGGGCGAGCCAAGGTGTTGAAGACGGGCGACGGTGGGCCGCGACCGGCGGTGGCGATGTTGTTCGTGACCCGCCTCGCCCGACCCGAGTGGCTGATCGAAATCTGCGCGGTCGCCGCCAAGGACTGAGCGTACGCGGCGTAACCAGAAAAGGGGACGGCCATGATCTACGAAATGCGCACCTACAACTGCGTGCCCGGCGGCGCGCAGGAGCTGATCAAGCTCTTGAACCACGCTTACAAGATCAGGGCCAAATACTCCGAGGTCGCCGGCTTCTGGTACACCGACATCGGGCCGCTGCATCAGGTGGTCCACATCTGGCCCTATGAGAGCCCGAACGACCGCCTGCGCATCCGCCAGGCCGCCGCCGCTGACCCCGAATGGCCGCCGGCGGGCACCGACCAGCTCATCCTCGACATGCAGTCGGAAATCTTCCTGCCGGTCTCGTTCTCGCCGCCCCTGACCCCGGGCAGGTTTGGGCCGGTCTACGAAATGCGCAGTTACACCATCAGGAACCGCAGCCTGCCGGAGATCGAGAAGCGCCTGGCGCCGGCGCTGCCCGAGCGGGTCAAGCTGTCGCCGCTGCTGCTGGCCATGGTCTCGGAGAACGGTCCCCTCAACCGGTTCGTCCATATCTGGCCCTACAAGAGCATGCAGCACCGCGACGATGTGCGCGCACAGGCGGAGGCTGCCGGCATTTGGCCGCCCAAGGGAGTGCGCGAGTTCTCGCTCCGGCAGGAGAACAAGATTCTGCGGCCGGCGCCGTTCTCGCCGCTGCAATAGCACGGCACGGAAGCCGGCTCCGGCCAGGCTCCGCAGCAGGCGCAAGGGCTCCACCGAGCGAAGATCAGGGGTGCCTGTGACCTATCGCAATCTGACTGCCGACGAGATCAATCAACACTACCTGGTTCGCGACTCCGTGCCGCACAGTGCGATCTGGAAGAAGCAGTGGACCTTGCAGTCGGCACGGGCACGGCTGCGATTGTAAGGGCAAGCGTGACGTGCGCTACGGCGCGGGGCCGAAGCAGACGCTCGACATCTACCTGCCGGCGGTCGCTGCCGGTCCCGTGCACGTGTTCATCCATGGCGGCGGCCACCGCCTGTTGGACAAGGACGACCTCACGGTGGCGGTCGAACCGATGGTCGATGCCGGCGCCATTGGCATTATGGTCAACCACGACCTGTGCCCGGACGTCGGCCTGGAGGAACGGTTCCAACAGGTGAGGGAGGCACTGGTCTGGGTGTTCGGCAATGTTGGTCGCTATGGTGGCGACCCGAATCGCCTTTATGTCTCTGGCCACTCGGCCGGGGCAACGCTTGCCGCTGTCGTCGGAGCGCGCGGCTGGGCGGCGGCGGCTGGCCTGCCGGTCAACGCCGTCAAGGGGCTGACCTGTGTCAGCGGCCCGTTCGATTTGGAACCCCTCTGCCTGATGTCCGACGGGCCGGACTACCGCATGTCGGTCGAGCAGGCACGTGCCATGAGCCTGCTGGCCCAGCCGCCGGCGCCGCCCATGCCGGTGATCATCGGCGTCGGCGCCGAGGAAACCGGCGAGTTCATCCGCCAGAGTCACGTCTACGCCGACGCTTGCCGTGGAGCGGGGCTCGCGGTTCGCTTCTTCGCGATGGAGTTGGAGAATCATTGCTCGTCGTTTCTCCCCATGGCCAACCCGGGCGATGCCATTTGCCGGGCGATCATCGCCCAGACGGGCCTGCCTTCCCCTGGTTGAGCCCGCCTGAGATTGTGGCCGGGGGAGCGAATGGCTACGCTGCCATCTGTTACTGAGCCGCCGACGGAGAATCCCGGACGAGATGGACGCGCTGGCTGCTGGCGGCGACGCTGCTTGCGTGGCCGGCACTTGGTCACGCGAAGGATCTGGGCCGGCCGGCCGGGCAGGTCGTGCTCACCGTGGTCGGCGCGATTGGTGCGACCAACCGCGGCCCCTATGACGACTTCGAGGACGGGTTCTTCAAGCACCATGAGCGCCGGTTCGCCAAGGCGGCGACATTCGATCTCGCCATGCTGGAGGCGCTCGGCATGCACCAGGTCACGGTCGCCTATGGCAAATGGCCGCGGCCGTTCCGCTTCGCGGGGCCGAAGCTGAAGGACGTGCTCGCCCTCGACGGCTTCGCCAGCGAGATCGGCGCCGCCGATCTCGCGGCCGAGGATTGGATGGTCGTGGTCAAGCGCGACGGCCGCTATCTCGACATCGGCCAGCGCGGCCCGCTCTGGATCGTCTACGGCCGGCGCGACGGCCGGGCGATCAGCGACGAGGACGAGCAGCGCTGGCCCTGGGCCGCGTTCCTGATCGATGTGAAGTAGAGGGGACGGGCGCGCAGGTCGAGCCGTCGTCCCTTCGGCAGTCGAACCCGAGGACAAGGAGCACAGCATGACGACGGAGCGGATCGGATTCATCGGCCTCGGCAACATGGGGCAACCCATGGCGACCAACCTGGCCGCCGCCGGCTTTCCCCTCGTCTGCTACGACATCGCCGGAACCCAGGGGCGGGCGCCGAGCGGCGCGGTGATCGCCGGCTCGGTGACCAAGATCGCCCAGTCCGCGAAAACCGTGATCATCAGCGTCAACACCGGCAAGGCGGTGGACGACGTTACCCGCGAGATCGCGGCCGCGGCCAACCGGACGGTGACGACCGTGGTCGATACCTCGACCATCGGCACCAAGACCGCGCGGCTCGCGGCGGCGCGGCTCGCGGCGGTCGGCGTGGATTACCTGGATTCGCCGGTGGCGGGCGCCTCGGGCGGCACCGGAATCGGGCCGACCGCGGCCAAGGCCGCCGCCCTCACGTTCATCGTCGCGGGCAAGAAAGAGGCTGTCGAGCGCGTGCGTCCGGTGCTGGAAAAGCTCGGCCGCAAGCTGTTCCATGTCGGGGAGGAGCCGGGACAGGCCCAGGCGGTCAAGCTGATCAACAATTTTCTCATCTGCACGGCCATCGCCGCGACCAGTGAAGCGATCAACTACGGCCTCAAGCAGAACCTCGCCATGACGATGATCCTGGACGTGCTCAACGTCTCCAGCGGACAGAACGTGGCCACCTCCTACATCTTTCCCAAGGAGGTGGCGACCGGCACCTTCCACATCGGCGCGGCGGTCGAGATCATGACCAAGGACGCCGGCTTGTACTTCGACGAGGTGCACGACGCGAACTTGCCCAACGGCATCGGCACCGTGGTCAACCGCATCTGGCAGAACATGGGCAAGGCCCACCCCGGCGTCGATTTCAGCCACATCTTCGAGTTCATCCGCGACGCCGGGGAAGGGTATGACCGGTAAAGACCAAGAATTCTGGTTTGAGGGGGCTAAGCGTCGCCCCCCGATATCGGCGCCCATATCTGCTTCAAGGGGAGCTTCGCGCGCGTCTCGTCAGACAGGTCGGCATAGGTGCGGAATAGTGCCTTGAGGAGGTCAGGCATCCGCCACAGTCGCAGCGTAGGGTTACGGGGACACAATACTTAATTCCGGCCCTTGATCGCCGCAATTAAGTATAGTGTCCCCGTAACTCTAAGTCTGGCGGCGAAGGTCGCTTCTACGCGCCGAACACCGGATTCTTCGCGGTGTCGTCCACCAAGGCTTCCTTGCCTTCGGTCGGCAGGACCTCGAAGTAGTTCAGCGCCGCGTCGAGATCGCTCTCCCAGACCGTGCGCGGCAGCTCGTACAGCAGCTCCACGCCGTAGCCGTTGGGGTCGTTGATGTAGAAGGCTGTGGGTCATGCCGTGGTTCACGCGCATGTTGAACTTCACGCCCCTCGCCTGCAGGTACTCGAGGCGCCGGAGCCACGCGGCGCGGCTGGGAAAGCTGATGGCGATGTGGTTCACTGCCACGGGGGCGCCGAATATCGCCCATTCCTCGGGCGGCGGCGGCAGGTTCGGATTTTCCACCAGCGCGATGTCGTGGTGCCTCATGGGACCGCCACCGTCCGCGCTGTAGAAGCGCATTTTCGGCGGGTTCGGAAGGCCCGCGCTGCTCTTCAAGTCGCCGACATGCTTGAAGCCGACAGTTTCGGTCCAGAAGGCGTGGGCCGCCGCCATGTCGCGGACGTTGAGGACCACGTGATTCACGCCCGACGGCGCCATCGCGTTATCCGGCATGTGTTAGCTCCCCGGCGCATGGTTGTCGATATTCAGGCTAGTCCCAGGTCGCGGCCTCAGCAAGGCGGGGCTCAGGTGACACCATCACCACGAAACCAACGCAAATTCAGGATATGACCCTTGAAAAGCTGGTGCCGCCTGCGTGACTCGAACACGCGACCCTCGCATTACGAATGCGATGCTCTACCAACTGAGCTAAGGCGGCCCCGGCTCGGGCGCGACCTCGCGTCATCCCGCCGCCGCAACTTGTAGCGGCGGGGCGCGGGGCGGGCAAGGGTTCTCGGGCGCCTCAGCCCCAGGGGCCGCCGCCATCGCGGGGCCGGTCCCAGGGGCCGCGCGGGCGGTAGCGGAGCTGATAGCGCGGGGTGACGTCGCGGTCGCGGTCGAACAGCGCAACCTGGCGCTCGCGGAAGACGAAAATGAGCGCGACCCCGGCGACGAAGCCGCCGATATGCGCCCACCAGGCGACGCCGGGACCGCCGCCCGAGGTGGCCGCGTTCACGAACTGCATCACGAACCAGATGCCGAGCACGACCATGGCCGGCAGGTGCAGGATCGGAAACGCCAGGCCGAGGGGAAGCAAGGTCAGCACCTTGGCGCGGGGGTGCAGGATCAGATAGGCGCCGAGCACCCCGGCGACCGCGCCGCTGGCACCGATCATGGGGATGGTGGAGGCGGGATCCACCAGGGCCTGCGAGAACGCCGCCGCCCCGCCGCACAGCAGGTAGAACACCACGAAGCGCGCGTGCCCCATGGCGTCCTCGACGTTGTTCCCGAACACCCAGAGGTAGAGCATGTTGCCGATGATGTGCAGCCACCCGCCGTGCATGAACATCGAAGTCAGGATGGTCGCGAAGGGCGGCACCACAGCGAGCTCGGCAGGCAACTGCTTGTCGGTGAAGAGCAGCGCCGGGATGAAGCCGAAGCTGTAGACCGCGCGCTCGCCGCCACGCTCGCCGAGCGAGACCTGCCACAGGAAGGCGAGGCCCGCGACCACGATGAGCGCGACCGTGACGACCGGCGTGCGCACCGTCGGGTTGTCGTCGTGGAGCGGGATCATGGCGCCCTATTCCGGCTGGGCCGCGATCGTCCGGAGCGACCATTCGACCAGGCGTTTCAGCACCTTGCCCAGGGCGTCGTCGAAGCCGGCCACCGCGGATTCCAGGCCGCTGCCGCCGGCGGGAGCGGCCTCCTCGAAGGTCTGGGCGGCCACGATCTGCCGCTCGGGCATGCGCACCAGCTTGGCGTTGACACGGACATGGATCAGGGGCGGCTTGCCGTCCTGATGGCGGGCCTGGAACTCGCGCAGGTCGGTCTTCAAGGTGAAGTCGGCGCGCAGGCCGATGGATTCCCGCCCGACCGCGACGATCCGCCCCGAGTTCTCGAACGACTCCACCATCAAGGTCTGCACCATCACCGGCGCCAGGTCGGTCCAGCTCGCGCGGGCGTAATAGTTGAGGCTGGTCGCCGACTGCAGGATGGCGATCCGGGTCGAGTTCAGGCCGGCCGCCGCCTGAGGCAGCTCGATGATGAGCTGGCGGCGGATCGTGGGCAGGTCAGGCGCGAAAGTCGATTTCGGCGTCAACGCGAACAGGCGCGGCGGCTCGCCGCCACCGGGCAGCAGGCTGCCGGCGCAGCCCCCGAGCAGCGACGGGGCGAGCGCGAGGGCGAGCGCGGCGGCGAGGGTGCGCGTATGGCGCCTCTGGGTCGGGAGCGTCATCGGGGTTGATAACCCTGCTGGGTGTCGCCGAAGAGGAATTGCGCGGGATCGCGCTCGACCTTGACGATCACGCGGTTGAGGCCGGCGATCAGGATGCGGAGCTCGTTCAGGACCAGCGCGGTCTCGTGCAGCCCCGATCCCGCGAAGTCGCGCAAAGGATCCTCGGTCACCGCGATCAGCCGGTCGAGGCGCCGGGAGAGGTCGGTGAAGGCGGCGGCGGCCTTGGCCACGTCGTCGAGGGCGCGCGACGCGTCGCCGCCGACCCGCCCGACCTGCCGGTCGACCGTGGTCATGGTCTGGTTGACCGCCGTGAAGGCGCGCTCGGAGCTGACGCGAAGCTCGCGTGCCAGCAGATCGAGCTCGCCGATCCCCGCGCGGATCAGCGTCGCCGCTTCAGAGGCTTCCCCGATCAGCGCCTTGAACTCGCCGCTCTCGGCGGCGAGGACCGCGCTGAATCCTGCCACGTTCTTCAATGTGGCGGAGACCGCCGCCACGTTCTCCGCGCTCATCACCTGGATGGCGCGCTCGGTCAGCAGGATCACGCGGTCGAGGAGCACGGGGGCGCTCTCGAACACCTGCTCGAGCTTGGACGGGGCGGCGGGGATGACCGGGTTGGCCTGGCCGGGGGCGGCGCTCAGCAGCGGGCTGGCGTGGGTGCCGCCACTGATCTGCACATAGGCGAGCCCGGTGATGCCCTGCAGCTCGAGCGAGGCGACTGAGTCGGCGCGGATCGGCACCTCCTTCTGCACCTCGATCATCACGTGCACCTGCTCGGTGTTCGCCGGGTTGATGCGAATCTGCTTCACCGTGCCGATGGGCACGCCGCGGTAGCGCACCGAGCCGCCGTCCTGCAGGCCGCTGACCGAGCCCAGGAAGTAGATGTCGTAGCGCGCGAACTCCTGGTTGATCTGGGCGTGGGTCAGCCACATGACGAACCCGGCGAGCGCGAACAGCGTCACCAGCACGAAGGCGCCGACGATCACGTGGCTGGCCCGGGTCTCCATCGCTTCAGGCCCCCACTGTCGCCGGCTCGTTCCGGGCGGCGCGGCCGCGAGGCCCGTGGAAGTAGGCTTGGATCCAGGGATGCCCATGGCGCGGCAGCGCAGGCATGGTTCCCACCACCATGCGCTGGTCCACCAGCACGGCGATGCGGTCGCAGATGGCGGCCAGCGAATCGAGGTCGTGGGTGACCATGACCACTGTCAGCCCCAGGCTGTCGCGCAAGCTCCGGATCAACTGGTCGAAGGTGGCGGCGGCGATCGGGTCGAGGCCGGCGGTCGGCTCGTCCAGGAACAGGATCTCGGGATCGAGGGCGAGCGCCCGCGCCAGGCCGGCGCGCTTGCGCATGCCGCCCGAGAGTTCGGATGGGAACTTCGCCCCGGCGTCGGGCGGCAGGCCGACGAGCGCGATCTTGCTTGCCGCCAGCTCGTCCATCAGGTCGGCTGGCAGGCCGCCCCATTCCTTGAGCGGCACCTCGATGTTCTCGGCCACGGTGAGCGAGGAGAACAGCGCGCCATCCTGGAACAATACCCCCCAGCGTTGGCGCAGCGCCTGCCGCTCCGTCGGCGACGCGCGCAGCATGTCGCGGCCGAACACGGTGATGCGGCCCGCCGCCGGGCGGTTGAGGCCGATGATGGTGCGCATCAGGACCGACTTGCCGGTGCCCGATCCGCCGACCAGGCCGAGGATCTCGCCGCTCTCGACATCGAGATCGAGGCCGTCGTGGATCACCTTCGCCCCGAAGCGCGTTACCAGGCCGCGCACGCTGATGCAGACGGCGCCGGCCACGCCTAGACCCCGATGTAGGAGAAAAGGATCGAGAAGGCGGCGTCGAACACGATCACCAGGAAGATCGATTCGACCACCGACTGGGTGGTGAGGCGCCCGACGCTCTCGGCGCTGCCCGAGACCTTCAGCCCCTTGTAGCAGCCGACCATGCCGATCAGGAACGCGAACACCGGCGCCTTGATCATGCCGACGCCGAAGGTCCACGCCGTCAGCGCCTCCTGGAGCTGCTTCAGGTACTGGGGGATCGACAGGTCGATCAGGAGGATGGTCAGGAGCGCGCCGCCAAACAGCCCCATGATGTCGGCGACGAAGACAAGGAGCGGCAAGGTCAGCACCAGGGCGAGGAGCCGCGGCAGCACCAGCACCTCGATCACGTCGAGGCCGAGGGTCTGGAGCGCATCCACCTCCTGGTTGATCTTCATGGTGCCGATCTGGGCGGTGAAGGCGCTGCCCGAGCGGCCCGCGACCACGATCGCGGTCAGCAGGATGCCGACCTCGCGCAGGACCGAGACGCCGACCAGGTTGACGGTGAAGATCTCGGCGCCGAACTGGCGCAGCTGCACCACCCCCTGATAGGCCAGCACCACCCCGATCAGGAACGAGATCAGGCTGACGATGGGAATCGCGTTCAGCCCGGTCTGCTCCATGTTGGCGACCAGGGCGGTCAGGCGCAGCCGGCTGGGCTGGCGGACCGTGCGCCCGAGCGTGACCACGATCACGCCGAGGAAGCCGAGCAGATTGCGCCCTTCCTCGAGGGCCGCCTCGAGCGCGGCGCCCATGCGGGCGAGGACGGCGATCAGCGCATTCGGGCGGGGCGGCGCCACCGGGCCAGGGGCATCGGTCTTGGCGATCGCTTCGATCAGGGTGGTCTGGGCCGCCGTGGTGCCGACCAGGCCGGTCTCGATGCCGATGCCGAGCAGCGCCTTGCGGGTGCGGTAAACCAGCCAGGCGCCGGCGGTATCCAGGGCCTGCACGTCGCCGAGGTCGATCCGCGCGCGCGTCGCACCGGCGGGATGGAGGGCGCGCATGGCCTGGTCCACGGCGCCGATGTGGGTCACGGTCCAGGCGCCGCCGAGCCGCAGTTCCCAGCGGTCGCCGTCCTGCGTGGTCTCGAACCAGACCGCATGATCAGGTGCCGGCGCCATCGCGGTCCTTGGACGGTTTCCCCAACTTCCTGCGGGGGATAGCATAGTTCCGCCCGGCGGCACAGGTCACGCGCGGGCGGCGGGGAGGGAGCATGGCACGCATCTACATCTCGACGGCGACTTTCGATGTGGCGGGCAACGCGGTGCTCGCGGCCCTGGCGCGCCAGGGCTACGCCATCCAGCAGAACACCACCCAGCGCCCGCACCCCGAGGCGGCGATCGCCGCGCTCCTGCGGGAGGACGTGGTCGGGCTCCTCGCCGGAGTCGAGCCGCTCACGCGGGCGGTCCTGGCGGGTGCGCCCGCGCTCAAGGTGGTCTCGCGCGTCGGCATCGGCACCGACAACGTCGATCAGGCCGCCGCCCGCGACCTCGGCATCCGGGTCCTCAACACGCCGGATGCGCCGACGGTGCCAACCGCCGAGCTCACCCTCGGCCTGATCCTGGCCGCGCTGCGGCGCATCGCCGAGGCCGACCGCACCATCCGCGCCGGCGGGTGGTCGCAGCTCATGGGCGGGCTGCTGGCGGGGCGGACCGTCGGTGTGGTCGGCCACGGCCGCATCGGCCGCCATGTCAGCCGCCTGCTGCTGGCCTTCGGCTGCCGGGTCCTGGCCCACGACACCCTGCCCGTGACACCCGAGGCCGGGGTCGAGCTGGTGCCGCTGGAGCGGCTGATCGCGGCCGCCGACATCCTGACACTGCACGTGCCGCGCAGCCCCGGCGCGCCGCCCGTGATCGGAGCGGCGGAAATCGCCCGCATGAAGCCGGGCGCGATCCTGGTGAACGCCGCGCGCGGCGGGCTGGTGGACGAGGCGGCGCTTCTCCAGGCGCTGCAATCCGGCCACCTCGCCGCCGCCGCCATCGACGCCTTCGTCACCGAGCCCTACGCCGGGCCGCTCCGCGACCTGCCGCAAGTGGTGCTGACCGCCCACATGGGCAGCCACGCGCGCGAAGCGCGGGTGCGCATGGAACGGGAGGCGGCCGAGAACCTGCTGCGCGCGCTGGTCGAGATGGGGCTCGCGGAATTACGGGGACACAATACTTAATTCTCTCGAGACCTCTGGTCTGCTCGCGAGTCCCCTGAGAGAATTAAGTATTGTGTCCCCGTAATTGGGAATGGGCAACCCAGCGCGCCCGCCACATGAGCCTGGAAACCATTGCACCAATGAGCGATGATTACCAATCCGGTCTACCCGCCGAGTCAGCCTGATACGGCGGATAAACCCGCCAAGGACCATCACTCCTACACCACGCGTTGGTGCACGATCAAAATCGGATAGTTGATTGACAAATGAAATTATGTTGCGTGGTGGAGTTGATCGGAGATGGATAGCATATGCACCTGAGAGTAATAATACCTCTGTTACTATTATTTGTCTCTGCCTGCGATACTATCCCACAGAGGTACGAAATAATCGTTCCTACAGGGTCGTAAAAAAGCACGAATACGAAAGATGGATTTGTGGGTGGCACTGGGAACAATTGGTTGTCGCCCGAGGTTTGTCGGTCGGATGGCCGGAGAACTCCTACTCGTCCTCCAGGCTGGCATGAATGCATGCTCGCGCGTGGCTGGGAGCCAGTATCCGTACCGGCTTTCCGATCCTATCTGAGGGGCAATCGTCTGACCAATGGAGTTCATTCGCTGACTGGATATTGGAAAATCAACGCAGTAGCGCTGGGAGGGTGGGGCTTCCTAGCTTCCCTCGTCAGCGCGTCGGCGGAGGAAACGCGCTCTCCCGAAGACCTTAGAGTGCGGGTTACGTCGGCCATTTTGTCCGGAAATTCGGATCAGATCACCGCGTTGTTCCATTCTGAATCTGATTCTGAGTTGGTGCAGAATCTCGTATACCGGTTTCAGGCTTTTAAGGGATCCGAGCTCAATGTGAAAGCTGTCGGAAAACAGGATGACGACTGGCCTTCGCATCAATCGAAGACGCCAGCGAGCCTAGAAGGAACTCTCCAGAGCTTCCCGGAGCTTGCATTCCCAGTCGAACCACTTGGGCGTATCTCGGTCTCCGGAACGAAGCCCGGTGAACCTACGGGCTGCAAGGTAAGCGTCCTGTACGGAAAATTCGGCGAGAAATATTTTATGATGCTCGCTAATGATAAGAGTGGTAGAATGATTCCGCTTCCATTTAGAGAGGGGCCGTTCGCACCGAGGTGCTAGGTCCTGTATCCATAACCTGGAGTCCTCTTTGAAAATAGGATAGTATATAGTTTCTCGACTTTCCCGTAATTGTTCCTGGGAGAATTATGTAATTTCCACTGTTATCCGTTGTCGCCCCCCCCCCCCCCTTGTCGCGCGCATTGCGCCGTTTTCTGCGGAGCGGGAGGCGGCCGAGAACCTGCTGCGCGCGCTGGTCGAGCTGAGCCTCCCGACTTAGGCTGCCGCCGCCGCGCGCAGCCAGCCGAGGCTGTCTGCCGTCGTCGTCTGCGGCCGGTATTCGGCCGCCACCCAGCCGGCGTAGCCCGAGCGGTCGATGGCGGCGAACACGTTGGGGAAGTTGATCTCGCCCGTCCCCGGCTCGTGGCGTCCGGGGTTGTCGGCGAACTGGATGTGGCCGATGCGGGGCGCGAGGCGGGTGATCGAGGCGATCAGGTCGCCCTCCATCACCTGCGCGTGGTAGATGTCGTACTGCAACTTCAGGTTGCTGACTCCGGCCGCCTCGATCACGGCCAGGGCCTCCACCGGTCGGGTGATGAGAAAGCCGGGCACGTCGCGCGAGTTCAGCGGCTCGGTGACCACCATGATGCCGTCATCGGCCAGGGTGCGCGCGGCATGGGCCAGGTTCGCGGTCAGCACCGCGAGGCACTCTGCGCGTGCCTGGCCGGGGCGCGGGATGCCGGCGAGGGCGTTCAGCCGCCGGCACCCGAGGCGCCGGGCATAGCGCCGGGCCACGTCCAGGCCGGCGCGGAACTCGCGCTCGCGGCCGGGAAGGGCGGCGATGCCACGCTCACCCGCCGCGAAGTCGCCGGCCGGTAGGTTGAACAGGCCGACCTGGACGCCGGCGTCCTGCACCGCGGCGGCCAGGCGGTCCAGGTCGTGGGCATAGGGGAACTGGAAGTCGACCGCCGCGAAGCCCGCCTCCCGCGCCGCGCGCGGCCGCGAGCCGGGCGGCAGCTCGGTGAACAGCAGGTCGATATTGGCGGCGAAGCGCGGCAAGGCCAGCTCCCGTACATGTTGCTTGCCGGCGGGGCCAATCCCCAGTATTGCCAGCGGCAACGCAAGTTATCGCACCCCTTGAAACCGGCCGTGGCCGCGGTTACCTAGTCGGCCGAAAAACGAGTGGCCGTTCGCGCGCGGGTCGTGTGCGCGCGGGCGGTTTGCGCGCGGGCGGCCCGGCCCGGCCCGACAGGGGCAGGGAAGGCGGAGGACCGAGACGGGCATGGCTGGCATGATCGAAGGCAGGAGCCTGACCAAGCGGTTCGGCACGATCCTCGCGGTCGACGATATCTCGATCTCGGTCGCGAAGGGAGAGGTGCTCGGCTTCCTCGGGCCGAACGGCGCCGGCAAGTCGACCACCATGAAGATGATCACCGGCTTCCTCCCCCCCACCGCCGGCACCGCGGTGGTCTGCGGCCACGATGTCGCGCGGGATTCGATCGCCGCCAAGCGGTGCATCGGCTACCTGCCGGAGGGCGCCCCCCTCTACGGCGAAATGGTGGTTCGGGCGTTCCTCCAATTCGTCGCCGCGGTGCGCGGCATCACCGGCGCCGCGCGTGGGCGCGCCATCGACCGCGCCATCGCCCTGCTGCATCTGGAGCGGGTGCTGGAGCAGCCGATCGACACCCTGTCCAAGGGGTTCAAGCGCCGGGTCGGCCTGGCCCAGGCGATCCTGCACGATCCCCAGGTGCTGGTGCTGGACGAGCCGACCGACGGCCTCGACCCCAACCAGAAGCACGAGGTGCGCACACTTATCCGCCAGATGGCGGCGGAGAAGGCGATCATCATCTCGACCCATATCCTGGAAGAGGTGGACGCGGTCTGCAGCCGGGCGGTGATCATCGCCCAGGGCCGGATCATCGCCGACGGCTCGCCGGCAGCACTCCTCGCCCGCTCCCGTTTCCACAACGCGGTCTCCCTCACGGTTGGAAGCGGCGACCGGGTGGCGATCCTGGGGCGGCTGCGGGCGCTGCCCGGCGTCGCCGAGGTGGAGGAGAGGGCGCGCGCCGACGGTGCCGCCGGTTTCGTGCTGTTTCCGACCGCCGGGCGGTCGCTGATCGCCGAGGTCGGCGCCCTTGCCCGCGCCGAGGGCTGGCCGGTGGACGAGCTGCACGTGGATCCCGGCCGCCTCGACGATGTGTTCCGGACTGTCACCACCGCTCAGCCGCCGCCGGCGGCCGGCACCCGCCACTGAGGAGCCGACCATGCGCATGCTCGCGATCTTTCGGCGCGAACTGACCGGCTATTTCATCACCCCCGTGGCCTATGTCTTCATCATCATCTTCCTGCTGCTGGCCGGCATCTTCACGTTCTACCTGGGCAATCTCTACGAGCGGGGCCAGGCGGACCTGACGCCCTTCTTCCTGTTCCACCCCTGGCTCTATCTGTTCCTGATTCCGGCGATCACCATGCGGCTCTGGGCCGAGGAGCGGCGCTCGGGCACGATCGAGCTGCTGATGACCATGCCGATCGCCATGATCGACGCGGTGCTCGGCAAGTTCCTGGCGGCGTGGGCGTTCACCGGCATAGCGCTGGCGCTCACGGTTCCGGTCTGGATCACCGCCAATGTTCTCGGCGAGCCCGACAACGGCGTGGTCCTGGCTGGTTACATCGGCAGCCTGGTGATGGCGGGCGCCTATCTCGCGGTCGGCGCCTGCGTCTCGTCCGTCACGCGCAACCAGGTGATCGCCTTCGTCGTCAGCATCGCGATCCTGTTCCTGTTCGTCGCCTCGGGCTCCTCGATCGTGCTGAACTTCTTCCAGGCATTCGCGCCGCGCGCGGTGGTGGACGTGGTCAGCACCTTCAGCTTTCTCACCCACTACACGGCGATCGCCAAGGGCGTGCTGGACTTGCGCGACATCGTCTACTTCGGTTCGGTGATGGCTCTCGCGCTGTTCGCCAACGCGGTCATCGTCGAACTGAAGAAGGCGGGGTGAGGAAGGCGGCCATGAAGCGCGGACTCCTCTCCAGCGGCGGCCTGATCCTCGCCGCCATCCTGTTCGTCGGCATCAACATCATCGCCCTCGCCGGATTGAAGACGGCGCGCGTCGACCTCACCCAGGGTCGCCTCTACACGCTCTCCCAGGGCACCCTCAACGTGCTGTCCAGCATCGGCGAACCGATCACGCTGCGCTTTTTCTTCTCCAACAAGATGACCGAGCAGTTGCCGCAGTTCCGCGATTTCGCGACCCGGGTGCGCGAGCTGCTGGAGGAGTACCGGGCCAAGTCCAACGGCAAGATCACGCTCGAGATCATCGATCCGATTCCCTTCACCGACGCCGAGGACCGCGCGGTGCAGTTCGGCCTGACCGGCCTGCCCATCGCCCAGACCGGGGAGCTCGCCTATTTTGGCCTGGTCGGCAGCAACACCACCGACGACCGGCAGTCGATCCCTCTGTTCACCCAGACCAAGGAGCAGCAGCTCGAATACGACATCACCAAGCTGATCTACGCGCTCGACAAGCCGAAGAAGCCCGTGGTCGGCATCCTCTCGACCTTGCCGATCTGGGGCAATCAGCCGAATCCGATGCTGGGCCTGCCGCGCGGCCAGCAGCCGCAGGAGCCCTGGCTGATCGTGCGCCAACTGGAGTCGCTGTTCGAGGTACGCCGCCTCGGCATCACGCTCCGGGAGCCGCCCAAGGGCGTCGATGTGCTGATGATCGTGCACCCCAAGCAGGTCGACGCGACCACCCAGTACCACATCGACCAGTTCGTGCTCGGCGGCGGCAAGGCGATCGTGTTCGTCGATCCCCAGGGCGAGGTGGACATCCCCGCGCCCAATTCGCCCTATGGACCGGTCCGCTCTTCCGAGCTGGATCTGCTGCTCCGGGCATGGGGCGTCGAGATGATCTCCGGCAAGATCGCCGCCGACCGGCGCTTCGCCATGCCGGTCAACGCCGGTGACGCCAATCGCCCGCGCGCCCTCGACTACGTGGTGTGGCTGCGCCTGACCGGCGCCGCGTTCGCCAGAGACGACTTCGTCACCGCCGACCTGCGCCAGATCAACCTCGGCGCCGCCGGCGTGCTGCGCAAGGTCGAAGGCGCGGAGCAGACGGTCACGGCGCTGGTCCAGACCAGCGATGAATCGATGCAGGTGGACGCGAGCAAGTTCGCCGGGCGGCCGAACGTCGAGGGGCTGCTGGCCGACTTCAAGTCGGAGGGCCAGCGCCTGATGCTGGCGGCCCGCATCCAGGGTCCGGCCAAGTCGGTCTTCCCCGACGGCCCGCCGCCGCCGGAGGCATCCGCCGGGCAGGCCAGCGCGGCGCCCGCGGCTGCCGCCCCGCATCTCGCCGCCTCCAAGGGCCCGATCAACGTGATCGTGATCGCCGACGCCGACATGTTGGAGGACAGCTTCTGGGTCCAGGTGCAGGACTTCTTCGGCCAGCAGGTCGCCTTCCCCATGGCGAACAACGCCGATCTGGTGGTGAACGCGATCGACAATCTGAGCGGCAGCAACGACCTGATCAGCCTGCGCAGCCGCGGCCAGTTCTCTCGCCCCTTCAGCCGGGTCGAGGCGATCCGGCGCGACGCCGAGAGCCGCTTCCTCGCCAAGGAGCAGGAATTGCAGGCCACCCTCAAGGAGACGCAGGAGCGTATCAGCGCGCTGCAGACCAAGACCGACGGCTCGGGCCAGGTCATCCTCAGCGCCGAGCAGCAGAAGGAAATCGAGTCGTTCCGGGAGATCCTGGTGAATACCCGGATCCAGCTGCGCGACGTGCAGCGGGCGCTGCGCGCCGACATCGAGCGTCTCGGCTCCTGGGTCAAGTTCGTGAACATCGCCCTGGTTCCGATCCTGGTCGGCATGGCGGCGCTGCTGCTCGGTTGGTGGCGCACCAGCCGGCGCCGGGCGCACGCGCGCCTGGCCTGAGGGCAGCGGCAGGAGGGGCCACCATGCAGACTCGCACCCTGACCCTGCTCGCCGCCGCCGCCGTGGTCGTGATCGGCGGCGCGGCGGCGGTGATTCTCGCGCGCGCCAAGCCGGTGACCTCGGTCTCGGTCAAGGAGCGGCTGTTGCCCGGCCTCGCCGCTCGCGCCAATGACGTGGTCCGGATCACCGTGCGGGGCGCGGCCACGAGCTACAGCCTGGCGCTCCAGGACGGGCGCTGGGGCCTGGTCGAGAAGGACCACTATCCGGCGCTGTTCGACGAGGTGAAGAAGGCGGTGGTCGGCATCGCCGACCTGGAAGGTATCGAGCGCAAGACCACCAAGCCCGACCTCTACGCCCGGATCGGAGTCGGCGGCCCCGAAGCCGGCGACAGCGAGGCGCGCCTGGTCACGCTCTGGGACGCCGGCGGCGCCGAGATCGCCGCCGTGATCCTCGGCAAGACCGCGATCCCGGCCACCGCCAATCAGGTCGGCTCGCTCTATGTGCGCCTGCCCGAGGACCCGCAGTCCTGGCTCGCCGAATCGCGGCTCAGGCTGCCGCCGCAGCCGCTCGACTGGGTGGACCGCACCGTGACCGAGTTGCGCCGCGAGGATGTCTTCACCGTCACCATCACCCACCCCGACGGCGAGACGGTGGTGGTGCGCAAGGAGCGGCCCTACGACGACAATTACAGCGTCGTCGACATGCCGACGGACGTGAAGCTCGCGCCCGACGCCAACCTGAGCAGCATCCACTCCGCGCTCGATTATTTCCGGTTCGACGACGTGGCGCCGGCCGCGACCACCGATCTCGCCGCCCAGCCGGTCGCGACTACCGCCTTCCACGCCTTCAAGGGACTGGTGCTGACCGTGACCACCGGGCGGGTCGGCGGCAAGCTCTGGGCCAAGCTCGCGGCCGACGCGACCTCACCGCAGGACCCCGACCTGCCGATCAAGACCGAGGAGGAGCGGGCGCAGATTCTGGCGGCCGGCCCTCAGCCGCCGACCGATCAGGTCAAGGCCGATGCGGCGGCGCTCACCACTCGGCTCGCGCCTTGGGCCTTCCAAATTCAAGATCATAAGGCCGACTACCTGGCCAAGCGCCGCAAGGCGCTCCTCGCCAGCCAGTAGGCTGCCCGCCCGCGCTCAGTGCAGGGCGGTGCTGACCGGCAGATGCCGCAAGCGCCCCGGATGCAGCACGGCGGCCGAGGCCACCCGGACCGAGTGCAGGCGGCCATCCAGGTTCTTTTCCCAGAAGGCGAGGAACCGGCTGAGTTCAGGATAGCGCGGCGGCAGATCGAGCGCCTGCCAGAGATAGATCTGCAGCAGGCGCGGATGGTCCGGCAGGTGATAGGTGATCTCCGCCGTGGTGAGCCGGTAGTCGTTGAGCTGACGCTGGAAGTCTCGCATGGTCGTCACACTTGGTGTGGTGGCGATGAGTGCAGTCTCAGGCGCACAATCCTGAGATTCAATGAACTCCGTCACACCGATTGAAAATCAGCACTCGTTCCGACCGGCTGCCAGGTTCTCTGGCGGCGATCCGCGCGCCGCGGCCGCCTGGATCAGGCGCCACACGCGCTCCGGCGTCGCCGGCATGTCGATGTGGGTGATGCCGAAGGCCGCCAAGGCATCGACCAGGGCGCTGACCACGGCCGGCGGCGCGCCGACCGCGCCGGCCTCGCCGCAGCCTTTGACGCCGAGCGGGTTGGTGCGGCAGGGCACCCCTTCGTTCAGCGCCAGTTCCACGGTCGGCACCAGGTCCGCACGCGGCATGGCGTAATCCATGAAGGACGCGCTCAACAGTTGCCCGCTCAGCTCATCGAAGCGGCATTCCTCCAGCAGCGCCTGGCCGATGCCCTGGGCGAGGCCGCCATGCACCTGGCCCTCGACCAGCAGCGGATTGATGATGGTGCCGAAGTCGTCCACCAGGACATAGCGGGTGATCTTGACCGCGCCGGTCTCGGGGTCGATCTCCAGCTCGCACACATGGCAGCCATTGGGGAAGGTGAAGCCGTCGGGCACGAAGTGGGCGATCTCGTCGAGCCCGGGTTCGATCACATCGCGCGGCAGGGCGGCGTGGTCGTAGGCGGCCGCCGCGACTTGGCTGAAGCTCACGCTGCGGTCGGTGCCGGCGACGCGGAAGCGGGGGGCCACGAACTCCACATCCTCGGCCGCCGCCTCCAGCAGGTGGCCGGCGATGCGGCGGCCCTTGGCGATCACCCGCTCGAGGGAGCGCGCGAGCGCGCCGCCGCCGACCGTCAGGGACCGCGAGCCGGTGGTGCCGCGGCCGTGGGTGATGCGGTCGGTGTCGCCGTAGACGACCTCCACCTCCGCGAACGGCACGCCGAGGCGCTCGGCGACGATTTGGGCGAAGGCGGTCTGGTGGCCCTGGCCGCTCGCCATGGTGCCGATCAGCAGTGTGACCGCGCCGGTCGGCGTGACCCGCACCTCGGCCGCCTCGTTGGCGCCGCCGCCGCAGGCCTCGATGTAATAGGCAATCCCTAAGCCGTAGAGCCGGCCGCGGGCCGCCGCCGCCCGCCGGCGCGCCGGCGCCTGGTCAACCCCTGCGCGCGCCAGCCCCGCCGTCAGATTGGCGGCGAAGTCGCCGCTGTCGATGGTGAGGCCGAGCGGGGTGCGGTAGGGCATGGCGCTGGGTGCGATGAAGTTGCGCCGGCGCAACTCGGTCGCGCCGACACCCAGGTGCCGGGCCGCGAGATCCACCAGCCGCTCCACCAGGTAGATCGCCTCGGGCCGGCCGGCGCCGCGATAGGCGTCGATCGGCTGGGTATTGGTGTAGACGCCGCGCACGGTGGCGTGCACCGCCGGCGTCGCGTAGGCACCGGACAGCACCCGCGCGCCACATTCGGTCGGTACGAAGGGGCCGAACTGCGACAGATAGGCCCCGAGGTTCGCCAGGGTCGTCACGCGCAAGCCCAGGAAGCGGCCGCCCGCATCGAGGGCGAACTCGCCGGTCGACAGATTGTCGCGGGCATGGGCGTCGGCGACGAACGCCTCGACCCGGTCGCCGCTCCACTTCACCGGGCGGCCGACCAGCTTCGCCGCCACCAGCACCAGGGCGTCCTCGGGGAAGATGCAGGCCTTGGTGCCGAAGCCGCCGCCGACGTCCGGGATCAGCACGCGCACCCGGTTCTCCGGCACCTTGAGCACGCTCTCGGCGAGCTGGCGGCGGATGATGTGCGGCAGCTGGCCCGACTGGTGCAGCGTGTAGCGCTCCGCCACCGGATCGTACTGGCCGATGGTGCCGCGCGGCTCCATGGCGCATGAGACCAGGCGGTTGTTGACCAACTCGATGCGGACCACGTGCGCCGCAGCCGCGAAGGCGGCCTCGGTCGCGGCGCGGTCGCCGCCTTCCCAGACGAACGCCAGGTTGCGCGGCACGTCGCGCCAGATCAGCGGCGACTCTGGGCGGATCGCCGCCCGCATATCGATCACCGCCGGCAGCGGCTGATAGTCGACCCGGATGGCGTCGGCCGCGTCGCGCGCACCCTCGCGGGTCTCGGCGATCACCAGGGCCACGCCGTCGCCGACATGGCGCACGACGCCCCGGGCGAGCGCGCGGCGCGGCGTGCGCACGAACCGGGCCTCGCCATGATCGGCCGCGCCCATCAGGCAGGGCAGCGTGCCGATCCCGGCTGCTTCCAGATCGGCGCTGGTCAGGATCCGCAGGACGCCCTGCATCCCCGCGGCCGTACCCGTGTCGATTGCGCCGATGCGCGCATGGGCATGGGGCGAGCGCAGCACCACCGCGTGCACCAGGTCGGGAAACGTGATGTCGTCGACATAGGTGCCGCGCCCCAACAGGAAGCGCAGATCCTCCTTGCGCCGGACCGGCTGGCCGATGCCGAATTTCATCGGCGGCACTACGTCTGTCGCCGCCGGCATGGCCATGGCCGGGCTGCCCTTCAGGAGTCGATGGTCGCGTTCGGAGCGACACCCGGCACGCGGATGCCGGCCGGGCGTCCGCCCGCGGTCGCGCCCTGGAACCCCTCGATCAGCGCCTGCGGCACCGGCGGCCCGTCGTCGCAGGCGAACCATAGACGCAGCATGTGCCGCCGCTCGTCGGGTTCGGCTGCGTCCTCGAAGTCGGTGCGCGAATGCAGCACCCAATGGTTGTTGACGAACTGCATGGCACCCTCGGCGAGCGCCATGTCGAGGTGCAGCGCCGGGTCCGCGGCCAGGGCATCGAGGGCATCCATCGCCTGCACCTGCAGCGGGGTCAGGCGCGGCACCTCCGGCATGGTCTGCGCCTTGCGGACCGCACTCCGCACATAGCAGGTGGCCATCCCGCCGGGTACCGGATTGAAGATCGGCACGCCGGCGAAGGCCTCGCGCGGGGACGGAAACTCGCCCCAGCGCGTCTTGTAGTAGGGGCCGGTGAGGACCCGCGCGAGGTCGGGCGCGCGGCGCAGCATCTCGTTGTAAAGCGTCACCGACGACACCAGGCTGGAGAGGCCACCCTTGGGCGCCGCGCGCAGGCAGAGGAGCGCCGCCACGTCGCCATAGTCGGTGTGATAGGGCAGGCGCGCCCGGGTCTGATAGCCGCGCACGATGGGGTCGGCATAGTCGAGGCCGAGGTCCTTGACGTGGCCGAGGACATGGCCCTGGGCGTTCTGTGGCACCGTCTCGCCGCTATGGGTGCCGATGCCCCAGAAGGCGACCGCCGCCCCCCGCCGCCCCAGCCGGCGCACCGGCAACCCGCATAGGGTGGCGAAGCCGCGGCCCTGGAGCACGGCCTGGCGCATGGTGGCGAGGCGGGGTCCGAGGAGGGGCAGGGGAAAGTCGTCCCGTGTCACGGCCAGGAGGTCGCGACCCTCGGCTTCGACGCGCGCGACCGCCCGCTCCAGCTCGGCGATCTCGCCCGCGCTCAGATCGAAGCGCCACTCGGACTCGCGCCCCGCCATGTCGGCGCCGACCCAGGTGGCGGGGCCGCGGACCGGGTGGAGGAGGGGCAGGGTCGTGGCGGGTGCGGTCGAGGCCATTGGTTCCCTCGCGCGGGTATCAGGGATTCGATTAGACCATAGGCCGGCGACGGTTGCCAAATCGCCGCCGCTCAACTGCCGCGGAACCGCGGCTTGCGCTTGTCGCGGAAGGCGGTGACGCCCTCGCGGAAGTCGGCGCTGGCGGCACTGGCGGTGATCGCTTCGGCCTCGCGCGCCAAATGGGCGTCGAGGTCGCCACCGACCGCGGCATTCAGCAGCGCCTTGGTGCGGGCGAACGCCGCCGTCGGCCCCTCCGCCAGCCGGGCGGCGAGAGCGGTGGATTCACGCTCGAGCTCGGCCGTCTCCACCACCCGGCTGACGAGACCGAGGCGGAGCGCGGTCTCGGCGTCCACCCGGTCGTTCAGGAACGAAAGGCCGAGGGCGACCCGGAGGCCGACCAGACGGGGCAGCAGATAGCTGGTCGAGCCGTCGGGGCTGGCGCCGATCTGGGTGTAGGCGACGGTGAAGACCGCCGAGCGCGCCGCGATCACCAGATCGCAGGCCATGGCGAGGCCGAGCCCGCCGCCGGCAACGGCGCCGTGCACCGCGGCGATCACCGGCTTCGCCATGCGCCGGATGAGCGAGATCGCCGGGTGGAAGTTCGCGAGGATTGCTCGGATCACCTCCGGGGCCTGCTCCGCCTGGTCGGCGAAAAGGCGCACGTCGCCCCCGGCGGAAAAGGCATCGCCCGCACCCCGGAGCAAGACCGCCCGCACGGCCGCGTCGCCCGCCGCCTGCTCGACCGCCTCGCGGAGCGCCTTGGCCGCCGCGGCGTCGAGCGCGTTCTTCGCCTGGGGCCGGTTGAGGGTGATGGTGGCGACGGCGCCGGTGGTGCTGACGATGACAGGCGTGGCCATGGGGTCCCTCCAGGTGGCTAGTCGGCGGCGGCGGGCCGGGCTGCCGCACCGGTCGCCGCGTATAGCTGTACGCCGTCGGCGCGCACGCGCCGCTGGACCGCCCCTTCGCTCATCAGATAACGCAGGTGCGACAGGCTCTCGCCGATGGCGAAGTGCATCTGGGCGACGGCGACATTGGCGCCGAACATGGCGACCATCACGTCGCGTCCCGTCGCCGCACCGCTCCGCGTCACAGCCAGCGCGGTCGCCAGCCGCTCGTCGTGGTGGCGGATCAACTGGTCGAGCCGCGCCTCGAGGCCGCGGTAGGGCAGGCCGTGGGAGGGCAGCACGAGGGTGTCCTCGGGCAGG
>SHWA01000017.1 GCA_009693995.1 Alphaproteobacteria bacterium | reverse complement strand
GCGGAAGCCGACCTCGACCCGGTTGACCCGCGTCACTTGGGGTTTCAGCACGCTGCCGATGGGCGACGGCCAGTTGTAATTGAGACCGGGCTGCGTGGTGTCGTACCACTTGCCGAACACCAGCTCGACGCCCTGTTCATCCGGCTGCACTCGGTAGAAGCCGGTGAACAGCCAGAACACCAGGATCGCGCCGATCAGGAGCGCGATGCCCGTCGGGCCGCCGAACCCCCGCGGCATCAGGGTGCGTATGCGCTCCTGGCCCTTGCGCAGGAGCTCCTCGAAATCCGGGGGCTGTGGTCCACCGCCACCACCCAACGGCCCACGGCCGCCTCCGCCCCAAGGACCGCCACCGCCACCACCCTGTCCACTCCACGGCATCGACTTGGTGTCCCCCGTCAGGTCACGCCCGCGCGACGACGCTCCGCCGCCAGCGGACTTTCCATCGCCCCAGCAGTGCCATATATCTCGACTATTCCACGGGGAATGCAAGCCGTCTCGGCAGGCCAGGTGCGGCCCTTGAAGGCCGATCCGGCTCCGGCGTCCCTCAGCGCGAAGGGTGCGAGCTCATGGCCGACGTCTCGGAAAACATGATCTGGGAGGCCCTGCAACGGGTGATCGACCCGGAATCCGGCAAGGACGTGGTCGCGCTCGGGATCATCAAGGGAATGATCGTCAAGGGTGGCAACATCGGCTTCACCATCGAAGTCGACCCCGCCAAGGCCGCGCAGAAGGAGGCTCTGCGCAAGGCCTGCGAGGCGGCGGTCGAGGACATTCCCGGCGTCCTCTCGGTGACGGCGGTCCTGACCGCGCATCGCGACGCCCACCCCCATCCCCATCCCCACCCGCACCCCCAGCCGCAGGCGCAGGCCCGCCCCGCCGCGGGGCGGCCGCAGAAGCCGGTCGGCGGCGCGATGCTCCTCACCAACGTGCGCGCGGTGATCGCGGTCGCTTCAGGCAAAGGCGGGGTCGGGAAATCCACGGTCGCCACCAATCTCGCGGTCGCGCTCGGCCGGGGCGGGTTCCGCGTCGGGCTGCTGGATGCCGACATCTACGGCCCCTCCATGCCGCGTATGATGGCGATCAGCGGCCAGCCCGTCAGTCACGATGGGCACACGCTGGAGCCGATGGAGAATTACGGCATCAAGGTGATGTCGATCGGCTTCCTGGTGGAGGAGGACACGCCCATGATCTGGCGCGGGCCGATGGTGATGAGCGCGCTCGAGCAGATGATGCGCGACGTGGCATGGGGCGAGCTCGACATCATGGTGGTCGACATGCCCCCCGGCACCGGCGATGCCCAACTGACCATGGCCCAGCGCGTGCCGCTGGCCGGCGCGGTGATCGTCTCCACGCCCCAGGACATCGCCCTGATCGACGCGCGCAAGGGCCTCAACATGTTCCGCAAAGTGGATGTTCCGGTGTTCGGCATCATCGAGAACATGAGCTATTTCCTGTGCCCCTCTTGCGGCCACCGCAGCGAGATCTTCGGCCATGGCGGCGCGCGCGAGACGGCGGCCAAGCTCGGTGTCGACTTCCTCGGCGAGGTGCCGCTCCACATGTCGATCCGCGAGACGTCGGATTCCGGCAAGCCGATCACCGCGACCCAGCCGGACTCCGAATACGCCAAGATCTTCATGCAGATCGCCGACCGTGTGGCGGCCAAGGTCGCCGATGTGGTCGAGAGCAAGTTCAGGCAGCCGCCGAAGATCGTGATCCAGTAGCGCGCCCGGCCCGTTCGCGTTGACTTGACGGCGGCAAACCCGCTATACACCGGGCCTCGCGGCGGGCGTCGCCCCGCGTCGACCGGAGAGTGTTGGCCGTGGCTACCAAGCGCACCTATCAGCCGAGCGTCCTGATCCGCAAGCGCCGGCACGGGTTCCGGGCGCGCATGGCAACCGTCGGCGGCCGCAGGGTGATCAACAACCGGCGTGCCCGGGGACGCAAGAAACTGTCCGCCTGAGCCGAATGGCGCCCGGCATCCAGCGCCTCAAGCGCCGCGCGGAGTTCCTGCGCGTCGCCGGCGCGCGGCTCAAATGGGCTACCGACGGGTTGGTGCTGCAAGCCTGCCCGCGCACGCCTACCCCCGCCGATGGAGCAGTCGCGGCCGCCCCAGCCATGCGCGTCGGATTCACCGTCACCAAGAAGGTCGGCACCGCGGTCGAGCGCAACCGCGTGCGCCGGCGCCTGCGGGCCGTAACCGATCAGGTACTTCCGGCCAGCGGCCGGCCGGCCTTCGACTATGTGGTGGTCGGCCGGCGCGCGGCCCTCTCGCGCGCGTTTGCCGATCTGGTCCAGGACCTGGCCGCCGCCGTGGCACAGGTCCATCGCCGCGCCAACGGCGACCGCGCCAGGCAGCGGCCGTGATGCCCCTCGCCGGCCTGTTGCGAGCCTTGATTCGCGGCTATCAATTGCTGCTGGCGCCGGTGTTGGGCAACAACTGCCGCTTCGTACCCTCGTGCTCCGCGTACGCCGATGAGGCGATCGGACGGCACGGCCTGGTCAGGGGCGGGGCGCTGGCCTTCCGCCGCGTGCTGCGCTGCCATCCCTGGGGAAACTCGGGCTTCGATCCGGTACCGCCTCCAGCCGGCTGCCGCCACGGCGGCGGCCCATTTCCGCGAATGAGACCCGACCGATGATCGAACAGCGCAATCTTATCGTCGCCATCGTGCTTTCGGTCCTGATCGTGCTTGGCTTCCAGTACTTCAATGACGCGACGCGCCCGAAGCCGAAGCCGGGCGATGGCACGCCGACGACGGCGACCGAGGCCACGCCGCAACCCCGCCCAGGGACCGATCGCGCAGCAGCAGCCGACGCTCCGCCCATGCCGCCCGGCACCAGCGTGGCCCCGACCGATGCCGCCGCCCGATCGGCACGCGACGAGGGACCGCGAGTCGCGATCCAGGGCGAGCGGCTGCACGGCTCGCTGCGACTGCGCGGCGCCCGCTTCGACGACATCACCCTCGCCGATTACCGCGAGACGGTCGACCGCAACTCGCCCGAGGTTCGCCTGCTGACACCTGCCGGCAACCCCCATCCCTACTACGCCACGTTCGGTTGGGTCGCGACCGACAAGTCGGTCACGGTGCCCGGCGACGATACGCTCTGGACCGCGAGCGAGCGCACCCTCAGCGTCGGTGCCCCGCTCACCCTCACCTGGGACAACGGCCAGGGCCTGGTCTTCCGGCAGGTGATCGAGATCGACGGCAACTTCATGTTCACCGTCGCCCGCAGCGTCGAGAACCGCGGCGCGGTGCCGGTGACCCTGCACGGCTACGGGCTGATCGCGCGCACCGATACACCCGAGACGGCCGCTTTTTACATCCTGCACGAGGGCCTTCTCGGCGTCTTCAACGGCACTCTCCAGGAGATCACCTACGACGATATGCGCGAGGAGGGTACCCGCCAACTGGCGACCACCGGCGGCTGGATCGGCATCACCGACAAGTACTGGGCCGGCGTGCTGGTGCCCGATCAGGCGGCGCCAGTCACCGCGCGCTTCGTCCACGCCAAACGCGAGGGTCGCGACCGCTACCAGACCGACTTCCTGCGCGAGGCGGTGACGATTCTGCCGAACGGCTCGGTCAGCGCCACCGACCGGCTGTTCGCCGGGGCCAAGGAAGTGCGGTTGGTCGATTACTACGAACAGGAACTCGGCATCACGCGGTTCGACCGCACCATCGATTTCGGCTGGTTCTACTTCCTGACCAAGCCGATCTTCCACATCCTCGACACGTTCAATCGCTGGCTCGGCAATTACGGGCTCGCCATCCTGCTGCTCACCGTCATCATCAAGGCGCTGTTCTTCCCGCTCGCCAACAAATCCTACACGGCCATGAGCAAGCTGAAGAAGCTGCAGCCCGAGATGACCAAGATGCGCGAGCGCTACGGCAACGACCGCCAGCGCATGCAGCAGGCGATGATGGAACTCTACCGCAAGGAGGGCGCCAACCCGGCGGCCGGCTGCCTGCCGATCGTGATCCAGATTCCGGTGTTCTTCGCGCTCTACAAGGTGCTGTATGTCGGCATCGAGATGCGGCACGCGCCGTTCTATGGCTGGATCAAGGACCTGGCCGCGCCGGACCCGACCACGATCTTCAACCTGTTCGGCCTGATTCCCTGGGACCCGCCGAGCTTCCTGATGCTCGGCGCGTGGCCGCTTCTCATGGGCATCAGCATGTACGTGCAGCAGATGCTGAATCCGCAGCCCGCCGATCCCATCCAGGCACGCATGTTCATGCTCATGCCGGTTATCTTCACGTTCCTGTTCGCGACCTTCCCCGCGGGCCTGGTGATCTACTGGTTCTGGAACAACTTGCTCTCGATCGCGCAGCAATGGGTGATCATGCGGCGCATGGGCGTTCCGGTGGCATGACCCCGGAGCCGCGGTCGCCGGACGCTCCCGCGGGTACGCGCGATTACGCCGAGTGGCTGTTCGCCCAGGAATGCCGCTTTGTCGCTGCCGCCGCCAGTATCCCCGCCCTGCCGCCCGCGGACCTGGACGAGGTCGCGTTCGCGGGGCGCTCGAACGTCGGCAAGTCGAGCCTGATCAATGCGCTCACCCGGCGGCGCGCGCTTGCGCGGGTCTCCGGCACGCCTGGGCGAACCCAGGAGATCGTGTTCTTCGAACTCGCTGGCCGCCTGCGTCTGGTCGACCTTCCCGGCTACGGTTACGCCGCGGCGCCCAAGGCCAAGATCGCCTCCTGGAACGACCTGATCGACGCCTACCTGAGCGGACGCCCCAACCTGCGCCGCGTCTACCTGCTGGTCGACTCGCGCCACGGACTGAAGCCTGCCGATCGCCTGGTGATGGCGGCGCTGGACCGGAGCGCGGTGGTGTATCAGATCGTGCTCACCAAGTGCGACAAGCTGGGCAGTGACGTGGCGCAGGCCCAAGCCGAGATCGGCGGCGACGCCGCGGCGCACCCGGCCGCCCACCCCGAAGTCCTGGCGACCAGCGCCACGAAGGGTCACGGCATCGAGGCGCTGCGCGCGGCGATCGCCTTCCTGGGTGCCGAGCCCGAAGGCCGCGGGGAGGCCGCCGGAGGCGCGGGGTGACGGCGCTCACCGGCGCCGGACCCGCGGCGCTTGCCGTCCTCGAGGCGCGTATCGCCCATGGCCGCGAATGCCTGATCGACCGCTTCGACGACTGGGTGCCGCCGGCAAAGGGGCGCGACTGCGACGTGGTCATCGTCGGCGGCGGCCAGAGCGGTCTCGCCGCCGCCTTCGGCCTGATGCGGATGGGCATCAACCGGGTGCGGGTGCTGGACGCGGCGACAGCGGGCGGCGAAGGACCGTGGGTGCGCTTCGCCCGCATGCTCACCCTGCGGTCGCCGAAATGGCTGTGGGGGCCTGAGCTCGGCATTCCCGACCTATCTTTCCGCGCCTGGTGCGAGGCGGCGCACGGCCCGGCGTTCTATGCCGCGATCGCCAAGATCCCCAAGGATCTGTGGATGGACTACCTGGTCTGGTTCCGCCGGGTGGTCGGAGTCACCGTGGAGAACGAGGCCACGGTAAGGGGGATCGAGCCCGACGCTGGTGGCCTGCGGGTCGCGGTGACGCGGGGCGGCCTGGAGCAGTGGCTGGCGACGCGGAAGGTGGTGCTGGCGACCGGCATGGATGGCTGCGGCAAGCCGGCCCTGCCGGCGCAACTGACCGCGGGCCTGGCACCCGGTACCTTTGCCCACACCCTGGATGCGATTGATTTTCCCGCACTCAAAGGGCGCCGCGTGGCGGTCCTCGGCGCGGCCTCCTCCGCCTTCGACAACGCTTCGACCGCGCTCGAGCACGGCGCCGCCGAGGTTCGCCTCTACTGCCGGCACACCACCATCGCGCGCCACAATCCCAACATGAGCCTGGTCTATCCCGGGTCGCTGCAGGCGTTCAGCGATCTCGACGACGGGTTGCGCTGGGAGGTGATGCGCCATGTCTTCGCGCGCGCCTCGGCACCGACGCGCGAGACCCTGAACCGCGCCGTCCGCCAACCCGGCTTCCGGCTGGTGCTCGGCGCGCCGTGGCAGCGTCTGGCCGCACAAGATGAGGGCATCGCCATCACCACCCCCGCCGGCACCTGGTCGGCCGATTTCGTGATCTTCGGCACCGGCTTCGCCCCCGACCTCGCCAGCCGGCCCGAGCTGGCCACTTGCGCCGATCTGATCGCGCTCTGGCGTGACCGCTATCACCCCCCGCCTGCGCTCGCGAGCGAGGCGGTCGGGGCCTATCCCTATCTCGGTCCCGGCTACGAATTCCTGGAGCGGACACCGGCGACCGCGGCCTGGCTGCGCGACGTTCACTGCTTCAACTACGGCGCGACGCCGAGTCACGGCATCAGCGTCGGTGGCAACCCGGCAATGCGCTTCGGCGTGCCGCGGCTAGTCCATGCCATCGTACGCGATTTCATGCGGGCCGATGTGGAGCACCACCGACGGCGCATGATGTCGCCGCCCGAGCCCGAGCTCGACGAAGGTGAATGGCTGGGCCCCTGGGCCTCTGCCGGCTGAGGTGTTGCCCTGTCGCAGTGGCCCCCTTTCCGCTAGAGTGCGCCGCCATGAAGAAGCCCGATTCCCAGATGGACCCGGAACTCCTGGCAACCGCCGCGACGCTCGCCGAGGCGTTGCCGTTCATGCGCCGCTTCGCCGGCGAGACCTTCGTCGTCAAGTACGGCGGCCATGCCATGGGGGACGCCACCCTCGCCGGCCAGTTCGCGAGCGACATCGTGCTGCTCAAGCAGGTCGGCATCAACCCGGTGGTGGTACACGGCGGCGGCCCGCAGATCGGCCAGATGCTGGAGCGGCTCAAGATCAAGAGTGCCTTCATCGATGGCCTGCGCGTCACCGATCAGGCCACCGTCGAGATCGTCGAGATGGTGCTTTCGGGCTCGATCAACAAGCAGATCGTGACCGCGATCAACGCCGCCGGCGGCACCGCCCTCGGCCTCTCGGGCAAGGATGGCAACCTGATCCAGGCGCGCAAGCTGCGCCGCTCCAAGCGCGATCCCGAGTCCAACATCGAGAAGATCCTCGACCTCGGTTTCGTCGGCGAGCCGACCCAGGTCAATCCCCACGTCCTCGAAGCCCTGGAGGAAAGCGACATCATCCCGGTGATCGCCCCGATCGGCATCGGGCGCGACGGCGAGACCTACAACATCAACGCCGACACGGCCGCCGGTGCCATCGCCGGGGCGCTGCGTGCCAGCAAGCTCCTGATGCTGACCGACGTGGCGGGCGTGCTCGACAAATCAGGCGCACTCATCAGCCGCATGACCATCGGCCAGGCCAAGGGGTATCTCGCCGACGGCACCATCAGCGGCGGCATGATCCCGAAGGTGGAGACCTGCCTCGCGGCGGTCGAGAACGGCAGCGAGGCCGCCCACATTCTGGACGGCCGGGTCCCCCATGTGCTCCTGGTCGAGGTCTTCACCGCGAGGGGCAACGGCACCATGATCGAGCGGGGTTAGCCCCCGCTCCACCCACCTCAGCCGCGAAAGAACTCGAGCACCGACAGCATGTCTTCTTCGCTGAGCGGGTAGTAAATGCCGTTGCGGGCGTTCAGAACCTGGGTGCCGGGAATGCGCGCGGTGTCCGCAACTGAAGATATAGAGCGGTGCGCATGTTGAGGCCCGCCTTCCACGCCAGTGCGGTCACGGCGCGCGGGCTGCGCGAATGCAGGATGCGTTCGACGATTGCCGGGGCAAATCCGCTGCTGCGCACCAGGTCTTGGACAATCTGGCTGCGGTCATTGCGCTCGGTCGCGGCCTGCACGCCGGTGTCGGCGGTCTGCTCGGAGTCGGCCGCCGGCCGATTGCCGGCCTTCTTGCCCGCGTCCGCTGCCTCGCCCTTGAGGCGACTCTGGACCGCGCGTGTAACCTCGCGCAAATCGGCGGGATCCAGCCCGTTGCGTTCGGCAAGGGTGACGATCAGCGCCGAGCCGACGAACCCGGCGATGCGCTCGACCGCTCGCGGTGGCAGGTCAGGCCGGTGCGCCAGCGGGCGATGCCAGGGCTCGATCTCCGGCGCCTGGTCAATGACGCGATCCAGGGTCTCCTCGCGGATCTGCGCGCTGTCGTTGGCGAGCAGGTTTGTGACCGCGTCCACGTCCCGGGTCTCGACGATCGCATCCGCGACCGCCGTGCCGACGTCGGTGCGGCGCGCGATGCAGGAGAGCGCTCCCTTGACCGGCGCGCCCTCGATGACCTCGATCAGGTCGGTATCGGAGAGCAACGGCGAGAATTCCAGTGCCGGCGCCGAAACCATGAGTGCGACGTCGCGCGCCAGACTCAGCACCGTCGCCCGCGGCACGCCGGTCGCGCTCTTCATCTCCTCGGCGACGATGGCGCGCACCTTCGGCAACTGGTCGTGCGCGAGCGTATCCAGGGCCTTGAGGGCATGGTCGCGCACATGGTCCGGCGTATCGTCGCCGGAATCCCGTGCCAAGGGCGCGATCTTCCGAGCCAGCGTGGCGCGGACATCCGCATTCGCGTCCGCGGCCAGCAGCATGTCGGCCTGAGCCGGCGTCTTGGGATTGGACGCGACCTCGCGGCGGACCAGCTCGGAGGCGTCCTCGGCCAGGAAATAGAGGATCTCCGGCCGCAAGTCCCGGCGCTTGGCCAGGTCGCGGCGAACCTTGACGTCGGCCGCACGGGCGAGCGCCTTGCTCTGCTCGTATGAGATCGGCTCGAGATGATCTGCTGCCGCCGCCTTGCGGCGCCCCGCAATGGGAAGCCGAGTCATAGTGGGTTCCCTTCTTGATGTGGCTTTTCTCGATCGGCGATAGCGCTGCCCGGGCGCCGCCGGCGCTTCACCTGGTACATGGCGTGGTCGGCCCGGACGATCATCTCGTCCAGTGTCTCGTCGTACGCGGGATCGCAGAGCGCGATGCCGATGGATAGGCCGAACGGCTTCTCCGCGCTACCGGAGAGACTCGTCAGCGGTACCGCCGCCGCCAAAATCTGCTCGGCCTTGGTCGTGGCGCCAGCGGCGTCGGTCTCGTCCAGCCAGAGCGCGAACTCATCGCCGCCAAGGCGCGCCACCAGATCGCTGCGCCGCCCCTCGGCCCGCAGCAGGTCAGCCACCCGTACCAGCGCCGAATCGCCTGCCTGATGGCCGTAGACGTCGTTCACATGCTTGAAATTGTTGCGGTCCAGGAACATGAGCGCAGCCGGCCGGGCGTTGCGTCGGGCCAGGTGCCGGCGCCGGCCGGCCTCTTCGGTGAAGGCGCGCCGATTGAGTAGCCCGGTCAATCCGTCGGTTCGCGACAGGCGTTCCAGCGCCTCTTGCCGGGCGACCTGCTCGAGCGCGATTCCGAGATGATCGGCGACTTGCCCGACCAGGGCCTGTTCTTCGGCGGAAAAGGCTAGTGCCTGCGCGGGCCGCGCCAGGATGAGCAGGCCGTTCACGCCTTCACGGTAGCGCGTCGGCGCGTGGATCCAGCGACCTTCGTCGCCCACCACCATTCCCTCGCCGGCGTTCGCGGCAATCGCGTTCAAAGCATCGACTTGCGGAACCACGGAATCCTTCGGCCAAACGGCGCCAAGCCCAGTAGGACCTTCCGCGTAGACGCGTAGGATCGCGCCACTTGCCGCTCCCAGCGCCGCCGCCGCCGCCAAGGCGCGCGACAGGATGTGGTCGGCATCGAACTCGCCCTGCAGCGCGCTGACGATTTCGGCCAACAGCCGCCCGCGTTCGCGCGCGGCATCCAAGGCCTCCTCGCGCTCGCGCTCGGCAGTCACGTCGCGGCACACGCCCCGCGCGCCGGTCAGCCGACCGTCATCGTCGTAGAGCGGCACGCTGCAGACGTGCAGCCAGGCTGCCTCCCCGCTGGAGGTGCGGAACCGGAGCAGCCGATCCTCGACCGGGACCGGCGGCAGGAAGGGCGGATCTTCCCCCGGCGGGTCGAGCTCGAAGTCGGTCGCCAGTCGGCTGACCAGGTCGGTCGCCTGGTAACCGTGGGTGCCACGCGGGGTGACGAACACGAACCGGCCCTCGGCGTCCGTCTCCCAGGCGAAGTCGGTCGAACACTCGACCAGATCCTTGTACCGCTGGCGCGAGTCCAGCAGCGCACGATGCAGATTGCGGTGTAGGCTGACGTCGTGGCCCATGACCAGGACACCCTGGTCGCCGGCGAGTGGCAAGGCGGCGCAGTCGAGTGCCTGTTCACGCTCGCCATTGTTCGCCACGATCTGTTCGCGGACCGCTTGGCCGCGCGCTACGACCCGCTCGACCAGCTTGGCGAGCTGCGGGACCCGACCGGCCCGGTACAGCGTCGCCAGAGCTTCGCCTGACGCATTGAGGGGGACGTCCGCGTCGGCCGTCAGCAGAATGGCCGCACCGACATTCCCGGTGGCAAACGCGCCGCCGGGCAGAGTCAGCGCAAGGCGCTCGCTCGCCGCGCTTGCTTCCGCGCTCTCAATCGAGACCGGGCGTGCCATCCGGGGTTCCTGTTGCCTGCCGACGCGCCAGCCTAGTCATTGAACCTTAAGGCACGGTTTAGCGCCCGGCTGGTGCCGCCCCCGCTTGTGCCCACGCCCGGCCTTCGCCAGAGTGCCGGCATGAGCCGCCGCCGCCGCCGCCCGGTCCGCTGGGACCTGATCGACACCTGGTTGTTCGATCTCGACAACACGCTCTATCACCATCGCCATAACCTGTTCGACCAGGTCGAGCGGCGGATCCGCGCCTTCGTCGCCGCCCATCTCGGTGTCGATCCCGCGGCGGCGCATGTGGTGCAGAAGAGTTACTACCGCGATCATGGCTCGACCATGCGCGGCATGATGATCCGCCATGGCGTGGATCCGAAGGCGTTCCTAGAATTCGTCCACGACATCGACGTGACGGTAGTGCCGCCCGACCAGGCGCTGGACGCCGCCCTCGGGCGGCTACCCGGTCGCAAGCTGATCTTTACCAATGGATCCGTCGCCCACGCCGAGAACGTGATGCGCCGCCTCGGCGTTCAGCATCATTTCGCGGCCGTATTCGACATCGTCGCGGCCGACTATGTGCCCAAGCCCGACCCGGTCACCTACGCCCGCCTCTTGCGGAGCCACGCGATCGAGCCGTCGCGGACCGTGTTCGTCGACGACATTCTGCGCAATCTTGCCCCCGCCGCCGATCTCGGCATGGCGACGGTCTGGGTGCGGACCGGCGCCCCCTGGGCCTTGGTCGCGGGCGAGACGCCCGAATTCGTGCACGAGGAGACGGAGGGGCTGACGCCGTGGCTCGGTGAGGTGGCCACGGAACTCGCCGCTCCGCCCGGTTGACAGCACTCCCCCGGCGGCTACTTTGGGCGCCGACTTCACCTGCCCACAACGGACTCGAGCCATGGACGACAGCCCGCTGCGCGCCAGCATCGAACGTGCCTGGGACGAGCGCGACCGCATCGGCCCCGCCACTACCGGAGAGCCGCGCAACTCGATCGAGACGGTGCTTGCCACCCTCGACAGCGGCGAGCGGCGGATCGCCGACAAGCGGGACGGGCGCTGGCACGTGCATGAGTGGCTGAAGAAGGCGGTGCTGCTTTCGTTCCGGCTTTACGACATGGCGCCAATTCCGGGTGGGCCGGGGGACCGGACCCCGTGGTTCGACAAGGTCGCCTCCAAGTTCGCCGGCTGGGACGAGGCACGCTTTCGCGCCGCCGGTTTCCGCGCGGTGCCCAACTGCATCGTCCGCCGTTCCGCCTATATCGCGCCCGGCGTCGTCCTGATGCCCAGCTTCGTCAATGTCGGCGCCTATGTCGACCGGGGGACCATGATCGACACCTGGGCGACCGTCGGCAGCTGCGCCCAGATCGGTAAGAACTGTCACATCTCGGGCGGCGCCGGGATCGGCGGCGTGCTCGAACCCTTGCAGGCCAACCCGGTGATCATCGAGGACAACTGCTTCATCGGCGCCCGCAGCGAGGTGGCCGAGGGCGTGGTGGTCGAGACCGGCTCGGTGCTCAGCATGGGGGTCTACATCGGCGCCTCGACCCGGATCGTGGACCGCGAGTCGGGCGAGATCCATTACGGTCGCGTGCCCGCCTACTCGGTGGTGGTGCCGGGTTCGCTCCCCGGCAAGAGTGCGGCGCGCGGCGGGGTTCAGCCGAGCCTCTACTGTGCCGTGATCGTCAAGCGCGTGGACGAGCAGACCCGGGCCAAGACGGCAATCAACGAGCTGTTGCGGGACTGAGCCGGCATCGCCAGGCATGACCGCGCTCACCGACCCGCTCCCCCTCGCCCGCGCCCTGATCCGCTGCAGAAGCGTTACGCCGGCGGATGCCGGCGCCCTCGGCGTCCTGGGCGAGGCGCTGGCGGCGCTCGGCTTCGACCGCCATGCGCTGACGTTCACGGCGCCCGGCACGCCGGATGTGAGCAATCTTTACGCCCGGCTCGGAACAAAGGGTCCCAATCTCTGCTTTGCCGGCCATACCGACGTGGTGCCGACCGGCGACGCGGCGCGCTGGTCGGTCGATCCCTTTGCCGCCGAGGTCGCGGGCGGCGTGCTCTACGGCCGCGGCGCCGCCGACATGAAGGGGGCGATCGCCTGCTTCGTCGCCGCGGTCGCGCGCGTCCTCGCAGCGCGCCCTGCATCGTTTGGCTCGCTCTCGCTCCTGATCACCGGCGACGAGGAAGGGCCCGCCATCAACGGCACCCGCAAGGTGCTGCAATGGATGGCGGAGCGCGGCGAGCGGCTGGATGCCTGCGTGGTCGGCGAGCCGACCAATCCGACCCGGTTGGGCGAAATGATCAAGATCGGACGGCGCGGCAGCCTGAACGCGCTCCTGACGGTGCACGGCATTGCCGGGCACTCGGCCTATCCCCACCTTGCCGACAACCCGCTGGTCCATCTGGTGCGGATTCTCGGGCCGATCATGGCCGAACCGCTGGACCCCGGCACGGCGCATTTCCAGCCCTCCACCCTGGCTCTGACGGCGATCGACACCGGCAATCCCGCCACCAACGTCATCCCGCACGCCGCGACCGCGCGGTTCAACATCCGCTTCAACGACCGGCACACGGCTGCCAGCCTGGAGCAGTGGTTGCGGAGCCGCCTCGATGGATTCGGCGCGCGCTATGACCTCGAGCTCAATTGCTCGGGCGAGAGCTTCCTCACCCGACCCGGACACTTGAGCGAGATCGTCGCCGCCGCCGCTCGCGCCGTGACCGGGCTCACACCCGAGCTCAGCACCTCCGGCGGCACGTCGGATGCGCGGTTCATCAAGGACTACTGCTCCGTGGTCGAATTCGGCATGGTCGGGCAGACCATGCACAAGACCGACGAGTGCGCATCCCTCGCCGACCTCGAATCCCTCACCCGCATCTATCAGGGCATCATTGAGTCCTACTTTGCCGACCCGGCCGCTCCTCACTGAGGTGACCGCGGCCCTTTACGGCGCCTGGCGGCTCGCCCGGCTGGATGCGTCGGGCATGCGCAGGTTCGACCTGTCCGAGGCCGGCTTCTGGCGCTCCTTCGCCGCGGTCGGCGTGGCGGCACCGGCCTACCTGGCACTGATCCTGCTGAACCACCACCAGGATCCGGCGCCGGCTGACGTGTTTTCGACCCTCGCCTTCCAGGGGCTGGTCTACGTGGTGCAGTGGGCGGTGTTTCCACTGGTGATGATCCCGGTGAGCCAGGCGCTCGGCCTGAAGCGGAACTATGTCCCGTTCATCATTGCCTTCAATTGGGCGGCCGTGGTGCAGATCGCCGCCTTCTTGCCGATCGCGCTGCTGATGTTCGCAGGTCTCTTGCCAGGGACCGTCGCCGGGCTGGTCACCATGATCGCGTTCGGCGCGATCCTCTATTTCCAGTGGTTCGTCGCGCGCGTGGCGCTGGCAGCGAACCCGATTGCGGCCGCAGCCGTGGTCGCCCTCGACGTGGCGCTCGCCCTGATCGTCCAAGGCTTCGCCGCACGCTTGGGGTGAGACCCGTCAGGGATAGCGCACCGACACCAGGTAGAGCCCGTCAGGCGGCGCGGTCACCCCTGCGGCCGCGCGGTCGCGGGCGGCGAGGATCCGCGCCATGTCGGCAGCCGTGAGGCGCCCCTCGCCGACCGCCTTCAACGTGCCGACCATGATCCGCACCTGGCTGTGCAGGAAGGACCGTGCCCGCGCCTCCACCCAGATCTCGTCGCCCTGGCGCGACACCTCCAGCGCGTCCAGGGTCTTGACCGGGCTCGGCGCCTGGCACTCGGCGGCGCGGAAGCTGGTGAAGTCGTGGTGCCCGACGATTTGGCTGGCCGCCGCCGCCATGGCGCCCTGGTCGAGTTCCGCCGGCGCGTGCCAGGCGCGGCCGCGCTCCAGGGTGAGGGGGCTGCGGCGCGCGATCAGGCGATAACGGTAGCGGCGCTCGATGGCATCGAAGCGCGCGTGGAAGGTGGGAGCGACGGCGGCCGCCTTCAGCACCGCGATCGGCTGGGGCCTGAGATGCGCGTTCAGGGCATCGCGCACGGTATCCGGCGGCCAGTCGCGCGCGAGATCGACGTGTACCACCTGGCCGAGGGCGTGGACCCCGGCGTCGGTGCGCCCGGCGGCGACGGCGGTCACGGTCTCAGCAGTGAAGGCCAAGACCGCCGCCTCGAGTGCCGCCTGCACCGAGGGTCCGTTGTCCTGGCGCTGCCAGCCGACCAGGCCAGTGCCGTCGTATTCCAGTACCAGCTTGAAGCGGGTGCTCACACGAGGCTCGCGCCGCTGGCCACGGCCCGCCCGCGCAGGAACTCCGCCGCCGGCAGGGGCCGCCGGCTCGGGCGCTGCACCTCCAGCAGCCGGAGCGCACCCGAGCCGCAGGCGACCAGCAGGCGCTCATCCAGCACCGTCCCCGGCGCCGCGGCTCCCGGCTCAAGGGCGGCGCGGAAGACCTTGACCACTTCCCCCGCCAATCGGCAGGTGGCGCCCGGCGCCGGCGCCAGCGCCCGCACCTGGCGCTCGAGCTCGACCGCAGGCCGCCGCCAGTCGAGCGGCAGGTCGTCGCGGCCGATCTTGCCGGCATAGGTGACCCCGGCCTCGGGCTGGGGCCGGGAGTTCAGCCGGCCCGAGGCCACGCCGTCCAGGGCCGCCAGCAGCAGCGGCGCGCCGAGGGTGGCGAGCCGGTCGTGAAGGGCGCCGCCAGTGGTCTCGGCATCGATCGGGATGGCCTGGCTGAGCAGAATCGGGCCGGTATCGAGCCCCGCTTCCAGCCGCATGATGGTGACCCCGGATTCGGAATCGCCCGCCATGATCGCACGCTGGATCGGCGCCGCGCCGCGCCAGCGGGGCAGCAGCGAGGCATGGATATTCAGGCAGCCGAACCTAGGCGTTTCCAGCACGGGCGCGGGCAGGAGTAGACCATAGGCGACCACCACGGCGGCATCGACCGAGAGGGCGCGAAAGGCCGCCACCGCATCCGGCTCCGAGAACCGGGCCGGCGTGCGCAGCGGGATGCCGCGCGCGCCGGCCATGGTGGCGACCGGCGCGGGCCGCTCCTGCTGACCGCGCCCGGCGGGTCGCGGGGGCTGGGTATAGACGCAGCGGACCCGGTGCTGGCTCGCCAGCAATGCGCTCAAAGTCGGGAGAGCGAAGTCCGGCGTGCCCAGGAATACCAGGTCGAGCGCCGCCATGCCTCAGGCCGAGGCTTCGGCCCGGCGCGCCTTGACCAGCTTGCGCAGGATGATGCTGCGGCGGACGGCGGAGAGGTGATCGACGAACAGCACCCCTTCCAGATGGTCCATCTCGTGCTGGATGCAGGTCGCGAGCAGCCCGCTCGCCTCGAGGCGCCGCGGCGTGCCCTCGAGGTCCTGGTAGGTGATGACGATCGACCCCGGCCGCACCACCTCGGCGAACTGGTCGGGGAGCGACAGGCAGCCTTCCTCGAAATGCACCGTCTCCGCCGCGGCGGAGACGATCCGCGGGTTAAACAGGACATAGGGGCTCGGCGGCTCGGGATCGCGGGCGATGTCGACCACGATCAGGCGCCGCGCGGCCCCGACCTGGATTGCTGCCAAACCGATGCCGGGGGCGTCATACATGGTCTCCAGCATGTCGTCGGCGAGCTTCCGCGCCTCGCGGTCGAAGACGGCGATCGGCTGCGAGATCGCCTTCAGGCGGTGGTCGGGGGCGACGATGATCGACAGCAGGGCCATACCGGCAGTAATCCGTAAATGGCGGCAGCGCTTAGGTATGGCCGGGGTGCCCCTGCGTCAAGCAGATGGCCGTGCAGGCGGGCATGGGACGTGCTAAAGTGCCAATGTTCCGCAAATGTTCCCGGTATCCGCCCTTGATGCTGGCCAACGACTTCACCCTGCCTTTTGCCGCGACGACTGTGCTCTTGGGGCTGCTGCTGGTCTGTCTGTTCGCCTTCTTGCGGCTGCGCCGCAGCGAGCAGCATCTCGCGCACGAGGCGGAGCGATTGGCCGGGGAAGCCGCAGGCCTGGCTGCCGCCCGGTCGGCGGCAGACATCGCCCGGGCCGCCGCCGAGACCCGCGCCGGCATGCTCGGCGAGAGCCTCGCCACCCTGCGCCAACAGTTCCTGACCGAGAGCGAGCGGCGCGAAGGAGCAGAGAAGGCCGCCGCGCTGGCCGCCCAGCAGGTGGTGGGCATGCAGAAGCGAGTCGACGACTGGGAGCAGACCAAGGCGGAAGGCGTCAAGGCGGCCCAGGCGGCGAGCCTGGCGGTTGCCCAGGAGCTCTCATCCAAGCTGCTCGCCGACCACAAGCGCGAGAACGCGGCAGCCGAGGAACGCGTCAAGACCCACGCCGCCGCCCTGCACGGCCAAGTCAATACGCTGGCCGAAGCGGTCGCCAGCCTGAACGACCAGGTGAAGAAAAGCGACGGGACCGTCGACACCCTCATGCGCGCCCTGACCAGTCCGGGTGGCGCCGGGCAGTTCGCGGAGATCGGCCTGGAAAACACGCTGAAGTCCTTCGGGCTGGAGTCCGGCCGCGACTTCAAGATGCAGTATTCGGTCGGCGGCGGGGCGGACGGCAGCCGATTGCGCCCGGATGCGGTCGTCTTTCTGCCGGGCGACGCGCTCCTCGTGATCGACAGCAAGGCCTCCAAGTTCTTCGTCGACCAGGCTGCGGCCACTGACGCGGCGGGGGAGGCAGAAGCGGCGGCCCGCATGGCGCAGACCATGAAACAGCACCTGCGGGCGCTGGCCGACCGCGACTACCAGGGCGCGATCCGGGATGCCAACCGTCAAGCCGGCCGGTCCGGTGCCAACAGCCACATCATAAATGTCATGTATGTGTCGAGCGAGTCCCAGCTCGAACGGCTGTTGCGTGCTGATCCCGAGTTCATCAAGGAGGCGCAAGTGGCGCAGATCCATCCCGCCGGCCCGGCCGGTCTCGCCGCGATGATCAGCTTCGCCAAGGTTGCGATCGACCGGGGTCGGCAGGCGGAGAACCAGGAGCGGATCGTCGCCGCGGTGCAGGCTCTGCTCGACAGCGTCGCCGTCGCCCTTGGTCATGCCGACAAGGTAGGCCGCAGCCTGCAGACCGCCGCCGAGGCCTTCAAGCAGATGGCCGCCTCGGTCAACGGGCGGCTGCTACCCCGAGTGCGCAGCCTGGTGCAGCTCGGTGTCCGGCCTGCCGGTAACAAGCCTCTACCGAGGCCGCTGCCCTCCTATGAGGTGGTGCGCCACGACACTCAGGCGACCATCGAGGGCGATGCGGAAGAGGTTGCCGAGCCGGCGCGCGAGCTGGCGCCACCGACGCACTGAGCCGTCAGAGCGGTCGCCGGTCGCGGAGCGCGGCACTCAGGGTGCCGTCGTCCAGATAATCGAGCTCGCCGCCGACCGGGACGCCGCGGGCGAGGCTGGAGACCCTGACTCCGCTCGGCGCCAGCCGGTCAGCCAGGTAATGGGCGGTGGTCTGGCCATCGACGGTGGCACCGGTCGCCAGGATCACTTCGCCGATGCCCCCGGCCTCGACCCGGCGCAGGAGCGAAGGAATAGCGAGCTGATCCGGGCCGATGCCGTCGAGGGCGGACATGGCCCCGCCCAGCACATGGTAGCGGCCGCGAAAGGCGCTACCGCGCTCCAGCGCCCAGAGATCGGCGACTTCCTCGACCACACAGACCATGCTTGCGTCGCGGCGCGGATCGGCGCAGATGCCGCAGGGATCGCGCGAATCCAGGTTGCCGCAGACCGCGCAGGGGACCACCGCCCGACCGGCGGCGAGGAGCGCCTCCGCCAGGGGCTGCAACAGTCGCTCGCGGTGCTTCAGGAGATGCAGCGCCGCCCGCCGCGCCGAGCGCGGGCCAAGCCCCGGCAGGCGCGCCAGGGCCTGGATCAGCCGCTCGATCTCCGGCCCGACCATAGACGGCGTCCGCGGACGCGCCTAGAACGGCAGCTTCATGCCAGGTGGCAGTTGCAGTCCGCCAGTGAGCTTGCCCATCTCGGCGGCGACGTGGGCCTCGACCTTGGCGCGCGCGTCGTTCACGGCGGCGACGATCAGATCCTCCAGCACCTCCGGCTCCTTGGGGTCGATGAGGGAGGGGTCGATCTTGACCTTGCGCAGCTCGCCCTTGCCGGTGACCACCACCTTGATCATGCCGGCGCCGGAAGCGCCCTCCACCTCGTGTTTGGCGAGCTCCGCCTGCATCGCGCTCATGCGCTCCTGTAGTTCCTGCGCCTGCTTGACCATCTGTCCGATGTTTTTCATCCGTTGTCGTCTCCTTCTGCTTCGGGGTCGGCGCCCTCTGTCCGCGGGCGGCGATCGCGTACCGCCGCGACGGTGGCACCGGGAAAGGCCTCGATCACCGCGCGCACCGCGGGATGTTCGGCGGCGGCCCGGCGCCGCGCCACATCCGCCTGCTGGCGGGTTTCGGTCAAGGTCGGCGCCGCCTCGCCCTCGCCCGCCTCGACCACCCAGGGCGTCCCGGTCCAGGCGGTGAGGCGCCCCGCCACGTCCCGGGTCAATGTCGCCGGTGTCTTGGGGGCGAGCTTGAAGACGATGCGGCCCGGGCTGAAGGCGATCAGATGGACGCTGCCCTGGAGCAACGCCGCCAGGCGTGCCTCGCGCCGGGCCGCGAACAGCGCGACCACCGCCTCGAAGCTGCCGGGTTGTGGCGCAGGCTCTGCTGTGCTTGCAGGCGGATCCGCCGCCGCGCTGCGTTGCGGCTCCGCCCCTTTGTTCTGCCGCGGCTCCGCCGCTGGGCCGCGGCGCGCCTCGGGCCGCGCCACGGGCGGCGCCTGGCTGGGAGCCTGGGCTGAAGGCGCTCCACCGGCTGCCTCCAGCCGGCGCACCAGATCAGCCGGCGTGGGCAGGTCCGCGACGTGGGCGAGGCGGATCAGCACCATCTCGGCGGCACCCATGGGATCGGGCGCGGCCATCACCTCGCTCAACCCCTTCAGCAGCATCTGCCACGCCCGGGTCAGCACCGGCAGGGGCAGGGTCGCGCCGAGCTCGCGCCCGCGCGCCTGATCCCCGCTGGTGAGGCCGGGGTCCGCCCCGGCCTCCGGCGTCACCACCAGGCGCGTGATCCAGTGGGTGAGCGCGAGCAGATCCTGGATCACCACCACCGGATCGGCACCAAGAGCGTGCTGACGTCGCATTTCGGCCAACGCCGCCCGGGTGTCGCCCCGGACCACCGCGGCGAACAGGTCGAGGATCGCGCTCCGGTCGGCCAGGCCGAGCATAGCCGCGACCTCTCCCTCCTTCACCTCGTGCCCACCGTGGGCGATCGCCTGGTCGAGCATGGAGAGCCCGTCGCGCACCGAGCCGTCGGCCGCCCGGGCGATCAACTGCAGGGCCGCCGGCTCGGCCGCGATCCCTTCGCGCGCGGCAATATCGGCGAAATGGGCCACCAGTCGCTCGGCCTCGACCCGGCGCAGATCGAAGCGCTGGCAGCGCGACAGCACTGTCACCGGCACCTTGCGGAGTTCGGTGGTGGCAAACACGAACTTCACGTGCCCCGGCGGCTCCTCCAGCGTCTTCAAGAGCGCATTGAACGCATGCGGCGAGAGCATGTGCACTTCGTCGATGATGTAGACCTTGCAGCGCGCCGTGGACGGCCGGTAGCGGACCCCGTCGAGCAGTTCTCGTATTTCCTCCACCTTGGAGTGGGTCGCCGCGTCCATTTCGATGACATCGAGGTGGCGGTCCTCGGCGATGGCGACGCAATGCTGGCAGACGCCGCAGGGTTCGACGGTTAAGCCGCCGGTGCCGTCCGGGCCGATGCAGTTCAGCATCCTGGCGATGATGCGCGCGGTCGTGGTCTTGCCCACCCCGCGCACGCCGGTGAGCAGGAACGCGTGCGCGACGCGGTCCAAGCGGATCGCGTTGGTCAGTGTGCGCACCAGCGCTTCCTGCCCGATCAGCTCCGCGAACCGGGTGGGGCGGTACTTGCGGGCGAGGACGCGATAGGGCGCAGCAGTTGTCTCAGCCATCGGGTCGTTCCCAATCGCCTGCGACCGCACGCGGCGCCATCCTGAGTTGCGAGTGGGAGGCTGAACGACGACCCGGCCCCGAGCTCGTTACGGCTGCTTCCTTCCGGACCTGACCGGGTTGGCGAGAGGACCGTCCGTCGCCAACCTCCCGGCGCCAGTATACCAGCAAGCACCGGCGGGGCGAGAACCGCATGCCCGACCCAAGGGGCCGCGCGGGCGAGCGGGGATTGCTCGCCCCAGCCCGCTGTGTCAGCTTGGCCAGAGCGCGATCGACCCCGGGAAACACCCTGCCGTCATGCCCAGCACGAACTACTACACCGGCCTGCCGCTCGACCGCTCCGATCATGTGCGCCGCGACCAGGAACGCCTCGCCAGCCTGCTGCGCGACCCGCGCAGCCGCTTCGTACCGGTCTGGCGCGCCCGCAGCCTGATCGCGATCTCGGATCCGCCCCGGGCCGTGATGGTGGACGGCGAGGTGGTGATGCGTGCCCTCCAGGGGCGCGACATGGTGCCGGTCCTGCTCGGTATCGCCGGTGAGGTCGGCCATTTCGCGGTCGATGTCTCCCATCTCGAGGATCCGGGGCGCGACCATTTCGCCGCGCACGGCGAGTTCATGGACCTGCGCTCGGTCGGCGCGCTCATGCCCCAGGGCGAGGGCTCGATCCTGGCCTATGCGCGCGGCCTGCTCCATTGGCACTCGCGCCACGGGTTCTGCGGCGTTTGCGGCAGCGCGACCCGGGTGGCACAGGGTGGACACGTGCGCCGCTGCACTAACGAGAAGTGCAAGGCCGAGCATTTCCCGCGCACCGATCCGGCGGTCATCATGCTGGTGCACAGCGACGACCATTGTCTGCTGGGCCACAACCAGCAATGGACCATCCCGCTCTACTCGACCCTGGCTGGGTTCGTCGAGCCGGGCGAAAGCCTCGAGGAGGCCGTGGTGCGCGAGGTGCGCGAGGAGACCGGGGTCCGGGTCATCCGGCCGCGCTACCATTCGTCGCAGCCGTGGCCCTTCCCGTCGTCGCTGATGCTCGGCTACCACGCCGAGGCGGACTCCCACGCCGTCGAGGTGAACGCGCACGAACTCAAGGACGCGCGCTGGTTCCACCGCGACGACTTGAAGAACCCCGACCCCGACCGGCTGCGGCTGCCGCGAGTCGACTCCATCGCCCGCCGCCTGATCGAGGACTGGCTGCAGGGCCGCGTCGCGCCCTAATCTTGATACCGGAAGGGCTGCGCCGGATAGACGCCGAGCACCCGCACCTCGTTCGAGAAGAACGACAGCTCCTCGAGCGCGAGGCGGACCCGCTCCTCCTTGGGGTGGCCCTCGATGTCGGCGTAGAACTGGGTGGCGTTGAAGCTGCCGCCGAGCTGGTAGCTCTCCAGCTTGGTCATGTTGATGCCGTTGGTGGCGAACCCGCCGAGCCCCTTGTAGAGAGCGGCCGGGACGTTGCGCACCTGGAAGACGAAGCTGGTGATCACCGGCTCCTTGCCGACCGGGGGCTCGATCGACTGGCGCGACATGACCACGAAGCGCGTGACGTTGTGGTCGGCGTCGGCGATCGAGCGCTCCAGAATCTCGAGCCCATAGATCTCGGCCGCGAGGGAGGAGGCGATCGCCGCCATGGTCGGATCGCGGCGTTCCGCGACCTCGGCGGCCGCGCCCGCGGTATCCGCGTGCGGTCGCGGCTTGAGACCGAGGCGCTGGATCGAGCGGCGGCACTGGCCGAGCGCCTGGATATGGCTGTGCGCCGTCTTCAGGGTCGCCAGCGTCGCGCCCTTGGCCGCCAACAGCTGGTGATCCACGCGCTGGAAGTGCTCGGCGACGATGAACAGGCCCGATTGCGGCAGGATATGGTGGATGTCCGCCACCCGGCCGGCGATCGTGTTCTCGATCGGGATCATGGCCAGCTCGGCCTGCCCCTCTTCGACCGCGGCGAAGGCGTGCTCGAAGGTCTCGCAGGGCAATGGCTCATACCCCGGGTAGGCGGCGCGGCAGGAGAGCTGCGAATAGGCGCCCGGTACCCCCTGGAACGCGATCTGGCGTTTTGCCGCGGACCGAGGCATCAGCGGCCTCCTCGTGGCTGCAGCAGCATTCGCGCCCGCGCCAGGTCGGCCGGCGTATCGACACCGAGCGGAATCGTGTCAACGAACGCCACGTCGATGCGCATGCCATCTTCCATGGCGCGCAACTGCTCCAGCCGCTCGCGCCGCTCGAGAGTGCTGGGCGGGAGCGATACGAACCGGATCAGCGCCGATCGTCGAAAGGCATAGATGCCGATGTGGTGGTAAAGCGGCCCCTCGCCCGAAGGCGCGGTCGCACGCGTGAAATAGAGCGCGCGGCCGCCGGAGCCGGCCGAGTTGGGAGCGACGATCGCCTTGACCACGTTGGGATTGTCGCGCTCCGAAGAATCAGTGATGACGGCGGCGATCGTGGCGATGTCGACCTTCGCATCGAGCAATGGCCGCAGCACCGCCGGCAGCAGCGCCGGATCGACGGTCGGCAGGTCGCCCTGCAGGTTGATCACCACGTCGTGGTTGCGGCCGGGATCGACGGCCTCGACCGCGGCAAAGACCCGGTCCGAGCCCGAGGCAAGCGCCGGATCGGTCATCACCGCCCGCCCGCCGGCGGCACGAACCGCCTCGGCGATCGCCGCATCGCCACAAGCGACGATGACCGGGCCGACCGGCGGGACGGCGGCCCCTGCCCGGCGCAACACATGCACCACCATGGGCAGGCCATGGATCTCGGCCAAGGGCTTATTCGGCAGCCGCACGGCGGCCAGGCGCGACGGGATGACGACGATCGGATTCACGGGTTTTTGGTTCCCTGGATCGAGAGTGCGCCGCGACCGTCGGCTTTGACACTTTCCCTGTCAAGGCCATGTCGGCGCGGTTGCCGCCCGCCTGGCTTGGGGATAATCTGCGCCCGCGTTGCCGGGGCAAAAGCTGGGAAGGGGACATGACGTCGTTCGAAATCAACAAGATCGTCGGGTCCATCCTGATGGCTGGGCTGATCGCCATGGCCGCCGGACAGGCGGCGAAGGTCCTCTATCAGCCGAAGCACCTGGAGAAGACCGTGCTCGCCATCGAGGTCGGCGGCGGCGCTTCCCCGGCTGAGGCCGCCAAGGCGGCGGCGCCGGCCCTGCCCTTGCCGCAGCTCTTGGCCAAGGCCGATCCGGCGGCGGGGCAGCAGGCGGCGAAGAAATGCATCGCCTGCCACACCTTCGACAAGGGCGGTGCCAACAAGATCGGCCCCAATCTCTATGGCGTGGTCACGCGCAAGCCGGGCGGCAGCGGCGGCTTCAACTACTCGCCGGCCATGGCCGGCCAGGGCGAGCCGTGGAGCTATCCCCGCCTGTATGATTTCCTGGCCGATCCCAAGGCACTCGTCCCCGGCACCAAGATGGCCTTCGCCGGCGTGAAAAAGGCGGAGGAGCGCGCGGACATTCTCGCCTATATGCGCACCCTCTCCGACTCGCCTGCTGCGTTCCCGGCCCCGTGACGGCGACGGGGAGACTTCGCCGTGGCGGAAGCTCCCTACTCGCTCTCGGCCTTGATCGGCGATCTGCGCCGAATCGCCGCCGCGACTGGTGACGAGCTGGCGATCATTGCCCAGGTGAAGCCGCTCACCCTCCGGCTGGCGGCGACGCCCGGCTGGGTGCGGCCGGCGTATCTCCGCTGCGATGCGGTGCAGGGATTTGGGGTCAACCTGCTGCACGAGGAGGCCGACCACCGCCTGGCCGTGTTCGCCATGGCGTGGCTGCCCGGCCATGGCATTCCGCCCCACAACCATGGCACCTGGGCGGTCGTCGCCGGGGTCGATGGATCGGAGCGCAATGTCTTCTGGAACCGGGTCGACGACGGAGCCAAGCCGGGCCATGCCCGCCTGGTGCGGGCGGGCGATCGCTTGATCGCACTCGGCGATGTTCTCGCCTTCGGCAGCCGGGACATCCACAGCGTCGCCAACGAGAGCGATCGGGTGACGCTCTCGCTGCACATCTATGGCAAGCACCTGAACCACACCGGGCGGTCGAAGTTCGATCCTGCGCATGACCGCGAAGAGAAACTCATCGTCGCCGTGCAGTGATCGCCCCCGGTTCCGCGCCGGATCTCTGGTCGATTGTCGCCGCGCTGAAGTCCGCGCTCGGCATCGACCTCTCTTCAGAGTTCTCTCTCGGCCTGTGGACAGACCTGCGGGAGCAGGCCCGCTTCCTGTTCCGCTGAGCCTCCGTCGCTCTCGAGGAGCCCATGACCCGATCATCGCCCGCGGCTGCCACCCGCAAAGTCCACCCCGTCGTCCTCTCCGGTGGCAGCGGCACCCGCCTTTGGCCCTTGTCGCGCGCTGCCTATCCGAAGCAGCTGCTACCACTTGCCTCGAGCAAGAGCATGCTTCAGGAGACCGTCGGCCGCTTCCAGGATCCGGCCCCCTACGCGGCGCCGATGATCATCTGCAACAACGACCATCGCTTCATCGTCGCCGAACAGATGCGCGAGATGGCTGTCGCTCCGACCGCCACGGTACTGGAGCCGGTCGGGCGCAACACCGCGCCAGCGGCGGCGGTGGCGGCGCTGCTCCTGACCCGCGCAGCCCCCGACGCCTTGATCCTCGTGCTGCCGGCCGACCATGTGATCCAGAACCCGTCCCGCTTTCACACCATCGTCGCCAGCGCCGTCGATGCGGCGGCGGGCGGGCAACTGGTCACCTTCGGCATGGCGCCGATGTCGGCCGAGACCGGCTATGGCTACATCCGGCGTGGCGCGCCGCTCGCGGGCAGCGGCTTCCGGGTCGACCGCTTTGCCGAGAAGCCGGACCGTGCCACCGCCGAGGGCTATCTCAAGGACGGCGGGTACTATTGGAACAGCGGCATGTTCCTGTTCTCGGCCGCTGCCTACCTCGCCGAGCTCGAACGCCTGCAACCGGAGATTCTGGCCGCCTGCCGCGGCGCCATCGACGCGGGCCGGACCGATCTCGACTTCTTCCGCCTGGACAAGGCGGCTTTCGCGGAGTCCCCGGCCATCTCCATCGACTACGCGGTGATGGAGCACACCGAGCGCGCGGTCGTCTTTCCGGCTGAAATCGGCTGGAGCGACGTTGGTTCCTGGACCGCGCTCTGGGAGATCGGCGAGAAAGACGCCCGCGGCAACGTCTGCCTCGGTGACGTGATCACCCACGAGACCAGAGGCTGTTACATCCGCAGCGAGCGGCCGCTGGTCGCCACCGTCGGCGTCGAGAATCTGGTGATCACCGTAACCGAAGATGCCGTCCTGGTCGCCGACAAGGATCGGGCACAGGACGTCAAGGAAGTGGTCGAGGCGCTCAAGCGCGGCAATCGCTCCGAGTACGCCACCCACCTCAAGGTCTATCGCCCCTGGGGTTATTACGAGAGCCTGGACGCGGGCGAACTGTTCCAGGTCAAGCATCTGATGGTGAAGCCCGGGGAAAAATTGTCGCTGCAGATGCACCACCACCGCGCCGAGCACTGGATCGTGGTGCACGGCACCGCCCGCGTGACGCGCGGCGAGGAACAGATTCTGCTGTCGGAGAACCAGTCGACTTACATCCCGCTCGGCACGCTGCACCGGCTGGAAAATCCGGGCAAAATGCCGTTGCACCTGATCGAGGTGCAATCGGGGACCTATCTCGGCGAAGACGACATCGTCCGCTTCGAGGATACCTACGGCCGCGCCTGAGCGGCCAGCGAACCTACCAGCCGAGCGCGTAGGCCTGCCGGCGCGGATCCGCGGCGCCGAACAGCACCCCGCTCTCGCGGTCGGCGGCGATCATGCTGACCGACCCGGCCTTCCACACCACCTCGGGCCACCATTCGACGTCGTGGCCCCTGGCCGCGAGGCCATCGCCAATTGCCGGGTCATAGCGCCGCTCCAGATTCAGCTTGCCACTCAAGTATCCGTGCGGCTCGAAGGAATTCGGGAACGACCAGCTGCCGAAGCGCGGCGCTTCGACCGCCTCCTGCAATCCCATGCCGAACACGGTCACATTGACGAAGGCCTGAACCATGGCCTGCACCTGGATGTCGCCACCGGGTGTGCCGAAGGGCATGAACACGCGGCCGTCCCGGATCGCGAGCGCCGGGTTCGGCGTCAATCGTGGCCGTTTGCCCGGCGCCACCGCCGAGGCATGGCCGGGGACCGCCCACGACTGCGAGCCGCGCGACGACGGGCAAAGGCCGGTGCCGGGAATCACCGGCGCCTCGTGGGCCACGTCACTCGGCGTCGCCGAGAACACGTTGCCATGACGATCGACGGCACAGGTGTAGGAGGTGTCGCGGAGCGGAGAGGCCACGCCGCGCAGGCCGTACACTGGCGCCGCGCCGCCCAGAATCGCCGCCTGCTGGCGCGGATCGCCCGGCGGCGGCATCTCGGGCCACGCCTGGTCCTTGCGGATCAGGCCGCGGCGCTGGGCGGCGTAGCCCTTCTCCAGAAGCGCCGCCATCGGCACGTCCACATGGCGCGGGTCGCCGTAGTAGTGCTCGCGGTCGGCGAAGGCGAGCTTGATCGCCTCCGCCACCACATGGACATAGTCGACCGAGTTGTGACCGAGGCCGACCAGGTCGATCTCCTCCAGAATGTTGAGCGCCTGCAGCAGCGCTGGCCCCTGGCACCACGGCCCGCAGGCGTAGACATCCCAGCCGCGGAACGTGGTGCGGGTGGGCGGCTCGACCGCGACGCGGAAGGCGGCCATGTCGGCCATGGTCATGAGACCGCCGTTCGCGGCGTGGTAGTCGCAGATGGTCTTGGCGATATCCCCCCGGTAGAAGGCGTCGCGGGCGGCGGCGAGGCCGGCAACGCGGCCCTGCCCGCTCGCCCGCCGCTCCTCGTCCACCATGAATTGCAGGGTGCGCGCGAGGTCCGACTGCACAAACGGCTTGCCGATCTCGGGCACGGTGCCGCCGGGCAGGTAGATCGCGGCATTGGCATCCCAGCGGCGATAACTTTCCTGCTCCTCGGCGATGAAGCGCGCCATCAGCGGATACATCGGGAAGCCGTCGCGCGCGCAGCGGATCGCCGCCGCCGCCACGTCGCCGAAGGACAGCGTCCCATACCGTTCGAGCGCGGTGATCCAGGCATCGGGCGCGGCGGGGACGACGGTGCGCAGCAGGCTCTCGGGGATCTGGCCCGCGTGCTCGTTCAGGAACAACTCGAGCGTCGCCGCCTTGGGCCAGGTGCCGAGGCCACTGATGGTCACCACCTCGCGGCGGTCGGCGAGGTAGATGATGATCGGCGCGACGCCGGCGACGTTGACCAGTTCGCTTTGCAACACCCCCATGGCGATCCCGGCGGCGACACCGGCATCGATGGCGTTGCCCCCCGCCTCCAGGATCAGGAATCCCGCCTGGGCCGCCATGTGGTGGCCGGCCGCGATCATGTGGCGGGTTCCGGCCAGCGTCGGGCGCATCGCATGGCCCCGCGGCTGGCCGGGGCTGGTCGGGGTAGGGTTGGGCATCGCCATCTCCCTGGTCGCTCGGCTCGACGGCCTAGCCTGCCCCAAGGCTACCCCCCCAGCAAGCTGGACCGGTTCGGCGAAACCTGGGAGTGTCTGCCCCGACCGGCGGCTTTTCAGCCGCCACGGCCACGGGAGAGTGCACCATGGAGATCGCGGTCCTGTTGTTCGACGGCCTGACGACCCTGGATGCCGTCGGCCCCATCGAGGTGATCGGCCGCCTGCCGCAGGCCGACGTGAAATTCGTTGCCAAGCGCAAGGGCGAGCTGCGCGCCAGCCCGCGCTCCAGCGGGCTCGGCCTGATCGCCGATTACGCCTTGAGCGAGGTCACCCGGGCCGACATCTTGGTGGTGCCGGGCGGCCCCAAAACCCAGGCCCTGTGCGACGATCCCGAAGTGATCGGCTGGGTCCAGGCGACACACCGGACCACGACCTGGACCACGTCGGTCTGCACCGGCTCTCTCATCCTCGGCGCCGCAGGGCTGCTGCGGGGCTTGCGCGCCACCAGCCACTGGCAGGCGCTGGAGCGCCTCGCGGAATATGGCGCCATTCCGTCGTCGGAGCGGGTGATCGTACAGGGCAAGATCATCACCTCGGCCGGCGTCTCCTCGGGCATCGACATGGCTCTGCGCCTGGTCGCGCTGGTGGCAGGCGAGACCTTCGCCAAGGCGACCCAGTTGCAGATCGAATACGACCCGCAGCCGCCCTACGACGTCGGCTGCGTGACCAAGGCGCCGGCCGAGATCATCGCCTTCGCCAAGGCCGCCGCGCCGCTGCGCTGACGCCAGAGAGCACGGCGCGGCACGGAATAGACAGAACTGCGCGGATCAAGCAGTCTTGCCGCTAGCGCGACGCGAGGCGGGGCATGCGCCGACGCGACAGCCGAGGATCCTAAGATGGCAAGCGACCGCCGCCGTCTCGTGCCTCACGCCTCGCATTGGGGGGCGTTCCTGGCCGAGGTAGAGGATGGACGCCTGGTGGGCGTTCGACCCGTTGGGCGTGATTCCGTCCCGTCGCCGATCCTGGCGTCGATCCCCGACTCGGTCTATGGCCCGACCCGCATCGACCAGCCCTACGTCCGCGCCGGCTATTTGCAGCACGGTCCCGAGAGTGACCGAACCCGGCGGGGCGCCGAGCCCTTCGTACCGGTGCCGTGGGACACAGTCCTCGGCCTAGTGGCACGCGAGGTCGCGCGCGTTAAGATCGCGCACGGCAACGACTCGATCTTCGCCGGCTCGTACGGCTGGGCGAGTGCCGGCCGGCTGCACCATGCCCGCACGCTGTTACACCGCTTCACCAACGGCTATGGCGGCTCGACCCAACAGGTGACCAACTACTCCTACGCCGCCGGCATGGTCGTGGTGCCCCGCATCGTCGGCGACACGCGCACCGTCAGCGGCCCGAACAGCAGCTGGGATGGGCTGATCGGTAACACCACGCTCCTGGTCGCCTTCGGCGGCCTGCCGACCAAGAACATGCAGATCGAGTCCGGCGGCGGTGGCGAGCACACCGGCGCCGTCTGGCTGCACCGCGTGGCGCAGGCGAAGATTCCCGTGGTCCACATCGGTCCGATCCGGAACGACGTGGCGAGCGAGCTCGAGCCCGAATGGCTGAGCCCGGCGCCGGGCACCGACACCGCGCTGATGCTGGGCCTCGCCCACACCCTGATCGTCGAGGGGCTGCACGACCAGACCTTCCTCGACCGCTATACGGTCGGCTACGACCGCCTGCGCGCCTACATCCTGGGCGAATCCGACGGTCGGCCGAAGGATGCCCCGTGGGCCGCCGGCATTACCGGCCTGGATGCCCCGACCGTCCGCGGCCTCGCCCGGCGCATGGCCGAGAACCGCACGTTCCTCACCATGAGCTGGGCGCTGCAGCGCGCCGAGTACGGCGAGCAGCCGTTCTGGATGTTGATCGCGCTGGCCGCGATTCTCGGCCAGGTCGGCCTGCCTGGTGGCGGCTTCGGCTTCGGCTATGGCTCCATGAACGGCATGGGCAACCCGCGCCCGAACGTAGTTGCGATCGAGCGGGCGGTCGGACCCAACCCCGCCCGGCGCGTGATCCCGGTGGCTCGCATCTCCGACATGCTGCTGCACCCCGGCGTCGAGTACGACTTCGACGGCAAGCGCCTGACCTACCCCGACGTTCGCCTGGTCTATTGGTGCGGTGGCAATCCATTCCATCACCACCAGGACCTCAACCGCCTGCTGCAGGCATGGCAGCGGCCCGAGTCCATCATCGTCCACGACATCTGGTGGACCCCAACCGCCCGCCACGCCGACATCGTCTTGCCGGCCACCACCTCGCTCGAGCGCAACGACATCGCCTGCTCGCTGCTCGACCGCTACTTCCTGGCCATGCACCAGGCGATTGCGCCCGTCGGCCTGGCGCGCAACGACTTCGATATTTTCACCGACCTCGCCGACC
>SHWA01000016.1 GCA_009693995.1 Alphaproteobacteria bacterium | reverse complement strand
ACCAGGAACAGGTGATCGCCGCGGTTGGTGACCATCAGGTCGTCCAGGATGCCGCCGTCGGCATTGGTGAACTGGGTGTAGCGGACATGGCCCTGGGGCAAGCCCTGGATGTCGGCGGGGACCAGGCGTTCGAGCGCCGCCGCCACATTCGCGCCGCGGAGTGTGATCTGGCCCATGTGGGAGACATCGAACAGGCCGGCAAGCGCGCGCGTGTGCCGGTGCTCGGCCAGGATGCCGGTCGGGTATTGCACCGGCATGGCGTAGCCCGCGAAGGGCACCATGCGCGCACCCTTGGCCACGTGCAGATCCCGGAGCGCAGTGGCGAGGAGGGGGGCGGCGGCAGCGGACACGGGCGATCTCCGGCAGAGGTGCAGCCAAAGAGACGCAGCCCGCGCGGGATGCAACCCCTTCAGCCCCCTCTGTCTAGAGACCTGAAAGATTGGCCGGCGCCGAAGGCACCGGTTTTTCCTCTTCGGTGAGGCGGTCGCGACAGCGCCGCCTACTTTCCAGAGTCACGTCCCCCTGCGGTCCTTTTGCCTGAGAGTTTCCGGGGCGGTTGCTCCTTCGGCGCCGGCAGTGCCGATCTCTCCCGCAGGGATCAAGCGTGAACTACGAACTCCTGAAACGTCATCGTCGATCGACAATAGCGATCGCGGCCGCGCGCGGTCAACCAAACCATCAGCGGCGCCGGTCGAGCTGCTGCAGGTCGAACTCGTCGCGGCTCAGCTCGAAGCCGATGAAGATCGTGTAGTCCGGCGCCTCCACCACGTTGGCGAGCGGCAGCTCGATGCCGATCTCGTCCCGCACCGCGACGCGGAGGAAATTCTCGGGAAAGGTCACCGGCAGCTCGAAGCGCTGCCGCGCCAGAATGCGGCCGTTGCCGTCGACCACCGCCACGAAATAGGGAATCGGGCGCTGCCGCGGGCCGGGCGCCGAGCCGAGGGCGGCGGTCGCCTGCACCACGAAGGCGACCTCGAGCCGCCCCTTGTCGTACTCGCATTGACCACCGACCCCGTCGAACCTGGCCTCGACCGTGACATCGGTCAGATCGCGTCCCGGGCCGGCGCGGAAGAACCGCACCTCGGCCCCCTCCTGCAGGATGCGGACCGACGGGCACTCGATCGACTTGTCGCCCTGGAACGCGGCACACGCCGCGAGGACCAGGGGTGCGAGGAACGGCAGCGCCCGGCGCAGGGCGGCGATCAAGGCCAGCGCCCGGCGCAGGGCGAATCGACCCAATGGGGTCCTAGAGCGACTTGTGCGTGCCGTCGCAGAGCGGCTTCTTCGCCGATCTCTTGCAGCCGCAGAAAAAGAGGGCCTTGGCCTCGGTGGCCTTGTACTGGATCGGCGCGAACTCGCTACCCTTATGGCTGCCGTCGCAGAACGGTTGCTTCTTGCTGCGACCGCAGGCGCACCAGAAATAGGTCTTGCCCACTTCCACGGTGACGGAGAACGGGCTCTTTTGTGCGATCACGGGATCGGCCATGGGTTGAAATCCTCTCGCATCTGCTGACTATGAGTCGCCGCGACCGCCCACCCGCGGGAAGGTCACGATCGCGCGCGACTGTAAAGACGTGATCCGGCGCGGACAAGGGCCAGAGCCACCTACCGAGCCGCATGGCGAACGGCTATGTTTGCGCCATGGCGGTCTACACCGAGGTCACGGACGAGGAGGTGGCGACATTCGTCGCCGCCTTCGACATCGGAGCCGTGGTCTCGCTCAAGGGGATCGCCGAGGGCACCGAGAACACCAACTACCTGCTGCTGACCGAGCGCGGAAACTACATTCTCACCCTCTACGAGAAGCGCGTGGCGCGCGCGGATCTGCCGTTCTTCCTGGCGCTGATGGAGCACCTGGCGCGGCAGGGCGTGCCGTGTCCGCTGCCGGTGAAGGCGCGCGATGGACAGGCGCTACACGAGCTTTCGGGCCGCCCGGCCGTGATCATCAGCTTTCTCAAAGGGCTCTGGCCGCGGCGCATCGCCAACCACCATTGCGCCGAGGTCGGGCGGGCCTTGGCAGGGATGCACCTGGCGGGGCAGGGGCTCGCGCTCCGGCGCGAGAATGCGCTCGGCCTCGAGGGGTGGCAGCGCCTCTACGCCGGCTGCCGGGAGCGCGCCGACGAGGTCGCCGCCGATCTTGCGCGCACCATCGGCGCAGAGCTCGCCGCCCTCGCAGGCGCCTGGCCGCGCGCTCTGCCCGAGGGCGTAATCCACGCCGATCTGTTCCCCGACAACGTCTTCTTCCAGCAGGAGCGGCTCTCGGGCCTGATCGATTTCACCTTCGCCTGCAACGACTTCCTCGCCTACGACATCGCCGTCTGCCTGAACGCCTGGTGCTTCGAGCCGGCGGGCGACTTCAACGCCACCAAGTCGCGCGTGCTGCTGCGCGAGTACCGGCGGGTGCGCCCCCTGGCGGCGGCGGAGGTCGCGGCGCTGCCGATCCTCGCCCGGGGTGCGGCGCTGCGCTTCCTGCTGACCCGTCTTTACGACTGGCTGCACCAGGCCGACGGGGCGCTGGTGGTGCGCCGCGACCCGCGCGAGTATTTGAAGAAACTGCGCTTTCACCAGCGCGTCGGCGGCGCCGGCGAGTACGGGATCGAATGACCCCGGCGGCCAAGGCGGAGGAGCGGGTCGAGATCCACACCGACGGCTCCTGCTCCGGCAATCCGGGACCGGGCGGTTGGGGGGCGATCCTGACCTACCGCGGCCACAGCCGCGAGCTATCCGGCGGCGAGACCCTCACCACCAACAACCGCATGGAGCTGACCGCGGCGATCCGCGCCATCGCCGCCCTCAAGCGCCGGGTGCGCGCGGTCCTCTATACCGACAGCCAGTACCTGAAGGAGGGGATCACCCGCTGGCTGCCGCAGTGGAAGGTGCGCGGCTGGCGCACCGCCGCCAAGAAGCCGGTGAAGAATCTCGACCTCTGGCAGCAGCTCGACGCGCTGCTCGTCGGGCACGAGGTCGAGTTCCGCTGGGTGCGCGGCCATACCGGTCACGCCGGCAACGAGCGCGCCGATACCCTCGCAAGGAAGGGCCTCGAAGACCACGCGCGCGAGGGCTGACACCCGAGGGCTGAAACGGGGCCGAGCGGTGCCCGGCCGCGCGACCGCTTCAGATCTGCTTCAGCAGGGTCTCGGCGTCGCTGATCTTGTACTCGCCCGCTGCTTCCAGGTTGAGCTGCTTGACCACGCCGTCCTCGACCAGCATCGAGAAGCGCTTGTTGCGCATGCCGAGGCCGTTCTTGGAGGCGTCCAGCTCGATCCCGAGCTGCTTGGCCAACTCGCCGTTGCCGTCGGCCAGCATCATCACCTTGTCGCCGGCGTTCTGTGCCTTGCCCCAGGCGCCCATGACGAAGGCATCGTTCACCGACACGCAGGCGATCGCATCCACGCCCTTCTCCTTCAGCTTGGCCGAGTTGTCGATGTAGCTCGGCAGGTGCTTGGCCGAGCAGGTCGGCGTGAACGCGCCGGGCACCCCGAACAGCGCCACCTTCTTGCCCTTGAACAAGTCGCCGGTGGCGACTTCCTTGACGCCGGCGTCGGTCATCACGCGCAGCGTTACGCTCGGCATCCTCTGCCCGACCTGGATAGGCATGTCCGTTTCCCTTCGATGGCTGGAATCTGAAACCGGGGTTCGCGCACGCGCGAAAGTGACTTGAAAATAGGGGCGATCCCGGCAAAGGGCAATCGGGCCGGGCGGTCTCACGGGCTCCGGCCTGCGACCCGCCCCCCCGCTCGCTCGAGCGCCGCCAGCACGGCATCCCTGGTCAGCACCTCGGGCAGCACGATGCCTTGGGGCGCCGCCTCGCCGTAAACCACGTTGAACGGGATGCCATAGCGGCCGAAACCCGCAAGATAGGCCCCGATCGCCGCGTTGGGCTGGGTCCAGTCGGCCTGCAAGGCGAGCACATGGGGCGCGTTCAGCCGCGCCCGTACCTGGGCGTCTTTCACCACCAGCTTCTTGTTCACCAGGCAGGTCACGCACCAGTCGGCGGTCACGTCGACGAACACCACCCGGCCTTGCGCGACCGCCTCGCCGATCAGCGCCGGCGCGAACGGCTGCCAAGCGATGCCGCCACTCCTCTCCGGCGCGGCCGGCGCGTGCGCCGTCGGCACCAGCGCCACGGCGAGGAGCGCGAGCGCACCCACCGCCGCCCCGGCCTGGCGCACCCGCTGGGCGGCTGGAGGCAACGCCAGGCTGCCCAGCACCACCAGCGCGGCCAGGCCGCCGGCGACCCCGACCCAAGGTCCCAACTGGCGCCCCAGCACCCACAGCAACCAGAGCGCGGTGCCGACCAGGAGCAGGCCGAGCCCCGCCCGCAGCCAGCGCATCCAGGGCCCGGGCCGGGGCAGGCGCGCAACCAGCGCCGGCGCGGCGGCCACCGCCAGATAGGGCAGCGCCATGCCGAGGCCGAGGGCGAGGAAGACCAGGATGATCTCCCCCGCCCCCCGCGACAGCGCGAAGCCGAGGGCGGTGCCGAGGAATGGCGCCGAGCAGGGGGTCGCCAGCAGGGTGGCAAAGGCGCCGGTCAGGAAGTCGCCGGCCAGCCCCCGCCGCGGTTCGCCCTCGGCCAGGGCGGCGAACGCGCGCGGCAAGGGAATCTCGAACCGGCCGAACAGATTGGCCGCGAACAGCACCAGTACCAAGGTCATCGCCGCCAGGAACACCGGCGCCTGGAACTGCATGCCCCAGCCGACGGCGATCCCCCCCGCCTGCAGCAGGATGGTGCCGCCGGCGAGCAGCAGGAACGACGCCACGATGCCGGCCGCCGAGGTCAGGAACGCGAGCCGGATGCGCCCGCGCGCGGCGCCGCCGTAAGTGATCACGCCGAGCAGCTTGAGCGAGAGCACCGGCAGCACGCAGGGCATCAGGTTGAGGATCAGCCCGCCCAGGAGCGCGATCGCCAGGATCGCCCACGGCACGCCGGCGCCGCCCGGCGCCACCGCCGGCACCCGCACCGCCTCGATTGCGCGTGCGCCGTCTACCAGCGTGAGCGTGAGGGGGGTCGCGCCGAGGGCCGGCGCTCCCGGCTGGGCGGTCACGGGCACGCGGAACTCGGCCCGCCTGCCGCCGTCGACGAGCCGCGCCAGGGGAGTGCCGAATTGGAAAGTCGGCGGCCCCTCGATAAACAGGTCGGGCTGGTTCAGGAGCGAGGGCGTCGCCGTCTCCGCAACCACCTCGAGCGTCTGGCGACCACCATAACCGGTCGCCGCGACCGCCGCGATGCGGATCGGGCCGACCGCCTCCGGCAACGGCACGCGCAGCAGCGCCGCCTGGATCGTCCCGGCATGGCGCCCCGACGCCGCCGGCCCCGCCGGCACCTCCAGGGCGAGAGCGGCGGTGAACGGGATGCAGATGGTCTCGCACACCATGTAGTCGACCCGAGCCCGGAGGGCGAGCGGCGCGCCCGCGCGGGCCAACGTCGCCGCGACCGGGAGGACCACGTCGCCCTTGTAGCCATAGGTGACGAGCCCGCCTTCCTCGAGCGAGCGGGAGGGCGCCGGCCAGTCGACGCGTGCCGCCGCCAGATTGGTCGATCCCGACCAGTCCACCACCGGCGGATAGCCGGCATCGCCCGGCGTGCGCCAGTAGATCTTCCAGCCCTCGTCGAGGCGAAACTGCAGCCCGAGCGCGATCCCGTCCTCGGCGCCGACCGTCGGCGCGGCGGCGATCAGCCGCAGCCAAGCGTGGGGGTTCTCCACCCAGGCGCTCGCGTCGGCCGCGGCCGCGGGGCCGGCCGCGAGGAACACGGCGAGTACAGGTGCGCAGATGCGGAAGCGGGGCACTACCGGTCAAATCATGGTTTGCGGGGTTGCCTGGAGGCCGAACATAGCCAATTCTTAGCAGAACTATCTGTCACAATGTCGCGATGCGGGTGCTGGCACGCGCCCGACGCGAAGGCGAAGCGGGATCCATGGCCGAAGCGAGTGGCGACACCCTGACCGGACAGCTGTTGATCGCCATGCCGACCATGGGCGATCAGCGCTTCGCCAAGTCGGTCGTCTACATCTGTGCCCATTCGGCCGAGGGGGCGATGGGAATCGTGGTCAACAAGCTGATCAATTTCCTCACCTTCCCCGATCTCCTCACCCAGCTCGGCATCAAGGCGGCGCAGCCCGCGAACCAGATCAACATCCACTTCGGTGGCCCCGTGGAGACCTCGCGCGGCTTCGTGCTGCATTCGGCCGAGTACCGCCGCGACGAGACCCTGGTGGTGAACGACCGCATCGGTCTCACCGCCACCATCGACGTCGTGCGCGCCATGGCCGAGGGACGCGGACCGCGCCGCTCCCTGGTCGCCCTCGGCTACGCCGGCTGGGCGCCGGGGCAGCTCGACTCCGAGATCCAGGCCAACGGCTGGCTGCACGCGCCGGCCGACGAGGAGCTGGTGTTCGACCCCGATCAGGGGCGCAAATGGACCCGGTCCGCGGCCAAGGTCGGCGTCGAGTTCAGCATGCTCTCGAGCTTCTCGGGCCGCGCGTAAAGCGCGGTCTCCGCGGGGCGAGCCACACATTAGTTTCGGGGACACAATACTTAATTCCGCCCGTCGATCTCCGGAGATAAGTATTGTGTCCCCGAATTAGCTCCTGCCCATGACGACCGTGTTCAGGCCGTGCGAATCGTCATAGCGCTTGAAGCGCCACAGGACATTCCGGTGCGCGACAATGCGCGTTCGTCGGATGCCCTTCGCATCCGCCTCCCGATCGAGCAGCCGCGCACCCCATGTGTGGTCGATGTGCCCATGGGTATAGATCACGGCATGAACCGGGCTGTCGTCCCAGCGGCGGATGGCGGCGAGGGTCTGCTCCGCGGTCTCCCGGCTGCCGATATCGAGCAGCACCAGCCCCTCGGCGGTGCGGATGGCCGTCACGTTACCGAAGGCATAGTGGGAAGAAACCACGATGACATCGTCGGTGACCGTGTCGACGGCGCCACCCGCCACGGCTGCGGTCCATTCTTCCATTGCCGCGTCGCCGTGCCAGAGGCGTTTGAACAGCCGCTTCATATCCGCCGCCATGGACCTGCTCTCCGTCGTGAGAATCGCGAAACCGCATCATCGCTCGCGGTCGTGGCTGGCGCTGCCTGGTCCGGCCGTGCCTACCCGCGCCTTTGCCGGCGCCAGTCCTCCTCGAGCAGGGCGAACAGCAGGTGGTCGTGCCATTCGCCGTTGATGCGCAAGTAGCGCCGTGCCAGCCCCTCGTGGGTAAAGCCGAGCTTGCGCAGCACGCCCTGGCTCGCTGCGTTCGCCGGCAGGCAGGCCGCCTCAAGCCGGTGCAGACCGAGGGTGTCGAACACGAACGGGAGCAGCCGGCGCGCCGCCGCCGTGATGTGGCCCTGGCGGGCATGGGGCAGCCCCGCCCAGTAGCCGAGGCAGCAGCTCTGCGCCACGCCGCGCTGCACGTTGCCGAGGCTGACGCCGCCGACCAGCCGGTCGTCGGCATGGCGGAAGACGAAGAAGGCGAACCCGGTGCCCTCGCGCATGTCGCGGGCGTGGCGGCGGAGCAAGCGCAGATACGCATTGCGCGCCAAAGCATCGGGTGACCACGCGGGCTCCCACGGCTCCAGGAAGTCGCGGCTGGTCTCGCGCAAGTGCGACCACGCCTCCCAGTCGGAAGCGCGCGGCGGCCTGAGATAAAGGCGCTCGGCCGAGAGTACCGGGGTCGCTGCCGGCTCCTGGCTGCCACGCAGCAGGCCGGCGACCGAGTTGCCCCAGCCCTCGCCCGGCCAGCCGGGCTTACTGAAGCCGCGCCAGGACCTGGCCATAATCCGGCATCTCCGCGACCGGGCCGATGCCGACCAAGGTCGGCTGGCCGGCCGCCAAAATGCGCTGCAGCACGCGCTGAACCGCCGCGCCGTCCACCGCCTCGATGCGCTCGATGATCTCGGCGGTCGGGATCGGGCGGCCGAACACCAGCATCTGCCGCGCCAACTGCTCGCCGCGCGACGACGAACTCTCCAGGCTCATCAGCACGCCCGCCTTGATCTGGGCGCGGGCGCGGTTCACCTCCGCCGCCGTGATGCCACTCGTCGCCTTGAGGATTTCGTCGCAGACCACGGGCAGGAGCGTCGCCACCTGTTCGGCGCCGGTGCCGGCATAGACCCCGAACAGCCCGCCGTCGACGTAGGAGGAAGCGAAGGAGAAGATCGAATAGGCGAGCCCACGCTCCTCGCGCACCTCCTGAAACAGGCGCGAGGACATGCCGCCGCCGAGCAGGACCGAGAGCACCTCCTTGGCATAGAAGTCGGGGTCGTGATAGGCGACGCCGGGGAAGCCGAGCACCAGGTGCACCTGTTCCAGCGGGCGCTCGGCGCGGAAGTCGCCGCCGACATAACGCGCGGGCTCGAGCGGGCTGGCGCTCGCGCCGGGCAGGCTGGCGAACCCTGCGGACGCCAACTCCACCAGGCGGTCATGATCGACCTTGCCGGCGCCGACCACCACCATGCGCGGCGCCCGGTAGTGGCCGGACATGTAGTCGATCAGCGCCCGGCGCGGCATCGCCGCCACCCCGTCCGCCGTGCCCAGGATCGAGCGCCCCAGGGACTGACCGGGGAAGGCGGTCTCTTGGAACAGGTCGAACACCTCGTCGTCGGGGGTGTCGCGGGCCTGGCCGATCTCCTGGATCACGACGGTCCGCTCGCGCTCCAGCTCGGCGTCGTGGAAGGTGGAATGCTGCAGGATGTCGGCCAGCAGATCGACCGCGAGCGGCACGTCCTCCTTCAGCACGCGCGCGTAGTAGGCGGTGTGCTCGCGCGCGGTGTATGCGTTGATGTGGCCGCCGACCGATTCGATCTCCTCGGCGATGCCGCGGGCGGTGCGCCGCTCGGTGCCCTTGAACGCCATGTGCTCCAAAAGGTGGGCGACGCCGTTCATCTCGCGCGTCTCGTAGCGCGCGCCGGCATCCACCCAGACCCCGACGGAGGCGGTCTCGACATGGGCCATGACACTGGAGACGACCCGGAGGCCCGACGGTAGGGTGGTCACGGCAATGCCGGAATCGGCGTCGGCCGTCCGTTCCTTCAGCCGCCGTCTGCCTGTCATGGGTACTCGCCGAGATTACCGGGGCGCGACCGTTCGCGCCCGGGACCGGACATAAGCTTTGACGATCTCCAGATCGTTTGGCAAGGCATCGAACCGCTCCGGCCGCTGGGCGAGATCGGCGAGCCTAGGGGGAAGCGCCGGCGCCAGGCCGGTCGCGGCCGCCACGGCGCCGGGAAACTTGGCCGGATGGGCGGTGGCCAGGAACACCATGGGAACAGCCGGATCGCCCCGGCAGGCCGCCCCGGCCGCGACCCCGACCGCCGTGTGGGGGTCGATCACGATCCCGGTCTCGCGGTGGACGCGGGCGATGGCCGCCGCCGCCCCGCCTTCGTCCACCGCGCACCCCTCGAACAGCGCCCGCGCCCGCTCCAGGCGCGCCTCGCCGACGTCGAGCCACCCCGAGGCGGCAAAGGCCGCCATGGCGTCGGCGACGGCAGCGCCCTCGCGGTCATAGAGGTCGAATAGCAGCCGCTCGAAGTTGCTGGCCACCTGGATGTCCATGCTCGGGCTCGCGGTCGCGTGCACCTCGCCCCGGGCGTAGACGCCGCTCGCCAGGAACCGCGCCAGGATGTCGTTCTGGTTGGTGGCGACCAGCAGGCGCGCGACCGGCAGACCCATCTGGTGCGCCGCGTAGCCCGCGTAGACGTCGCCGAAATTGCCGGTCGGCACGGCGAAGGCGATGCTCCGCTCCGGTGCGCCGAGCGCCACCGCGGCGGTCACGTAATAGACCACCTGCATCATGATGCGCGCCCAGTTGATCGAGTTGACCGCACCCAGCCGGAGATCGTCGCGCAAGGCGGCGTCGGCGAACATCGCCTTCACCAGCGCCTGGCAGTCGTCGAAGGTGCCCTCGATCGCCAGGTTGTGGATGTTGTCGGACCAGACCGTGGTCATCTGCCGGCGCTGCACGTCGGAGACGCGGCCCCGAGGGTGCAGCACGAACAGGTCGATGGCGGCCCGGTCGCGGCAGGCCTCGATCGCCGCCGAGCCGGTATCGCCCGAGGTCGCGGCGACCACGGTGAGCCGCTGCCGGCGCCGGGCCAGCACCCGGTCGAACATCAGCCCGAGCACTTGGAGCGCGAGATCCTTGAAGGCGAGGGTCGGCCCATGATGCAGTTCGAGCAGCCATTCGCCCGGCCCGAATTGCGCAAGCGGCGCGACCGCCGGATGGTCGAAGCGCCGATAGGCTTCGACCATGATGCGCGCGAGCTCGGCGGGCGGGAAGGTGTCGCCGACGAACGGCTGCACCAACCGCGCCGCGGCCTCGGCGTAGCTGAGCCCCGCGAGGGCGGCGATCTCGGCCGGTAGAAGCTGCGGCCACGTCTCCGGCAGGTAGAGGCCGCCGTCGGGGGCAAGCCCGGCCAGGAGCACGTCTTCGAAGGAGAGCGCCGGCGCCTGCCCACGGGTCGAGATGTAGCGCACGTCCCTCTGTCCTCGCGAGAAGGGCGCCACCCTAGCGGCGGGCGGCGGACCCGGCAACCCATCTCAAATCGAGAGATAGCGCCGCTCGAGGGCGCGCCGGTAGATCGCCGGATCCAGCGGCCGCCCGGTCGCCCGGGTGATCAGATCCTCGGTCGGCAGCAGCGAGGCGAGGCCGTGCACGTTCGCCCCCAGCCAGGCCCGCAGCGGCTGCAACTCGCCGGCGCGGATGCCGACCTCCAGGTCCGGCACCTGCCCCCCGGCGGCATCGTAAAGCTGCGCCGCGGTCATGGCGCCCAGGGTATAGGTCGGGAAATAGCCGAAGCTGCCGCCGAACCAGTGGATGTCCTGCAGGCAACCGTCGCGGTCGTCCGGCGGGCTGAGCCCCAGGTGCCGGCGCATGCCCTCGGCCCACGCCCCCGGCAGGTCGCCGAGCGGCAGGTCACCGGAAAGGAGGGCCCGCTCCAGCCGATAGCGCAGGATGACGTGGGCGGGATAGGTGATCTCGTCCGCGTCCACCCGAATCAGGCCGGGCGCGACCCTGAGATAGTGGCGCACCAGGTTGTCCGCGCTCCATTCGGGACCGTCGCCGCCGAACGCCTCGCGCATCAAGGGCGCGGCGAAGGCGACGAAGGCGGGCGAGCGGCAGACCTGCATCTCGAGCAGCAGCGACTGGCTTTCGTGCAAGCTCATGCTGCGCGCGCGCCCGACCGGTTGGCCGTCCCACACCTTGGGCAATCCGCGCTCGTAGCCGGCATGGCCGCACTCGTGGAGCACCGCCATCAATGATTGGGCAAAATCGTCGGCGGCGAAGCGCGTGGTGATGCGGACATCGGTCGGCACCCCGCCGCAGAAGGGATGGTGGCTGACGTCGAGGCGGCCATGCGCGAAGTCGAAGCCGACCACGCCCATCAGCCGCTCGCAGAGGGCGCGCTGGCGCGCAATGGGGAAGGGACCGCTGAGCGGCAAAGGCGCCGGCCGGCGCGCCTGGGCGGCGAGGGCGGCGTCGCGCAACCCCGGCAGGAACGCCTCGACGGCGGCGAAGATCGCATCGATCCGCTCGGCGCGGGCGCCGGGCTCGTATTCGTCGAGCAGCGCGTCATAGGGTTCGCACCCCATGGCCGCCGCCTTGGCGGCCGCCACCTCGCGCACCCGCGCCAGCACCCGCGCCAGCAGCGGCTGCACCCCGGCGAAGTCGTTGGCGGCGCGCGCCGTGCGCCAGCGGTGCTCGCACTCCGACGTCGCGCGTGTGAGCGCCGCAACCAGGGCCTCGTCGGCCGCGGTCGTGTGCAGCCACTCGCGGCGCATCTCGCCGAGGTTGGCGCGCTGCCAGTCGTCCAGCTCGGCCGTGGCCGCGGCGGCGAGCAGGTCGACGATCTCGGGCGCGGCCAGGGTGCGATGGGCGAGGAGGGCCAGGGTCTCCAACTGGTCGGCGCGCGCGCCGGCGCCCCCCGGGGGCATCATCGCCGCCGAGTCCCATTGCAACACCGCCACCGCCCCGCGCAGGTCAGCCAGGTGCTTGAAACGGCGCTCGAGCGCCCCGTAGGCGCCGCGGGCATCCATCGTGTCAGCGCTCCGCCTTGCCGATCTGGAGATGGTAGACGAGGTAGACCACGACCAGGGCGAGGGCAAGGGCGAACCAGGTCAGCGCGTAGGAGAGGTGCGGGTCGTGCAGCGCCTCGGGCGGGGCGAAGGGAACCGGCAGCCCGCCCGGGCTCGCCGCGCCGCCGGCCTCCACCACCAGCGGCAGGGCGCCAACCAGTCCCGCCGTACGCGCCATGGCGGCGACATCGATGCTGAACCAGAGGCCCCGCGCCGGATCATTGGCGGGCACGAAATAGCCTACCCGGCCCGGCAGGCGCAGCACCCCTTGGATGCTGACGATCTCTGCCACCTGGCCTGCGCTGCGGCGCGCCGGGTCGGTTCGCGCCAACGGCACGAAGCCGCGGTTGACCAGGACCGGGGCGCCGGTCAGGCGGAGAAGCGGCGCGATCACCTCGACTCCCGCCTCGCCATTCCGGCTGCGGCTTTGCAGAAGCATCTCGCGGCCATGGTCGAAACGACCTTCGACCATGACGGAGCGCAGATCGAAGGCGGCCGGGTCGGCGACCTCCGCCGGCAGGGCTACGGCCGCCTGGCCGAAGCGGGCGAGGCGCTCGGCATTCAACGCCGACTTCCATTCGTGGCGCTGAACCTGCCAGAGGCCAAGGCCGAGCAGCACCAGCAGCATGGGAATCGCGGTCAGGGTGGGGACCAGCCGCGGGCGGAAGCGACGCGGCACCGCCTCAGCCCTCGAAGCCGGCGGTCTGGTTGCGGTATTGCAGCGCGATCATCAAGCCCTTGAGGGGGCGGAGCAGCGCCAGGGAACCGCCGATCACGACCGGGGTCCACACCAGCATGTGCAGCCAGAGCGGCGGCTGCAGCGTGATTTCGGCGACCAGCGCCAGCCCAACCACGGCCAGTCCCAGGATCAGAATCACGAACACTGCCGGTCCGTCGCCCGAATCATGGCGCGAGAGGTCGAGCCCGCACACCCCACAGACCGGCGCGACCGTGAGATAGCCGGCGAAGAGCTTGCCCTGCCCGCAGCGCGGGCAGCGGCAGCGAAGACCGGTCGAGAGCGGCGAGCGCAGCGCGGCGGGGGGCGCGCCGCTCATGGCGCGCGTGCCCGCTCCCGCCTCAGGAGTTGCCCCACCAATAGACGGCGCAGAACAGGAACAGCCAGACCACGTCGACGAAGTGCCAGTACCACGCCGCCGCCTCGAAGCCGAAATGATGATCCGGCTTGAAGTGGCCGAAGTGGCAGCGGAACGTGCAGACGATCAGGAACACCGTGCCGATGAAGACGTGCCCGCCATGGAACCCGGTCGCGATGTAGAAGGTGGCGCCGTAGATGCCGCTCTTCAGGGTGTAGCTGGCGTGCACGTACTCGTAGGCCTGGAGCGCCAGGAAGATGGCGCCGAGTGCTGCGGTCAGGGCAAGCGCCTTGGTCGCCCGCGCCGTGTGCCCTTCGCGAATCTCGTGGTGCGCCCAGGTCACGGTGGTCCCCGACGTGAGCAGGATCAGGGTATTGAGGAAGGGGATGTCCCAGGTATCGAGAGGCTCGATCCCCGTCGGCGGCCATTGCGGTCCGGTCGCTTCCCGCGGGAACAGGCTGGAATCGAAGAACGCCCAGAAGAAGGCGACGAAGAACATCACCTCGGACGCGATGAACAGCGCCATGCCATAGCGCATGCCGATCTGCACCACCGGCGTGTGGTGGCCCTCGAAGGTGGCCTCGTTCACCACGTCCTTCCACCAGGCGAACATGGTGTAGATCAGGAGCAGGATGCCGAGCGTCAGGCCCCAGCCGGTCACGTCGCGCATGTAAAGGACGGCACCGACCGTGGTCACCAGCGCGCCGAGCGCGCCGACCGCCGGCCAGGGGCTGGGGTCGACCAGATGATAGTCGTGCCCGCCGGCGGTTGCGTGGGCTTTGGCGGGGGCGTGGGTCTGGGCCATGTCGGTTCTTCCTGGGTCGGTGTCAGCGGGTGGCGGGGTCGAGCGCGCGGCCGGGGCGGTTGCCTCAACCGCCCGGCGGGCGGGTCGCGGTCAGCGCCTGACGCGGCCCTGGCGCGGTGAAGAAGGTGTAGGAGAGGGTGATCGCCGTGGTGCCCCGGGCGTTGAGATCATCCAGCAGGGCGGGATCGACGAAGAAGGAGACCGGCATCTCGATGCTCTCGCCCGGGGCGAGGGTCTGCTCGGTGAAGCAGAAGCAGGCGAGCTTGTTGAAGTGGGGCCCGGCGATGTCGGGTGTCACGTTGAAGGTGGCCGCGCCGGTCACCGGCCGCGCCGAGAGGTTGGTGGCGCGGTAGAAGGCGAGTACGTTCTCGCCCAGGCGGACCGTCATTTCGCGCTGCACCGGCTCGAAACGCCATGGCAACTCGCGCGACACGTTGGCATCGAAGCGCACCACCACCGTCTCGGGCCGCGTTCCTTCCGGCGCCGCGATCGCCACGCGCGGCGTGCCGCCAAAGCCGGTCACCTGGCAGAACAGGCGGTAGAGCGGCACCGAGGCCGCGGTGAGCGCGGCCATGCCCGCCACCAGCCCGAAGAGCGCCAGCGCCGTCCGCCGCCTGTTGTCCGCGCGCCCCGCCACTCAGCCCCCCTTCATCTTCACCAGGGTGACCAGGAAGAACAGCACGACCAGGCCGAACAACGCCCCGGCCAGCGCGAAGTTCTTCGCGCGCTGCTGCCGATGCCGTTCGCCGATCGCCATCTCAAGACACCAGGCCCGTCTGCCGCTCGATCACGAGCAGCGCAAACAACAGGAAGAGATAGAGGATGGAAAAGCCGAACAGGCGCCTGGCGGGCGCCTCGCCGCCGCCCTGGCGCAGGCCGAGCGCGCCCACGATGAACAGGAGGCCGAGGACCACAGCCCCGGCGACATAGACTCTGCCACCGGTGCCAAGGGCCGCCGGCAGCAGGCTGACCGGCAGCAGCGCCACGCTGTAGAGCAGGATGTCGCGGCGCGTGCGTGCCGCGCCGGCGACCACCGGGAGCATCGGCACCCCGGCCCGCGCGTACTCGCCCGCGCGGAACAGGGCGAGCGCCCAGAAATGCGGCGGCGTCCACACGAAGATGATCAGAAACAGTGCCATCGCGGCGGGAGCGATGTCCCCGGTCGCCGCGGCCCAACCGATCACCGGCGGAAACGCGCCAGCGGCGCCGCCGATGACGATGTTCTGCGGAGTCGCCCGCTTCAGCCACATGGTGTAGACCACCACGTAGAACAGCACGCTCGCCGCCAGCAACGCCGCCGCCAGCCAGTTGAGCGCGAGCCCCATCACCACCACGGCGAAGGTGGCCAGCGTGCAGCCGAAGCCGAGCGCCGTCTCCGGCGCCATGCGACCGGCCGGCACGGCGCGGTCCCGGGTGCGCGTCATCAGCCGGTCGATGTCGCGGTCGTACCAGTTGTTGATGGCACCCGCCGCCCCGGCCGCGATCCCGATGCAGAGGACCGCGACCAGCGCGAGCAGTGGGTGCAGCGGCGCCGGCGCCATCACCAGGCCGACCAGGCCGGTGAACACCACCAGCGACATCACCCGCGGCTTGAGCACCGCCACATAGTCACGGAGCGCGGGCTCCGCCGCGGAGCTCCGCGGCAGGGCCGCCAGGGAGCCGATCTCGCTCATCGCGCCGCCGCCGGCCCGCCGCTAGCGGATGCGCGGCAGATCGTGGAACGAATGGAACGGCGGCGGCGAGGTCACCGTCCATTCCAGCGTGGTCGCGCCCGCGCCCCAGGGATTCTCCGCCACCTTCTGCCCGGCGGCGAAGGTGCGGAAGCAGATGTAGATGAACAAGATCGCCCCCGCGAAGGAAATATAGGCACCGAGTGAGGACACCAGGTTCCAGCCGGCGTAGGCGTCCGGGTAGTCCGGGATGCGCCGCGGCATGCCGGCCAGGCCCGAGAAATGCATCGGGAAGAACAGCAGATTGACCCCGATGAACGTGATCCAGAAGTGCAGCTTGCCGAGGGCCTCCGGATACTGGCGGCCGCTCATCTTGCCGATCCAGTAATAGAAGCCGCAGAAGATACCGAACAGCGCCCCCATCGACATGGTGTAGTGGAAGTGGCCGACCACGTAGTAGGTATCGTGTAGAGCCATGTCGAGGCCGGCATTGGCCAGCACCACGCCGGTCACGCCGCCGAGCGTGAACAGGGAGATGAAGCCGACTGCCCACAACATCGGCGTCTTGAACTCGATCGAGCCGCCCCACATGGTGGCGATCCACGAGAAGATCTTTATCCCCGTGGGCACGGCGATCACCAGCGTCGCCGCCACGAAGTAGGCGCGTACGTCCACACCCATGCCGACGGTATACATGTGGTGCGCCCACACCACGAAGCCGATGCCGCCGATCGCGACCATGGCGTAGGCCATGCCGAGATAGCCGAACACCGGCTTCTTCGAGAAGGTGGCGACCACCTGGCTGACGATACCGAAGCCCGGCACGACCAGGATGTAAACTTCCGGATGGCCGAAGAACCAGAACAGATGCTGAAAGAGGACCGCATCCCCGCCCCCCGACGCGACGAAGAAATGGGTGCCAAAATTGCGGTCGGTCAGCAGCATGGTGATCGCGCCGGCGAGTACCGGCATCGACAGCAGCAGCAGGAACGCCGTCACCAGGATCGACCACACGAACAGCGGCATCTTGTGCAAGGTCATGCCAGGCGCGCGCATGTTGAGGATCGTGGTGATGAAGTTGATCGCGCCCAGGATCGACGAGGCGCCGGCCAAGTGCAGCGAGAAGATGGCGAGATCGACCGCCGGCGAGGGATGCCCGGTGATGCCGGAGAGCGGCGGATAGATGGTCCACCCCGTGCCGGCGCCGCCGACGAAGACCGAGGCCAGCAGCAGCACGATCGCCGGGATCAGCAGCCAGAAGCTGATGTTGTTCATGCGCGGGAACGCCATGTCCGGCGCCCCGATCATCAGCGGCACGATCCAGTTGCCGAAGCCGCCGATGAACGCCGGCATGACCATGAAGAACACCATGATCAGGCCGTGGCCGGCGGTCAGCACATTGAAGAAATGATAGTCGGTGATGAACTGCATGCCCGGCTGCGCCAGCTCGAGCCGAATCAACAGCGACATCAGCCCACCGATCAGCCCGCCGATGACCGCGAAGATCAGGTACATCGTGCCGATGTCTTTGTGATTGGTCGAATAGAGCCACCGCCGCAGACCGGTCGGGTGAACCTCGTGCCCCGCGTGGGCCGCCTCAGTGCTGGTGCCTGCCATCTGTCCTGACCTTTCGAATCGTCAGCGAACCGCCTCGGCCGCCAACCGCACAGGGGTCGCGGCCGGCTGATCGGCCTTCGCAAACTTCTTCTGCGCGTCCTTGGTCCAGGCCGCGAACTTCTCCTTCGAGACCGCTTCCACCCGGATCGGCATGAAGCCATGGTTGGTGCCGCACAGCTCCGAGCACTGGCCGTAGTAGACCCCTTCCTTCTCGATCCGCACCCAGGTCTCGTTCAGCTTGCCCGGATAGCCGTCCATCTTCACGCCGAAGGCGGGGATCGCCCAGGCGTGGATCACGTCGCTCGCGGTCACCAGGATGCGGATGTCGGTGTTGACCGGCAACACCACGGAGTTGTCGGTCTCCAACAGGCGCAGCTGCCCCGGCTTGATGTCGCTGTCCGCCACCATCACGGCATCGAAGGTGAAGTTGCCGTGGTCCGGGTACTCGTACGTCCAGTACCATTGTTGGCCGATCGCCTTCAGGGTCATCTCGGGGTTGGCGGCCCGGTCGCCAAAATACAGCAGCTTGAAGGACGGCACCGCCATCAGCACCAGGATTAGAATCGGAATTACCGTCCACAACACCTCGATCACCGTGTTGTGGGTGGTGGTGGAGGGCATCGGGTTGCGGCGGGCGTTGAAGCGGTACATCACGTAGAGCAGCAGGGCGAGCACGAACAGCGTGATCGCCGTGATCATGATCAGCAGGAAGTCGTGAAACCGGGCGATCTGGTCCATCACCGGGCTCGCCGCCGGCTGGAAGCCCAACTGCCACGGCACCGCCTGGGCGAACGCGGCCGATCCACCGGCCATGGCGAGGCCGACGCCCGCCGCAAAGCCGGTCAAGGCACTTCGAAACGTCATGTCGATGTCAGTCCCCCGATAAGGACGCCGGCCTTGACGCGGCGCGACGCCGAGCACGCCATGCCGGGTCTCGCGCGCAACCTTACCCGCGACCCCGCCGCCAACCGCCACGCGGGCAGGTCCCCAGCCCGCACGCGGAAGACCTTACAATAGGCGTCGGCGCAATCACAAGCGCTGATGCCAGGGTGCAACCGAGTGCGACGGCGGGGTGAAATCGGCCTCCGTCTCGCCTATGTTTGCAGGTGGCGGAACGCCGCGCCCGGCGCCCGACCCTGAACCGGAGACAACCATGAGCAACCTGGCGGAGCTGGAGCGGCTGTTCTTCACCCGCGTCGGTCTCGACCGCGCGCGCACCACGCGCCTGGTCGCCGACTCCCTCGGCGGCGCCGACGACGGCGAACTGTTCCTGGAATACTGCCAGTCCGAGAGCTTCGCCTTCGACGACGGGCGGCTCAAGAGTGCGACCTTCGACACCGCCCAGGGCTTCGGCCTGCGCGCGGTCGCCGACGAGGCGGTCGGCTACGCCCACTCGACCGAGCTGAGCGAGGCGGCGATCCGCCGCGCCGGCGACGCCGTACGCGCGGTCGCGCGTGGCCACAGCGGCCGGCTCAGCCCCGCCCCCGCCGGCACCAACCGCGCCCTCTACGCCGAGGACAGCCCCCTCACCGACATGGCCTTCGCCGATAAGGTGCGCCTGCTGGAAGAGATCAACGCATACGCGCGTGGGCGCGACGAGCGCGTGCGCCAGGTCTCGGTCAGCCTCGCCGGCGAGTGGCAGGCGGCGCTCATCCTGCGCGCCGACGGCGCCCTCGTCGGCGACATCCGCCCGCTGGTGCGGCTCAACGTCGCGATCGTCGCCGGCAAGGGCGAGCGCCAGGAATCGGGCTCCGCCGGCACCGGCGGGCGCAGCGTCTACGCCGCCTTCGTCACGCCCGAGGTCTGGCGCGCCCAGGTGGAAGAAGCCCTGCGCCAGGCGCTGGTCAACCTGGAGTCGGTGCCGGCCCCGGCCGGCGAGATGACCGTGGTGCTCGGCCCCGGCTGGCCGGGCATCCTGCTGCATGAGGCCATCGGCCATGGCCTGGAAGGCGACTTCAACCGCAAGAAGACCTCGGCCTTCGCCGGGCTGATGGGCCAGAGAGTCGCCACGCCCGGGGTCACCGTGGTCGATGACGGCACCATCGCCGGCCGCCGCGGCTCGCTCACGGTGGACGACGAGGGTACGCCCTCGGCCCGCACCGTTCTGATCGAGGACGGCATCCTGGTCGGCTACATCCAGGACCGGCTGAATGCGCGCCTGATGGGCATGGCACCGACCGGCAATGGCCGCCGACAGAGCTTCGCCCACACGCCGCTGCCGCGCATGACCAACACCTACATGCTGGCCGGCACCCAGGCCCCGGCCGAAATCATCGCGGGCGTCGAGCGTGGGCTCTACGCCGTCAACTTCGGCGGCGGCCAGGTCGACATCACCTCGGGCAAGTTCGTGTTCTCCTGCACCGAGGCCTACCAAATCGAGGGCGGCAAGGTCGGCGCGCCGGTCAAGGGCGCAACCCTGATCGGCAACGGACCCGATGCCCTGACGCGGGTCGCCGCCGTCGGCAACGACCTCAGCCTCGACCCCGGCATCGGCACCTGCGGCAAGCAGGGCCAGGGCGTCCCCGTCGGCGTCGGCCAACCCACCCTCAGGCTCGACCGCCTGACCGTCGGCGGCACCGCCTGAGCGCGGCCGCCGGTCAATCGGCGCCCGCGGGAGCCATCCGCACCACCCGTTGCGGGAAGGGGATCTCGATGCCCTCCTCGCGGAAGCGGCGCTCGATGGCGTAGCGCAGGTCGCTCGCCGTGTGCGCGCGCAGGATCACCTCGTTGGTGAAGCAGCGCAGCTCGAAATCCAGGCTGGACGCGCCGAAGTCACGGAACAGCACGAAGGGTTCCGGCACCGGTAGCGTGCGCGGGTGGTTCAGCGCCACCGCCAGCAGGATCGCCCGCACCTTGTCCGTGTCGGAGCCGTAGGCGACGCCTACGCCCACGTCGACCCTTCCCACCGGATCCTTGTGGGGCCAATTCAGCACCGCGTTCTGGATGATCTCGGCATTCGGGATCAGGACCGAGGCGCGCTCGAAGGTCTCCAGCTCGGAGGCGCGCACGCTGATCCGCCGCACGAAACCCTCGTGGCCGCCGACCACCACCCAGTCGCCGACCTTGATCGGCCGCTCCACCAGGAGAATCAGGCCGGAGACGAAGTTGTTGACGATGTTCTGCAGCCCGAACCCGATGCCGACCGAGAGCGCGCCGGCAACCAGGGCGATGTTGGTGAGACCGATGCCGAGCACGGCGATCCCGGTCGCCGCCGCGATCAACACCCCGACATAGCCCGCCCCGGCCACGAGCGAGTGCCGCACTGAAGGGTCCAGATTGGTCTCCGGGAGCACATGGTCGGCAAGCCCGCGCTGGGCCAGGCGGGCGAGCAAGACGAGCGCCAGGAACACCAGGATCGCGAAGCCGATGTCGGCGAACGAAATGGTCACGCCGCCGACGGTGAAGCCGCGCAGCGCGGCCAGCGTCCAGGCGCAGAGGTCGGCCTGCGGCACGCCCCAGACCGGCATGATCAGCACCAGCCATGCGATGACGATCACGGGATCGAGGAGCGCGGCCGCGAGCCCGATCACCGCGAGGCCCGCCCCCAGCCGGCGCACCCAGACCCAGGCGCGACTCACGCTCTCCCCCTTGGTGTCCCGCTGCGGCGCCTCCTCGTCCGGCTCGCGCATGGCCGCGGGTAGTGCCGCCGAATCCCAGAGGCGCCCCTGGGTCAGGACCAGCACGCCGGCGCTCAGCAGCGCGGCCGCAAGCAGGCCGTAGGCTGAGCCGAGCGCGGCCGACGCCTGCGCCTCGCGCAAGGCCGCGGTCACGAACAAGTCGGCCGCGAAGACCGCGGCGAGTGCGGCCACCCAGTGACCGACCTGCCGCACGCGGTCGCGGACGATCGGCACCAGACGCCAGTCGGGCGCCGCCCCCGCCAGGCTACCGCGCGCGAGCGCCGCCGCCACCACGAAGACGAGGAGGGCGAAGACCGCCGCCGCCGCAAGGCGCTCCGTGATCCCGGTGAGACCCGGTCCAATCGCCCGCGCCGTCAGCCAGACGCCGCCCAGGGCCGCAGCCGGGACCAGAGTGCGCGCCAAGGCATCGACCAGGGCGGCGGCGAAGCGGCGGCCATAGGAAGGCGCCGCGAGAGCGGAATCACGACCGAAGCGCTCGCGCAGCAGGCGCCGCACCAGCCAGGCGACCAGCACCGCGCCGAGCGCGAACAGTGTGAGTTCCGCCAGTCCCAGGCGGCCGCGATCGGCATCGCTCAATCCCGCGTACCAGGCGAGCGGGGCACGCGCGAGCTGCACCGCGAGCCGCGCCGCCTCCGGCACCGCCGCGCGCAGCGTCGCCGGCGCGATCGGCGCCGGCGCCCGATCGAGCAGGCGCTCGACCAGACGCTCCCGGGTCAGCACCGAGATCCGCTGGTCGATCTCGGCGGCGCGGGCGATCGCCAACTCGGCCTGCGCCACCCGGCCCTTGTAGAAGGCGATATCCTCGTTGAACTGGGCCCGCTGCCCGGCGACCGCCTCGGCCTCGGCGGGCTGCCCCTCCGCCGGCGGCGGCCCGAGCGCCTCGAGCAGGCGGGTGGTGGACTCGACCTGGCGCCGCGCCTGGTCGCGTTCCAGGGTCGCCGCGTCGTGCACGGCCTTGACCTGGCCGCGGAACTCCGTCGACTGCTCCTCGGTCTGGGCGCTGCCCTTGAGATAGCGTTCGGCCGCGTCGAGGGTCCGGGTCCACTCCTGGGTGAGCAGCCCGAAGGGGCGCGTCGGCTTCTGCGCCTGCGCAGCCAGGGGCCGATCCGCCAGCAGCGCGGCCAGCAGAACCAGCAGAAGCACCACCGGTTTACAGCGCGCTTCTCACGGCGCCCCTCGGCTCAAACGCCCGCTGCGGCGGGTCTGGCTAGTAGGCGTTTTCCGAGAACACCGGGTCGATCGATCCGCCCCAGCGTTCGCGGTAGGCTTGCAGCAGCACCTCCGCCGCGGTGCGGCCGCTCTCGGCGATTTCGACCACGGGTTCGAGGAACAGGCTCTCGTCGCGGCCCTTGGCATTCAGTCGCCGCCGGCGCGCCAGGCCGCGGCCGGCGATGGCGAGCACCTCGCGCGCCACGTCCTGCACACGCCGCCCCTGGATCTCGGCGTTGAGGGCGCGCACCGGCACCACCTCGCGCAAGGCCTGGCGTTCGGCGACCGTCCACTCCTTGCAGAGCTGCCAGGCTTCGTCCAGGGCGATGCGGTCGTAGAGCAGCCCGACCCAGAGCGCCGGCAGGGCGCAGAGGCTCTGCCACGGGCCGGCATCGGCGCCCCGCGTCTCCATGTAGCGCTTGACCCGCGCCTCGGGGAACAGCGTAGTCAGATGGTCGGACCAGTCGCGCAAAGTCGGCCGCTCCCCCGGCAGCGCCGGCAAGCGCCCGGCGAGGAAGTCGCGGAACGACTGCCCGGAACAGTCGACATAGCGGCCGTCGCGGATCACGAAATACATCGGCACGTCGAGCGCGTAGTCGGCGTAGCGCTCGAACCCCATGCCGTCCTCGAACGCGAAGGGGAGCATTCCGGTGCGGTCGGGATCGGTGTCGAGCCAGATCGCGCTGCGATAGCTGAGATAGCCGTTCGGCTTGCCCTCGGTGAAGGGCGAGTTGGCGAACAGCGCGGTCGCGATCGGCTGGAGCGCCAGGGCGACCCGGAACTTCTGCACCATGTCGGCCTCGGAGGCGAAGTCCAGGTTCACCTGCACGGTGCAGGTGCGGAACATCATTTCGAGGCCGCGGCGGCCCTTCTTCGGCATGTAGGCGCGCATGATCCCGTAGCGGCCCTTGGGCATCACCGGGATCTCGTCGAGGCGCCACTTGGGCTGGAAGCCGAGGCCGAGGAAGCTGACGCCGAGCTCGTCGGCGACGGCGCGCACCTCCTTCAGGTGGGTGTGCACTTCCTGGCAGGTCTCGTGCAGGGTCTCGACGGGCGCTCCCGACAGCTCGAACTGGCCGCCCGGCTCGAGCGAGATGGCGCCGCCGTCCTTGGTCAGGGCGATCAGGTTCTCGCCCTCGAAGAAGGGCTCCCAGCCGAATCGCTGCATGCCCTCGAGCATGGCGCGGATGCCGCGCGCGCCCCCGTGCGGCAGGGGGCGCAGATCCTCGTTGGTGAAGCCGAACTTCTCGTGTTCGGTGCCGATGCGCCAGTCGCGCTCGGGCTTGCACCCCTCGGCCATGTAGGTGACCAGGTCGCGCCGGCTCTCGACCGGAGTGGTGGCGGTGGTGGCGGGGCCGGACATGTAAGCCTATCCGTTGACGACGCGTGGTTGCGGGCGGCGCTGCCGCCAGTCGCCGGCGATCGCCTGCAGACAGGCGAGCGCCGCCACGGCCGCCGTCTCCGCGCGCAGCGTGCGCGGACCGAGATCGACCGCGAGGGCGCCGGGGGTGGCCGCGATCCGCGACCGCTCCTCGGGCGTGAAGCCGCCCTCGGGCCCGACCAGGACCGCGGCGGGGAGCCGGCCGCCCTTGGCCGCATCGGCGATCGGCGCACCGGCGCCACTCTCGTCGCAGAAATAGAGCCGCCGCGCCGGATCCCAGCCGGCCAGTACCGCGGCAAGGGGCGCTGGCTCACGGCACGCAGGCACCTCCAGGCGGCCGCACTGCTCCGCCGCCTCGGTGGCATTCGCTTGCAGCCGCGCCAGGTTCAGGCGCGCCACCACGCCGCGCGCCGTGATCACCGGCAGCAGCGCCGCGACCCCGATCTCGGTTGCGGCCCGCACCAGGGTCTCGACCGGCGACCGCTTCACCGGCGCAAACAGCAGCCAGAGATCGGGCGCCGCCGCTTGCACCCTGAGGCATTGCAGCGCCATCAGCCGCCCCGACTGCCGGCCCAGCTCCTTGATCTCCGCCTCCCATTCGCCGTCGCGGCCGTTGAAGACGCGCAAGCAGTCGCCTGGCCCGAGCCGCATGACGCGCCCGAGATAGTGGGTCGCCGGAGCGTCGAGGCGCACCTCCTGGTCGCGCAGCAGCGAACCTGCGACGTGCAGACGTACGGTGGGTGCCCGGTGCCTAGCCATGTCGGGTTCAACTGTACCGCCCCGCCGGATACAATGAACCTGACCCTGCGCTTGCAAGGACGGCCGGTGGGCCGCCCTACTTACCAGCCGGCCGAGACGGCGATCAAGGATTGTCGCGCATGACCACGGGCGCCGTGGCACCAAAAATCCGCACGCTCGGCGACCGGCTCGTCGGCCGGTTGCCGGCGTTCGCGCAGCCCTTTGCCCGCCTGGCCCGGATCGACAAGCCGATCGGCACCTGGCTCCTGCTGTGGCCCTGCTGGTGGGGCGTGGCGCTGGCCGGCCCCGGCCTGCCCGATGCGCGCCTGATGTTCCTGTTCGCCGTCGGCGCCGTGCTCATGCGCGGCGCCGGCTGCGTCGTCAACGACCTTGCCGACCGTGACATCGACGGCCGCGTCGAGCGCACCCGAAGCCGCCCGCTCGCCAGCGGCGAGATCGGCATTGCCGGCGCGCTGGTGTTCCTGCTCCTGCTGCTGGCGGCCGCCTTCCTGGTCCTGCTGGCACTACCGCGGCCGGCCCAGATCGTCGCCCTCGCCTCGCTGCCGCTGGTGGTGGTCTATCCGTTCATGAAGCGCATCACCCACTGGCCGCAGGCGGTGCTCGGCCTCGCCTTCAATTGGGGCGCCTTGGTCGGCTGGGCCGCCGCCCGGGACGGCCTCGACGCTCCGGCGCTGGCGCTCTACGCCGCCGGCATTTGCTGGACTCTCGGCTATGACACCATCTACGCGCACCAGGACCGGCGGGACGATGCCACCCTCGGCGTGCGCTCGACGGCGCTGCTCTTCGGCCGTGCGACCAAACGTTGGCTGGCCGGTTTCTACTCGGGCGCGGTGCTCCTGCTGCTGCTGGCCGGGACGCTGGCCGGGCTCGGCTTCGGCTTCCACCTGCTGCTGCTGGGTGCCGCCGGGCACTTCGTCTGGCAGGTCGCGGCCCTCGACATCGGCCACCCGGCCGACTGCGGCGCCAAGTTCCGCGCCAACACCGGCCTGGGCTGGATCGTGCTCGCCGCGATCGTCGCCGGGCAGGTCAGTCGCTGAGTACCGCGCCTCGCTCGCGGCCGGGATCCTGTCTCTGAATCCTTGAAGTCTTATCGCAAAAACGCTATACGGATTATGTGTCCTGGTCCTTCGTCTTTCTGAACGCGGCGGTCAGGGATGAGCTCGAGGCGTGCACCCCTGGTACGCGCGCCAGTTTCGAGCGAATCGTTGGACTGGCGCGGGCGCATGGTCTGGAGCGAGTTCGTGAGCCCTACATCAAGCACTTGGAAGGGCGGCTCTGGGAGATGCGGCTGCGTGGCCGGGAGGGTATCGTGCGGGCCATATACGCGACCGCACCCGGTCGCCGGGTCGTGATCCTGCGCGTGTTCGCGAAGAAGACCCAAAAGACCCCGCGCCGTGAGATCGCGTTGGCCCACAGCCGGCTGAAGGAGATCTGATGAAGACCAAGCCAATTCCCGTCGAGCGCGCCTTCACCGCGTGGCGGGCCGATCCGGAATACGTGGCGGCTTACGCCGCGCTCAAGGACGAGTTTGTCCTCGCCTCGATCATGATCGCCGCCCGCGCGAAGGCGGGATTGACTCAGAAGGAGCTCGCGCGGCGGATGGAAACGACGCAGACGGTCATAGCGCGCCTGGAAGGGGGTCGCGCCAAACCGTCGACCCGAACGCTCGAACGCTTCGCCGCCGCGACGGGGACGCGCCTGCGTATCGCGTTCGAACCGGCGGGTACGGCACGGATGATCGGGCCGGTGCGTCGCGTGAAGCGAGGTGCCTCGCGCGGGCCTACTCCGCCGGCGCCTCGGTGAGGCGGAGACGCGGCCGGCTGTAGCGCCAGAGGAGCGCACCGGCGAGCGCCGTGTTCAGCACGTTCACGGCGAAGGCGACCAGGAACGCGGCGGTATAGGTGCCGGTCAGGTCGAACAGCACCCCGCCCATCCAGCCGCCGATCGCCATGCCGATGGAGGCGAACATGTAGATGCTGGCGATGCGCCAGCCCGACCCCTGCACGGGGAAGAACATGCGCACGATCAGGGCATAGCACGGCATGATGCCGCTGAAAGAGAGGCCGAAGATCAGGGCGGCCAGGTAGAGCGCCCAGAGCTGCTCCATGGCCGGAAAGATCAGAATCGCCAGCGCCTGGCCGATCGAGCCGATCAGGAGCGTCTTCAGCCCGCCGATGCGGTCGGCGGTGAAGCCGAACACGATCCGGCTCAGGAATCCGGCCGCCATCAGCACCGAGAGCAGCTCGGCCGCCCGGACCGTGGAAAACCCGAGATCGGTCGCATGGCTGACCAGGTGCACGGTCGGCACGGCCATGGCGACGCAGCAGCACACCGTCGCCAGCCAGAGCACCGCCTGCACCGTGCGCGGCTCGAGGCCGAGCGACTGGGTGGTGTCGAGGCGCCGGGCACCGGCGGCGGCCGGCTCCTTCGGCGGTTGCCGCCGTAGCACGAAGGCCAGGGGAATCATGGTGGCCAGCGCGAACAGCCCGAACAGCTTGTAGGTTGTGCGCCAGCCGTGTGTTTCGATCAGGTAGCGGGCTACCGGTGGCCACAGGGCGCCCGAGACACCTTGGGCGCTCGCCACCATCGAGATCGCGAGGCCGCGGCGGCGATCGAACCAGCGGGTCACGTTGGCGACCAGCGGCCCGATCATCGCCGCCTTGCCCATCATGCCGATCAGGACGCCGTTGGCGATGTAGAGCATCCATTCGCCATTCGCCTGGCTTGCCGCGAACGATCCCAGCGCAATCATCACCGCGCCGAACAGCACCGGCCGGAACACTCCCGATCGGTCGGTCCAGTGGCCGAAGAAGATGCCACCGATGCCGGCCCCGAGCATCAGCAACGAATAGACCGTTGACGGCACCGCCCGCGCCACGCCGAGATCGACCGCGATCGGCTTCAGCCCGACGATGACGATGTGAACCACGCCCATGCCGATGGCATGGAGCGCGAGGGAAGCGAATACGACGACCCAGCCATAGGCCTGTTCGACACTGTCTTTCGGGTTCACTGGTGATCCTTCGAACGCGTTCCGGGCATTATGCCGAACCTGACTCCCGGCCGCGACCGCATTGTCGCTCGGGCCCGTATCCGCCGGGCGAATCGCGGCGCGCCGGGTTCTCTGATCCAGCCACCTTGGCTATGGTGCAACGTGGGCACCATGGGCGAGACCTTCACCGAGAAGACCTGGACGGATTATTACGCGGCGGTCGCGGGCCGGCCGCCCAGGGAGACCCTGGTGCTCGCCCTCGACCGCTGGCAGGGCGAGCACGCGGGCGCGGCCGGCACCCCGTTCGCGGTCGACCTTGGTTGCGGCGAGGGTCGCGACACGGTCGAACTGCTGCGGCGCGGGTTCCGCGTGCTCGCCATCGACCCGAGCCCGACCGGCCTCGCCCGGCTCACCGCGCGCCCCGACCTGGTGCCGGTGGGGCGGCTCGCGACGCGCCAGGCGCGGATGGAGGATGCCGAGTGGGAGGCGGCCGACATCGTCAATGCCAGCTTCGCGCTCCCCTTCTGCGCCTGCGACCGCTTCCCCGCCTTCTGGCGGCGCCTGGTTGCCAGCCTGCGGCCGGGGGGCCGCTTCGCCGGGCAGTTCTTCGGCCCCGACGACGACTGGGCCTCCCCCACCCTCACCATTCTCGACCGCCCCGCGCTGGAGGTGCTGCTCGCCCCCTTCGAGCTCGAGCGGTTCGACGAGCAGAACAGCCCCGGCCACGACGCCAAGGGTGTCGCCAAGCACTGGCACCTGTTCCAGGTGGTCGCGCGCAAGCGTTAGCCGCAGGCCGCATCCACAACCCTTGACAAGCAGGCCGGCTAGCCGGCGAAGCTCGCGGCCGACGTTGCCGCCGGAGGTTCCTTGGCCCGCCTCGCCGATCTTCCCGAAAGCCTGCGCCAGCGCATCCTCACAGCGGAATTGCCGGTGTTTCCGGTAACCGTCGGCGCCGGTGGCCCGCCGCTCGGCAAACGCCGGGTCGCGATCATCACCACCTCCGGCCTGCAGCGCCGGAGCGACGCCGCGTTCGGCGTCGGCTCCGCCGACTATCGGGTGATCCCGGGGGATACACCGGTGGCCGATCTGGTGATGAGCCACATTTCGGTCAACTACGACCGCACCGGCTTCCAGCAGGACGTGAACGTGGTGTTCCCGATCGACCGGCTGCGCGAGCTGGCGGCGGCGAGCGTGATCGGCTCGGTCGCCGACTATCATTACGCCTTCATGGGCGCGTCCGACCCGCGCACGATGGAGACCCATGCGCGCGGCCTCGCCGGCCTCTTGAAGGCGGACCGGGTGGACGCGGTGATCCTGACCCCGGTCTGACCCTTCTGCACGCGCGCCGTGGGCGCGCTCGGCCACTACCTGGAGCGGGAAGGCATCCCCACCACCCAGATCAGCCTGGTGCGCGAGCACACGGCGGCGATCCGCCCGCCCAGGGCACTCTGGGTGCCGTTCGAGTTCGGTCGCCCGCTCGGCGCGCCCGATGCTCCGGCGTTCCAAAAAAAGGTCCTGCTCGCCGCGCTTCGCCTGCTGGAGGGGGCCGCCGTGCCGCAACTCGTGGAGTTCCCCGAGGAAGCGCCGGATGCGGCCGACGCCGAGGGCTTGACCTGTCCGATCGCCCTTGCGGCGCCGGCGTCGGCAGGCGGCCGGGCCGGCGAACTGGCGCGGGAGATCGCCACCCTCGCCCCCTGGTACGCGCTCGCCCGCGCTCGCCGCGGACGCACCACCGTCGGCATCAGCGGCCTCGAGGTCGGTGAGGCTGCGGCGTTCCTGGTGGCGCTGCCGGACCGGCCGTGGCCGGAGAGCCCGCGGCAAGGGGTGTCGATCGGACAGACGGTAAAGCTCGCCGCGACCGATCTGATGGCCTACTATCAGGAAGCCCTCGCCGCCCAGCCCCAGGCCGCGTCCGCCCGGCAGCGGTCCGACTGGTTCTGGGGCGAGACGGTGGCCGGGCGCGTACTGCTCGCGCTGCGGGCCGCCCTCGCGGCGAGCGACGACCGGCTGAACCAGGCGATCGCCGAGAACCTGATCGTCCCGCGCGCGCAGCTGCACAGGCTAGGCTGAAGCGGCGGCGCTAATACATCGGCAAGGATTCGCGCCTAGGGTCGCAAGACCGCCCTTCTGCCCGGGGCGGCCCCTGTACCGATGGATGCGATGGCGCTGACCAAGCCGTTGGATACCGCCGCTCCCTTCCCGGATGCCGATCGCAGGCAGACGATCGCGCGCGACCGTGCGCGAGCGAGGGCGCCATGAGCGCAGCCCCCGAACCCGTCCCGGAGAGCGGGGGCGCTGGGACCAGCCAGTTCTTCGAGTTCCAGCACAAGGTATTCAAGGTGGACGGCGCCTATTTCGCCTTGGCCACCGATTCCAAGATACCGAACTTCTATGTCCCGCTCGGCGAACTGAGGGGCGCCGTGACCATGAAATCGCTCCGGGTCGAATTCGACATCGACCCCGAGTCGCCCGACGGCAGGATGCTGGACGCGGTGGAGAAGGGCTTGCGCTTCGTGCGCCAGATTCGCCCGGGCGATTCGATCCCGCGCGAACTGCTGGACGGCACCGCCTCCTGGACGGTGGAGGATCGCCACGTCCTCGCCGCCCATCGCCACCTCACGGTGCAGCTCGCCTCCTGGCTCTCGGGCAACGAGAGTGTGGTGGTCGACCAGAGTGGACTGGAGCAGATCGCCGACGATCCCAAGATCCGCCAGCAGGTACGGACCGCCTTCGGCGAGATCGCCGAGCGGCTGGGACTGAGGCGGTCGAACGCGCAACAAGTGGTCACCCGCATCGAGAACCTGGCGCGCGAGCTCGCCTATGTCGAAGCACTGCGCGAACTCGCCGGCCAGGTGCAGGCGATCCACGACACCCTGACCCGCGTGCAGGCGGCGCACCGGCGCGACCGGGCGCTGATCGAGGACACGCTCCGCGTCCAGTCCCTGCTGTCCAAGCCGATCGCGGCCCTGGGCGAGGTATTGCAGGCGGTCGACGGCGCGACCGCGCAGATCCTCGTGGTACTGCAGCGCCTCGACCAGACGATTGCGACCATCCGCGCCCGCCGCGACGATCTGCACTGCATGTTGACGGCATGGAACGAGCTGTTGCCGCGCTGGCGCGAACTCGACGCCGCCGACACAGATGCGGTCCAGCATTTGGTGAAGGCGACCTACCGCTTTGCCGCCGCGCGGTTCCTCCAGACCCAGGACTGGACCCTAAAGAACAAAGCACGCCCGCGTTGAGGGTTCGGCTGCTTCGTTAGCCTTGGAGGGACTGGCTCACCGCACCTCGTCACCCCGAGGTCGTCCATGAACTTGGAAGCTCAATCTTTTGCTGTATATTTGCAAAACGCGTTGCATAATAGTAATTCTCGGCCGATTGTGCAAGTCTCTCATAGTACCAAGCGTGTAACCTCACCAGGGATAGCTACTAGGGTCTGTACCCAATTGACCTG
>SHWA01000015.1 GCA_009693995.1 Alphaproteobacteria bacterium | reverse complement strand
GGGTACGCGCCTTCGTCGATCTCGCCGTCCGGCAGCTCGGCCACCGGACGGCGAGTCTTTAGGTGTCAGTGGTCGCGGCCCCACCGTACCGCACAGTGAATGGCACCACGATCCAGCCCGATGTCGCGCAGCATGCGGTCATCGAGCATGCCGAGTTCCCTTTCTGCCCGACGCAGCCGCGCGCGCTGGCTGGCGAAATACGCCCGGATGCCGGCGGCGATCCGGGCGGCCGAGAACCGCGGCCGGTACGGCGACCATCCTTCGGCGATCGAGTTCAGAGACCTGACAGGCTCCATGGGCTGGGCGGATGGGAAGCGCCGATGGGGCCACATGGCCTTGCTCCTCCGGTTGATTGGCCCGGAGGATGAACCATTGACGTTGCGGGCTTGCGTCTCAGCGCGCGCCGGAGTGTTTCAATTGCCACCGGCGGCACGCTGTTGCTGCTGCTGCAGATAGAGCGCCTGGAAGTCGATCGGGTTGAGCAGGAGCGGCGGGAAGCCGCCGTCGCGGGTGGCGTCGGCGATCACCCGCCGCGCGAAGGGAAACAGCAGGCGCGGGCATTCGATCAACAGCACCTGGCGCAGCTGGTCCTGGTTCAGGCCCTTGATGTTGAACATACCGGCATAGGTCAGCTCGACCAGGAACGCGGTCTGCTCCTGGGCGCTCGCCTTGATCGACATGTGCAACGCCACTTCGTAATTCGTGCCTGTGGCCGGCTGCGCCACGCGCACGTCGACGCTGATCTCGAGCTTGGGCTGCTCGCCGACCCTCTGCAACGCCTGGGGTCCGCGCGGGTTCTCGAACGACAGGTCCTTGACGTACTGCGCCAGGATGCCGAATTGCGGCTGGCCGTCGTCGGCACCCTGGGGCTGGCTGGAACTGTCGGTCATGTCAGACTCCTGGTGCCTGTTGGGTGGGGCTCAGCCGGCACGGCCGAGAGCAGGGTGGCGGGGGCATCGCGGTGGAGGCGGACCGCCTCGCCGTTGCCGATGGCATGGCTCGTGAGGCCGCGGATGAAGCCCCAATGGGTGATGACGACGGTGCGCTCGAACTCCGGCCACTCCGCGGCCGCGGCCCGAAAGGCGTCGCAGCGCCGGTGCAGGTCGGCCTCGGGCTCGTGTTCGGCGGGCCACCATTGCTCCGCGCCGACCCGCCGCCAGTCGAAGGCCGGAAACCGGGCGGCCATGACCGAGCGCGGCGTCCCCACGTCGCAGACGAAGGCGCAGCGCTCGCGCACCATCGGCTCGATGATGACGCCGAGCGCGAGGCGAGACGCGATGATCGCCACCGTCTCCAGCGTACGCCGATAGGGGCTCGCGATCAGCCGCTCGACCCCCTCCCGCGCCAGCCAATCGGCCACGTGCGCCGCCTGGCGGCGGCCTTCGTCGGTGAGCGCCGGATCCTCGATCCCGGGGTCCACCCGGGTCTTGCCGTAGATCACGTTGAACTCGGACTGGCCATGGCGGATCAGGATCATGCAGGCTCGGGGCGGGATGCGATGGGTGGGACCGGTCGGTGCGTCGCGCCAACTTGCGATTCGGTGTGCAAGGGACTATGTAATAGAACTGTGCAATATTTCAGTCGCGGCGCCGCCACCCCGGGGCGGGGCGGGGTCGTTGTCAAGGTGGGACGGCTGATCCTCGACCTAAACCTAACGGCGAATGCGAATTTGTCCAGGGCATCGCCGACCATTCCCGGACGCAACGCCAGGCCGAGGCACCGAATACCATGTCGAGCGGCTTTCAGTTCATCGACATCATCTTTTTGGCCATGGTGGCGGCGTTCATCATCCTGCGGCTCCGCAACGCCCTCGGCCGGCGCACCGGGCGCGAGCGCCCGCGTCCCGACCCGTTCGAGCCGAAGCCGGCGGCGGAGGGGCGCGATACCGTGGTTGCCCTGCCCGAGCGGCGCGGCCCCGGCCCGCGCACCGCCCCGGCCGACATCGCCGCCGGCGATCCGCTCGGCGCCGCCTATACCCAGATCCGCCTCGCCGACGCCAATTTTGCGCCCGACTCGTTCGTCGCCGGCGCGCGCGTCGCCTTCGAGATGATCGTCGCGGCGTTCGCCGGTGGCGACAAGGCTAAGCTCGGCTCGCTCCTCGCCCCCGACGTGCTGGCGGATTTCTCCCGCGCCATCGACGGCCGCCTGTCCCTGGGCGAGACCATGACCACGACCCTGGTCGCCCTCCACGACGCCACCATCAAGGAAGCCAAGATGGACGGCGGCCGCGCCGTGGTCACCCTGCGCTTCGCCAGCGAGCAGGTCAGCGTCACCCGGGATGCGGACGGCAAGGTGGTGGCCGGCGATCCCGCGGCCGCGCTTCGCGTCACCGATCTCTGGACTTTCGCGCGCGACACCCGCTCGCGCGATCCCAACTGGCAATTGACGGCGACCGCGACCGAGCACTGAGGGCTGCGTGCTGCCCCCTGCCCTGCTGCTGCCCCTGCTGCTGCCCCTGCTGCTCCTGGCCGCCTGTACCCCGGTTCTGCGCCCCGCTCCGCCTGCGCCACCGCCGGCGCCACCCCCCGTCGCCGACCGGCTCGACCTGGCGCCGGCCACCTTCGCCGCCCTCCCCGGATGGGACGAGGACCGGGTCGGTGAAGCGCTGCCTGCGCTGCTGCGCAGTTGCGGCCACATCGCCCGGGCCGCCGCCGATGGCGATTCCTTCGCCACCGATCCCCGCTTCGGCCGGATCGGCGACTGGCGCCAGGCCTGCGCAGCGGTGCAGGCGGCGGAAGGCAAGGGCGAGGCCGCGGTGCGCGCCGCCATCGAGGCGGCCTTCACGCCCTTCGCCGCCACCGCCGCGGGCCGCGACTCTGGGCTTTTCACCGGCTACTACGAACCCCTGCTGCAAGGCAGCCGCCGCCAGGGCAGGCGTTACACCGTGCCGCTCTACCGCCGCCCTCCCGATCTGATCGACATCGACCTCGGGCGGTTCGCGCCCGACCTTGCCGGGCGGCGCATCGCCGGGAAGTTGAATGGCGGCGCCCTCGAGCCCTATCCCAGCCGGCGCGAGATCGACCAGGGCGCGCTCCAGGCGCGCCAGTTGGAGCTGGTCTGGGTGGAAAGCGCGGTCGACGCCTTCTTCCTCCAGGTGCAGGGCTCGGGCCGGGTGCGCCTTGCCGAGGGTGGCGAGGTCCGGGTCGGCTACGCCGGCTCCAACGGCCGCGCCTACGCCGCCATCGGCCGCGTGCTGGCCGAGCGCGGCGAGATCCCGCCGGGCGGCGTCACCATGCAGTCGATCCGCGCCTGGCTGGCGGCGAACCCGGCGCGCGCCCAGGCGCTGCTGTGGGAGAACCCCTCCTTCGTCTTCTTCCGCGAGCTGACCGGCGACGGCCCGGTCGGCGCGCAAGGAGTGGCGCTGGTGCCGGAGCGGAGCCTGGCCGTCGATCCGCGCTTCGTGCCCTTGAGCACCCCGCTCTGGCTGGCGGCGACGGCGCCGAGCCCCCGCGCCGGCGCCCCCGACCGCCCCTACCGCCGCCTGCTGGTGGCCCAGGACGTGGGCGGCGCCATCAAGGGACCGCTCAGGGGTGACGTGTTCTTCGGCTTCGGGCCGGACGCCGAATCGGTTGCCGGGCGCATGCAGCACCAGGGGCGGCTCTTCCTCCTCCTGCCGCGGGCGGCCGCGGCGCGGGTCGCCACCCGTTGAGGCGCTTGCCAAGGGCGGGGGCGGCTTCTAAAGCTCAGCCGCGGCAACGGTTCTTGGAGCGGCCATGACGCCTCCCCGGGTCGGCTTCTTCGTCACCTGCCTGGTGGACCTGTTCCGCCCCACGGTTGGATTCGCCGCGATCAAGCTGCTGGAGGACGCCGGCTGCGTGGTCGAGGTGCCGGAGTTGCAGACCTGCTGCGGCCAGCCCGCCTACAACTCGGGCGACCGCGCCTCGGCGCAGACGATCGCGCGGCGGGTGATCAACGCCTTCGAGGGCTTCGACTATGTGGTGGCGCCTTCGGGCAGTTGCGGTGGCATGATGGCCAAGCATTTCCCCGCGCTGCTGGCTGGCGATCCGGTCTGGACGGCGCGGGCAGCGAGCCACGCCCGGCGCAGCTTCGAGCTGGTTTCGTTCCTGGTGGACGTGATGCGGCTCACGCGGGTGGCGGCGCGCTTCCCCGCCACCGTCACCTACCACGACAGCTGCTCGGGCCTGCGCGAGTTGAACGTGCACGACCAGCCGCGCAAACTGCTGGCGACCGTCGCCGGCCTGACCTTGAGGGAACTGCCGCGCGCCGACGTCTGCTGCGGCTTCGGCGGCACCTTCTGCGTGAAGTACCCGGAAGTCTCGACCAAGATCGTCGCGCAGAAGGCGGACGACGTGGTCGGGACGGGCGCCGACACCCTCCTCGCCGGCGACATGGGCTGCCTGCTCAACATGGCCGGGCGGCTCTCGCGGCAGGGCGCGCGGGTCAAGGTGCGCCACGTCGCCGAGGTGCTGGCCGGCATGACCGACCGCCCCGCCATCGGCCAGGGCGAGGCCGACTGATGGCCTCCGTCTCCGGCTCTACCGCCCATGCGTTCCGCGCCAATACCCGCGCCGCGATCGCCAGCCCCGAGCTGCAAGCGGGGCTGGCCCGCCTGCAACAGGGCCTGACCGCCGAGCGGCGGATGCGGGGCGTGGTCAAGCTGCCCGAGTTCGAGCGCTTGCGCGATGCGGCGCGCGACATCAAGAACCACACCCTCGCCCATCTCGACCACTATCTGGCCGCTTACGAACGGGCGGTCGTGGCGGGGGGCGGCCACGTGCACTGGTGCGAGACGGCGGCGGACGCGCGGCAGACCATCCTCGCCATCTGCCGGCGCCTCGGTGCCGCGACCGTCACCAAGGGCAAGACCATGATCGCCGAGGAGATCGACCTGAATGAGTTCCTGGCAGCAGAGGGGATCGAGCCGATCGAGACCGACCTCGGCGAATACATCGTCCAGCTCGCCGGCGAGCGCCCTTCCCACATCATCGCGCCGGCGGTGCACAAGTCGAAGGACCAGGTGTCCGACCTGTTCTTCCACCACCACCAGAAATACGGCAAGACGCGCCGCCTGACAGAGCCGCCCGAGATGATCGACGAGGTGCGCGGCATCCTGCGCGACCGCTTCCTCGACGCCGACGTCGGCATCACCGGCGCCAATTTCCTGGTGGCGGAGACCGGCTCCTCCCTCATCGTCACCAACGAGGGCAACGGCGATCTCACCCAGACCTTGCCCAAGGCGCACATCGTGCTGGCGACCTTGGAGAAGCTGGTGCCGACGCTCGAGGACGTGGCCACCTTGCTGCGCGTCCTCGCCCGCTCCGGCACGGGCCAGGAGTTCTCCGCCTACACCACAGTCTCGACCGGCCCGCGCCGGGAGGGCGATGCCGACGGACCCGGCGAATACCATGTGGTTCTGCTCGACAACGGACGCAGCCGCATGCTGGCCGGCGAGTTCCGCGAGATGCTGCGCTGCATCCGCTGCGGCGCCTGCATGAACCAGTGTCCGGTGTTCGCCCATGTCGGCGGCCACGCATACGGGTGGGTCTATGTCGGCCCCATGGGCGCGGTTCTGACCCCGCACCTGATCGGGCTGGAAGAGGCCCATCACCTGCCGAGCGCGTCCACCTTCTGCGGCGCCTGCGAGAGTGTCTGCCCGGTCAAGATTCCCTTGCCTGCCTTGATGCGGCACCTGCGCGAGGCCGCGTTCGAGGCGCGCCTGCCGCCGGCGGCGGAGCGGAGCGCACTCGGCCTCTGGCGCTTCGCCGCCACCCGCCCCGGCCTCTGGCGCCTGCTGGGGGCCGCCGGCGCCCGGCTGCTGGCGCGCATGGGCGGCGCGCAGGCGCGGCTCCGCCGCCTGCCGCTGGCCGGCGGCTGGACCAGCGGGCGCGACCTGCCGGCACCCGAGGGCGAGACCTTCCACACCCTCTGGCGTCAGCGCGGGCGGCGGTAGACATGGAGTCTACCGCCCACGCCTTCCCGGCCAATGCCGCCCGCGCGCTCACGGACGCCGACCTGCAATCGGCGCTCGCCCAATTGCAGACTGGCTTTCCCGCCAAGCGCGCGGCGGCGGCGGCCAGGATGCCCGAGTTCGAACGCTTGCGCGATGCCGCGCGCGACATCAAGGACCACACCCTCGCCCACCTCGACCATTATTTGGAGCGTTACACGCGTGCGGTCGAGGCGAGCGGCGGGCAGGTGCACTGGTGCGCCACCGCCGAAGACGCGCGGCAGGCGGTGCTCGCCATCTGCCGGAACGCCGGCGCACGCACCGTCACCAAGGGCAAGAGCATGGTGGCCGAGGAGATCGCCCTCAATCCGTATCTGGCGGCCGCCGGGATCACGCCGGTTGAGACCGACCTCGGCGAATACATCATCCAGCTCGCCGACGAGCCGCCCTCGCACGTGATCGCGCCCGCCATGCACAAGACCAAGGACCAGGTCTCCGACCTGTTCCTCGCTCACCACGCCAAGCTCGGCAAGACCCGGCGCCTGACCGAGCCACCGGAGCTGATCGCCGAGGCGCGGGACGTGCTGCGCGAGCGCTTCATCAAAGCCGACGTCGGCATCACCGGCGCCAACATGCTGATCGCCGAGACCGGCACCTCGATCATCGTCACCAACGAGGGCAACGGCGATCTCACTCAGGTGCTGCCCAAGGTGCACATCGTGCTCGCCACCCTCGAGAAGCTGGTGCCGACGCTCGAGGACGCGGCGACCGTGCTCCGGGTGCTCGCGCGCTCCGGCACGGGCCAGGAGTTCTCCGCCTACACCACCCTCTCGGCCGGCCCAAGGCGCCCAGGCGACGCCGACGGGCCAGTGGAGTACCACGTCGTGCTGCTGGATGGCGGGCGCAGCCAAATGCTCGCCGGCGAGTTCCGCGCCATGCTGCGCTGCATCCGCTGCGGCGCCTGCATGAACCAGTGCCCGGTGTTCGCCGCCGTCGGCGGCCACGCGTACGGGTGGGTCTATGTCGGGCCCATGGGCGCGGTGCTGACCCCGCTCCTCGCCGGCGTGGCGGAGGCGCGGCACCTGCCCAATGCCTCCACCTTCTGCGGCGCCTGCGAGAGCGTCTGCCCGATGCGTATTCCGCTCCCCGCCCTGATGCGGCGCCTGCGCGAAGCGGCATTCGATGCCGGCCTGCCGCCGGCGACCGAGCGTTCCGGCCTCGCCCTCTGGGCGGCCCTCGCCCGCGCCCCCGGGCTCTATCGTCTCGGTGCCAGGATCGGCGCGCGGCTGCTGGCGCGCCTTGGCGGCCGGGCCGCGCGTCTCCGCCGCCTGCCGCTCGCGCGCGGATGGACCGGGACCCGCGACCTCCCCGCGCCCGAGGGCGACACCTTTCAGGATCTCTGGCGCGAACGGCGGAGGGCGAGACCATGACCAGTGCGCGCGAGCGCATCCTCGGGCAGGTGCGCGAGTCCCTCGGGCGGCGGGAGGGCGACGGGTCGGCGGAGCGGGCCGCGGCGCGGATTGCAGCCCGCGCGCCGAACCTGGTGCCGGCGCGCGCGCAGGTACCCGCCGCCGAACAGGTGGAGCTGTTCCTCAGGCTCGCCGCCGAGGTGCAGGTAAGCCACGAGCGCGTCGCTTCCCCAGCCGACGTGCCGGTGGCGCTCGCCCGCTACCTCGCCTCGCACAACCTGCCCACGCGCGTGCGGCGCGCGCCCGACCCGGCGCTGGACGCCCTTCCCTGGGCCAGCCAGCCGCTGCTGGAGGTTCAGGCTGGCAAGGCCGAGCCGGACGATGCCGTCTCGGTGACCGGTGCCTTCGCGGCGATCGCCGAGACCGGCACTCTGATGCTGCTGTCGGGCAGGGACAGCCCGACCACCCTCAACTTCCTGCCCGAGACCCATGTGGTGGTGCTGCGCCGGAGCCAGGTGATCGGCACGCTCGAGGACGCCTGGACCAAGCTCCGGGCGCACGGCGAGATGCCGCGCACGGTCAACTTCATCACCGGCCCGTCGCGCACCGGCGACATCGCCCAGACCCTCTACGTCGGCGCCCACGGGCCGCGCAGCCTGCACGTGATCCTGATCGAGGACTGACGCCGTCTCACTCGGCGGCGGGGGACGGGGATTCGAGGCCGGGGCGGACGAGGGTGCGCGTCTCTTTCCGCGCGTACTTCACCGCCGGCGGGTTGACCACGGGGGCGAGGGGCAGGGCGGCGAAGGATGCCGCGACCTGGCCGGCCGGCGGCTCGCCGTAGAGCGTGGTGCGCTGGCGTGGGGTGCGCCCGATGCCACGGATGAGGGCCTCCATCGCCGCCGGCGGCAGCTCCTGGCCGTGCTCGGCGCCGGCGGCGCGGGTGATGCTCTCGTTCATCAAGGTGCCGCCGAGGTCGTTGGCCCCGGCGGCGAGGCAGAGCGCGACCCCCTCCGGCCCCATCTTCACCCAGGACGCCTGGATGTTGGCGACTAGGGGATGCAGGGCGAGGCGCGCCACGGCGTGCATCAGGACCGCCTCGCGCAGGGTCGGCCCGCGCCGGGCGCGGCCCTTGAGATAGATCGGCGCCTCGCTGGCAACGAAGGGTAGCGGCACGAACTCGGTCAAGCCCCCGGTGCGCACCTGGAGCGCGCGCAGGCGCAAAAGGTGCCGCGCCCAGTGGTGGTAGCCATCGACATGCCCGAACATGATGGTGGCGGTGGTACGGAGGCCGACTGTGTGGGCGGCCGCGACCACCTCCAGCCACTGGGCGGTCGTCACCTTGTCCGGGCAGATCACCCGGCGCACCTCGTCGTCCAGCACCTCGGCCGCGGTGCCGGGGAGGGTGCCGAGCCCGGCCGCCTTCAGTTCGCGCAAATACGCATCCAGGGACAGGCCGAGGGTCTTCGCCCCCTGCCACACTTCGAGCGGCGAGAAGGCGTGGATGTGCATGCCCGGCAGCGCCGCGCGGATCGCGCGCGTGATCGCGAGGTAGGTCTCGCCGGTGTATTCGGGGTGGATGCCGCCCTGGAGACAGACCTCGGTCGCGCCTCTAGCCCAGGCCTCACTCGAGCGGCGCACGATCTCGTCGAGCCCCAGGTCGTAAGGCGAACCGCGCAGGTTCTCGCTCAGCTTGCCCTTGGAGAAAGCGCAGAACTGGCAGCGGAAATAGCAGATGTTGGTGTAGTTGATATTGCGGTTGACCACGTAGCTGACGCTATCGCCCGCGACCCCGCGCCGCAGCCGGTCGGCGGCGGCCATCACCGCGTGCGCTGCGTCGCCGCGCGCTGCGAACAGGCGGACGATGGCGTCCTCGGCAAGCGCTTCGCCCGCGCTCGCCTGGTCGAGAATGGCGGCGAGCGGCGCGGGTGCGGGGCGCCCGCGCGGCGCCGGCAGCGATACCCCGCCGCCGGTCCCGGTCAGCCAGCGGTCGTCGCGCGCGTAGCCTTCTGCGTCGGCGAGGCGGAGGGTGGCCGGCAGCACGGCCGGATCGATCCAGCGCCCCCCATCCAACAGGTATTCCGGATAGACCGCGAGGCGGGGAACCAGGGTCTTGCCGGCGGCGTGGGTGGCCGCGGCGAGCGCCTCCAGATGCGGCCAGGGCGCCTCCGGGTTGACGTGATCTGGCGTCACCGGCGACACCCCGCCCCAGTCGTTCAGCCCCGCCGCGACCAGGTGCGGGAAGGTGCCGGGGCTGAGATTGGGCGGCGCCTGGATGTTGGCCTTCGCCCCCAGGATCAGGCGGGCGACCGCGATGGTCCAGAGCAGGTCGCCGAGGTCGGGCTCGGGCGCGCCCGCCATGCGCGTGCCCGGCTTGGCGCGGAAGTTCTGCACGATCACCTCCTGGAGGTGGCCGTGGGCGCGGTGCTGGGCACGCAGCGCGAGCAGGGTCTGGATGCGCTCCGCCCGCGTCTCGCCGATGCCGATCAGCAGGCCGGAGGTGAAGGGCACCTTCAGGCGGCCGGCGTCCGCGATGGTGGCGAGGCGCAGGTGCGGGCGCTTGTCGGGTGAGCCCCAGTGCGGACCGCCCTTCTGGCACAGCCGCTCGGCCGCGCTCTCCAGCATGATGCCCTGGCTGACCGAGACGGTGCGCAGGCGGGCGATCTCGTCCGCGCTCATCACCCCCGGATTGGCGTGCGGCAACAGGCCGGTCTCCGCCAGCACGCGGCGCGCCATGGCCACCAGATAGTCGATGGTGGTGGCGTGGCCGAGCCGGGCGAGCTCGTCCCGCGCCACGCGGTAGCGCAGCTCCGGCTTGTCGCCCAACGTGAAGAGCGCCTCGTGGCAGCCGGCATCCGCGCCGGCGCGGGCGATGGCAAGCACTTCGTCGGGCGTGAGGTAGGCCGCCTCGCCGCGCCGGGGCGGCCGGGCGAAGGTGCAGTAGTGGCAGACGTCGCGGCAGAGGTGGGTGAGCGGAATGAACACCTTGCGCGAATAGCTGATGCGCTCCCCGTGGTGGGAATCGCGCAGCCGCGCGGCAGCCGACAGCAGAAGGGAAAGGTCGGCGGCGGCAGCGAGGGAGAGCGCCGCCTGGTCGTCAAGCGCGGCACCCTTGCCGGCGGCGCGGATCAGGTCGGCGAGCGCGCTCATGCGACCGCCTGCCGGGCGCGCGCGAGACGTGCCGTGATACCGGCCGCGGCGAGCCAGGCCTGGGCGCGCGTCGCCACCGGGCGGCGCACCAGTTCGGCCAGGTCCGCGGCGGTGTCGATGTCGAGGCCGATGCCGGGCAGCTCGACCACGCGGGGCTCGATGCCCCGGGCGCGCGCCGCCGTCAGGTGGGGATGGAAGCTGTCGGCGCCGAACCGCAAGGGCAGCGCGTCCGGCGGCGTGGCGAGCACCGCGTTCGAGCCCAGGTGATCGCGGGCCGGAACGATGGTGACGGCGGGCGCCTCCCCTAAGGCGGCGATGGCGGCCCCGACCTCGGCCGGGGTGATCAGCGGCACGTCTCCCGGCACCGTCAGCAGGGCGCCGATCGCCTGCGCCATCAGCCAGCGCGCCCCGGCGACGACGGCGGCCGTGTGGCCGCGGTTCTCGGCCTCGGTCAGCACTTCGGCGCCGAAGCGCCGCGCCAGCGCGGCCAGCGGCGCATCCCGGGTCACCACCAGAATCCCGGCGAGTGCCGGCGTCGCGGCCAGCGCCGTCAGCACGTCCTCCAGCATCAGCGCAAACAGCCGCCGCCGCTCCACGACGTCGAGCGCCGAGGCGAGACGGGTCTTGGCGTTCACCAGGTCCTTGGCCGGCACCACCGCCCACATGCCAGGGGCTCCTTGCACTCGTACCCGATCAATATGGAACGTGTTGGGGCGACAGTCAGCGCAGCGCCGCGGAAATCTTGCCGAGCGCCTTGATCGCGTACAGCACCTTGTCCTGGTCCACGCCCGGCCACTGCTGGCGCATCATGAAGTGGTTGATGCCGAGGGTGTCGCGGTAGCGCGCCAACTCCTCCTGCACGAAGGCCGCGTCGCCGATGATGAAGCGGTCCTTGGCGAAATCCGCGAACGAGACCTTGGCGCCGCCCTCCTGGCCGGTCATGCCCCAGCGGAAATAGCTGTCGTACTTCCACTTGATGGCGTCGCCGCATTCCGCCCAAGCCGCGTTGTGGCTGCGCGCGACGTAGCATTCGCGCAGGAGCGGCCGATGCTCCGGCTCCGCTCGCCCGGCCTGCTTCAACTCGTCATTGTAGGTGGCGGTCAGATCGCGCATCTCCTGCACCGTCGAGGTGAAGACCGCCATCCAGGCATCGCCCAGCCGCGCCGCCCGGCGCACCGCCGGCTCCACCACGCCCGCGATCCAGATCGGGATCGACTTACGCACGGGCGTCAGGCTGGTGGTGTAGCCCGCGAGGCGATTGTGCTTGCCATGGAAAGTGACCGCACTTCCCGACCACAGGCCGCGCAACACGGTGAGCGCCTCGGTGAAGCGCGGCACCCGGTCCTTGAGGGTGACGCCGGAGGCGATGAACTCCTCCTCGCGGTAGCCGATGCCGGCGCCGAGGATGAAGCGCCCGCCACTCATCACGTCCATGGTGGCGGTCTCCTCGGCCAGCTGCATGGCGTTGTGCAGCGGGATCAGGTGCACGTTGGGGCCGAACAGCATGGCGCCCGATTCCGGGATCAGGCGGGTCAAGAGCGGCATGGTCTGTAGCATCTGCATGGGCGCGGTCAGATAGTGCTGGCCCATCCAGAGCGAGGCGTAGCCGGCATCGCGCGCGGTCCTGACCTGCTCGATGATGAGCGGCAGGCGGGCGGCCACGTCGACCTCCGCCGGAAACTGGTTGGCGACGTAGAATCCGACCTTGACCATCACGCGATCCTTCTTGCCCGGCACCGTAACCCCTGGCGGGCGGCCACCCTAGCGCGCCCGCTGCCCAGGGCAAAGCCCCGGGCTGGCAGGGTCAGCCGAGCTCGTTCGCGATCCGGCCCAACGCCTTGATCGCGTACAGCACCTTGTCCTGGTCCACGCCCGGCCATTGCTGGCGCATGATGAAATGATCGAAGCCGGCGGCGGCGCGGTAGCGCGCCAGTTCCTCTTTCACGAAGGCGGCGTCGCCGATGATGAAGCGCTCCCGCGCGAAGTCCTCGAAGGAGGCGGGCGCGCCCTTCTCCTCGCCGGTCATGCCCCATTTGAAATAGCTATCGAACTTCCAGCGGATCGCCTCGCCGCACTCGGCCCAGGCCGCGTTGTGGCTGCGCGCGACGTAGCATTCGCGCAGGATCGGCCGCTCCGTCGCCGCCGGCAGGCCAGCGGTCGCGCGCTCGGCGTCGTAGAGGCGCATCAAGGGCGTCATCTCGGCGACCGTCTGGGTGTTGGCGGCGATCCAGGCATCGCCGATGCGGGCCGCGCGGCGGATCGCCGGCTCCTTGATGCCGCCGATCCAGATCGGGATCGACTTTCGCACCGGCGTCAGGCTGGTGGTGTAGCCCTCGAGGCGATTGTGCTTGCCGTGGAAGGTGACCGCACTTCCCGACCACAGGCCACGCAGGACGGTGATGGCCTCGGTGAAGCGCGGCACCCGGTCCTTCAGGCTGACACCGGAGCCGACGAACTCCTCCTCGCGGTAGCCGATGCCGGCGCCGAGAACCAGGCGCCCGCCGGACATGACGTCGATGGTCGCGGTCTCCTCCGCCAACTGCATGGCGTTGTGGAGGGGCAGCAGATGCACGCAGGGGCCGAACCGCATGGCACCCGATTCCGGGATCAGGCGGGTCAGGAGCGGCATGGTCTGCACCATCTGCATGGGCGCGGTCAGATAATGCTGGCCCATCCAGAGCGCGGCATAGCCGGCGTCGCGCGCGGTCCTGACCTGCTCGATCAGGAGCGGCATCCTGGCCGCCACGTTCTCGCCCGCCGGAAACTGGTTGGCGAGGAAGAGTCCAACATTCACCATGGTCGGTTCCTTCCCTCTCTATTACGCATAAGGCGGCGGTTGCTTCACTCGCCCGGGATCTGGAGCGCCGCCGCGTGGCGCAGGATCGCCTCGGCCGCGGCCGTGAAGCCGTCGCCGTCGCCGTGCAGCACCAAACCGGGTGTGACGCGGAATGGCGCGGCACTGCCTTTGCGGCCCTGCACCAGCACCAGCTTCGCCGCCGGCCCGCCGCCCGCCCCGTCGCCAGCGCGCGGCCAGAGGGGAAAGACGGTGAGGCCGCCCGCCCCCGGGCGCAAGTGCAGGATCACCTCGTCCAGGCGCTCGGCCCGCTGCACCACGGTGATGCTGCCCCCGGCCCGGGCCATGAGGAGGGCGCAGCGCAGCCAGTCGGCAAGCCCGCCCGCGACCTCGACCGCGGCGGTGCGGCGGCCGGCGTTGGCCGGCGGCGAGGTGGTGCCGAGGGCGGCGTAGGGCGGATTGGCCATGACGTGGTGGAAGCTGCCCGGGGCGAGGCGGGGCGGCGGGCTGCGCAGGTCGCCCGACATCACCTGCACCGCGCGCGCGAGGTCGTTGGCGGCGGCGTTGTCGTTGGCGAGCGTCACCAGCGCGCGCTGCAACTCGAGTCCGAGCACCTGCAAGCCGCCGACCCGGGCCGCGAGGCAGAGGCCGGCCGCGCCTACCCCGGCGCCCAGGTCCAGCACCCGCTCGCCGGGCGCCGCCGGCACCGCGGCGGCAAGGAATACGGCATCGATCCCGACGCGCAATCCCGCCGCTGGCTGGCGCAGCGTCAGGCGCCCGCCCAGCAGGCGATCCTCGGTCACGGCCTCAGCCATCGAGTTCCCCGGCGGCGGCCAGCAGGCGGCGGGCGGGGCCGGCATCCTCATCATGGACCATCAGGCGGCGCGGCAGCGCGCTAATCGAGCCTTCCAGCACCGAGGTATGCATATCGAGCACGATCCCCTCGATGCCAGAATCGGCCAGGAGCGCCACCAGGAACGAGAGGCGTACGGGGTTATTGGTGCGCAAGAGCTCGACCAAGGGCGGTGACCGGACTGGGCCGCCCTCGGCGGTTGACCCTCCGGGAAGCGGACTTCTATGCTTGCCGCCCATCGCCGGCACGTCAAGACGAGGAGGCCCCATGGCGACCGTCGCCGGGCGCGAGGACGACCGCACCGGACAGTCTACCATCGACCGCTTGCAGGCCCTGGTCGCCGAGGATCTGCGCGCGGTCAACCGGCTGATCGTCGACAAGATGGACAGCCCGGTCTCCCTGATTCCCCAGCTCGCCGGCCACATCATCGCCTCGGGCGGCAAGCGGGTGCGCCCGATCCTGACCTTGCTCGCCGCCAAGCTCTGCGGCTACACCGGCCAGCGCCATGTCGGGCTGGCGGCGAGTGTGGAATTCATCCATACCGCGACCCTCCTCCACGACGACGTGGTGGACGAATCCCTGCTGCGCCGGGGCAACGCCAGTGCCAACGCGCTCTTCGGCAACAAGCCGAGCGTCCTGGTCGGCGACTTTCTGTTCAGCCGCGCCTTCCAGCTCATGGTCGCCGACGGCTCGCTCAAGGTGCTCGGCATCCTCTCGGAGGCCGCCGCCGTCATCGCCGAGGGCGAGGTGCTGCAACTGATCACTGCCAACGACACCACCACATCAGAGGAATCCTACCTCGAGGTGATCACCGCCAAGACCGCCAAGCTGTTCGAGGCCGCCTGCCGCCTCGGCGCCATAGTGGCGGAGCGCCCCGCGGTCGAGGAGGAGGCGCTGCAGGCTTATGGCCGCAACCTCGGCATCGACTTCCAGTTGGTGGACGACGCCCTCGACTACTCGGCGCGCCAGGCGGTCCTGGGCAAGGCCGTCGGCGACGATTTCCGCGAGGGCAAGCTCACCCTGCCCGTGATCCTCGCCTACCGCCGCGGCAGCGAGGAGGAGCGCAGCTATTGGCGGCGGGTGCTGGAGGACGTGGACCAGAGCGACGGCGACCTCGACCGGGCGATCGCGCTCCTCGACCGCCACGGCACCGTCGCCGACACGGTCGAGCGCGCGCGCCATTACGGCATCCTGGCCCGCGACGCCCTCGACCTGTTCCCCGAAGGCGTGGAGAAAACGGCGCTCGCGCACCTGGTCGACTTCTGCGTCAGCCGCGCCTTCTGAGGAGCGGCGTATGACCTGGAAGCCCGAGATCGAGGAGCTGGAGCGGCGCCAGCGCATGGCCGAAGCCCAGGGCGGGCCGGAAGCGGTTGCCCGCCAGCACGCGCGCGGCCGGCTCACGGTGCGCGAGCGCATCGCCGCCCTGGTCGATCCCGGCTCGTTCCGCGAGGTCGGCAAGCTCGCCGGCAACGCCCGCTACGCCGCCGACGGCACGCTCGAGAGCGTGACCCCGGCCACCTACGTGATGGGCATGGCGGCGATTGACGGGCGCCCGATCGCCATCGGCGGCGAGGACTTCACGGTGCGCGGCGGCTCCTCCTGGGGCACCATGCGGCGCAAGGGCGGCCAGGGCGGGTTCTCGGAAGACCTGGCGCACGAGTACCGGATACCGCTGGTCAATCTCTGCGACGGCGCCGGCGGCACCGTCACCTCGATCAAGTCGCGCGGCTACTCGACGTTTCCCGGCGTGTTCGGGTTCGAGCGCTCGATCGAGCTTCTGGGCGAGGTGCCGGTCGCCGCCGCCGTGCTGGGGGCGGCCGCCGGCGGGCCGGCCGGGCGCGCCATCCTCTCCCATTTCTCGGTCATGGTGCGCGGCACCGCGCAGGTGTTCGCCGCCGGGCCGCCGGTGGTGAAGCGGGCGCTCGGCCACGACCTCGACAACGAGGCGCTCGGCGGCGCGAGCATCGCGGTGGACAAGGCCGGCACCATCCACAACGCGGCGGCGAGCGAGGCGGAGGCCTTCCAGCAGATCCGCCGCTTCCTCTCCTACCTGCCGCAGAACGTGTGGGAGGCGCCCCCCATCCTCCCCTGCGACGACCCGGACGATCGGCGCGAGGAGGGGCTGCTCGCCATCGTGCCGCGCGAGCGCAAGCGCCCCTACAAGATGCGCGCACTTCTAGGCATGGTGGTGGACCGGGACTCAGCTTTCGAGATCCAGCCGACCCATGGCCGCGCCGTGATCACGGCCTTGGCGCGCATCGGCGGGTGCCCCGTCGGCGTGGTGGCCAACGATCCCTTGGTGAACGGCGGTGCGCTCGACGCCCGCGCGGCCCGCAAGCAGACCCATTTCATCGAGCTCTGCGACACCTTCCACCTGCCGATTGTCTTCTTCGTCGACGTTCCCGGCTTCATGATCGGCCCCCAGGCGGAGGAGGCGGCGACCCTGCGCGAGGGCATGCGCGCCATGTGGGCGGCGGCGAACCTGCGCGTACCCACGGTCGCGGTGGTGATCCGCAAGTGCTACGGCATGGCGGGCGGCGCCACCACCGGCAAGAACGGCCTCGACTACAAGATCGGCTGGCCCTCCGCCGAGTGGGGCTCGCTCCCGATCGAAGGCGGCGTCGCCGCCGGCTTCCGCCGCGAGATCGCCGCCGCCGCCGACCCCAAGGCACGCGAGGCCGAGATCGAGGACGACTTACGCCGCTACGCCTCCCCCTTCCGCACGGCGGAAGCCTTCATGGTCGAGGACGTGATCGACCCGCGCGAGACCCGCCCGCTCCTGGCCCAGATGATCCGCTTGGCGTACGGACGGGTGCCGCATTTGCTGGGGCCGCGGGCGGTGCCGGGGGTGGGGCCTTGACGCGCAAAGCCTTCCTCCCCGGATGGGGAGGAAGGTTGGAAGGCGGGGCGACCACGCGCCGAAGGTGCGAGGCTCTGCACGGGCCGCATCATCTCGGCATGGAGGGCAGGGCGACATGACAGCGAAGCGTATCACGCGCGCATCCGCGGCTGATCTGCGGCGCATGCGGGACCGCACCGACCCGAAGGCACCCGCCGGCCCCAGCCTGGGCGCGGCCTTCTGGAAGGAAGCCCGGCTGGTCCTGCCCGCCACGCGCAAGCAGCAGCTCACGTTGCGGCTCGATCCCGACTTGGTCGCATTCTTCAAGCGCCAGGGGCGCGGCTACCAGACCCGCATCAACGCCGTGCTGCGCGCCTTCGTCGCGGCCCAGCGCCACGACGAGGCGTGACGAGGCGCTCTGTCGCGGGGGCGGGTTTCGGGGTAGATGAAGGGCGGCGGGTGGGGGGGGTAGCGCTTGCGCGCTTGGTCTCCCATCCATCCCAACCCTTCCTTCCCCAGGGAAGGAAGGGCTTTCTAATTGTGGCGAGGTCTTGGCCATGCCGATCTTCGATTTCCGCGTCCGCCCGCCCTACAAGGGCTTCTTGGATACCGTGCTGTTCAAGCCGGGCACGCCCACGGTGGATCTGTTCACCAAGCGCATCGGCCTGCCCTATCCGGATTCGGCGCGCGCCCGGAGCGTGCCCGACATGCTGGCCGAGATGGACGCGGCCGGGATCGCCAAGGGCCTGGTGGTCGGGCGCGAATCCGGGGTCTACGGCTCGGTCTCCAACGCCGACGTGATCGCCTTCTGTCGCGAGCAGGGGGGGCGCTTCCTCGCTGCCGCCTCCATCGACCCAACCAGGCGCAAACCCTGCATCGCCGCCATCGACCAGGCGCTGAAAGACGGTTTCATCGCCATCAACCTGGAGCCCGGCAACTATCCGGTGCCGATGTATACCGACGACCGCCGCCTCTACCCCATCTACGCCCACTGCGAGGACCGGGGCGTGCCGGTCCTGATCCAGTCGGGCGGCTTGGCCGGGCCGGACATCAGCTACACCTCCCCCGTCATGATCGAGCACGTCTGCACCGACTTCCCCGAGTTGAAGGTCGTCGCCGTCCACGGCGGCTGGCCCTGGGTGCACGAGATCATCCACGTCGCCTGGCGGCGGCCGAACCTCTACCTGTCGCCCGACGTGTATCTGTGCGGCCAGACCGGGGTCGAGGAATACGTGCGCGCCGCAAACGGCGCCCTCGCCCGCCAGTTCCTGTTTGCCACCACCTATCCCCTCTGCGGTTTCGCCGACTACCTCGCCCGCATGCGGGCGCTCCCCTTCAAGAAGGAGGTGCTGGAAAGGTTCTTGTGGCAGAACGCGGAAGAGGTGTTGGGTTTGGCGAAGTCCTAAAGCACTTCCTCCCGGATGGGAGGAAGGGTTGGAAAGGTGGGAGAACGAAGCGCGCCAGCGCTCGCGGCGGTGCCGCATCGAGATGCGCGCCTTGCGGCGCGTGGTCATCCCCCATCCCTAAATCCCTTCCCCCGTCCCGGGGGAAGGGACTTTTGCTATTTCGCCCATTTGACGATGAAATCCGCGATTTCATCCACCTCGGTCTCGCTCACCACCTTGCCGCGGACCGAGATGCCGGCCTCGTGCACGCTTTCGGGGTCGCCGGAGACGAGGGGGTGCCACTCGGGCAGGTCCTTGCCCTCGTGGATCAGGCGGTAGGCGCAGGTGGAGGGCATCCATTTCAAGCGGCCGACGTTGCGGGGCGTGAGCGCGACGCAGCCCTTCACCCGCTTGGTGCGGTTGGCGTAGTCCGTGCAGCGGCAGGCCTGCTGGTCCAGCAGGCGGCAGGCGACCGAGGTGTAGAGGAACTTCCCCGTCGTGATCACCTCGATCTTGTTCAGACAGCACTTGCCGCAGCCGTCGCAGAGGCTCTCCCACTCCGCGTCGGTCATCTGGGCGAGGGTCTTCTGCCGCCAGAAGGGCGTCTCGCCGTCGCGGCTTGCCGCGCGCTTCTTGGTCATGCCGCCCGACCGTCGATCAGATGGATGAAGGAGCCCATGACCCGCCCGCGCCTCAGGCCGAGCGCGCCGAGGTCGGCGCCTTGGGCGTCCCGCCCCTGGAACAGGCGCGTCTCTTCGCCCTCGCGGGTGATGCTGGCGTAGTGGAACTCGTGGCCGCGAAAGGCCGCTCCCGCCGCACCCAGCGGCCCCGCCGCCATCAGCCGCACCTGCCGGTAGCCGAGATGCAGGCGAGGGGCCGCGAACGACGTGGCAAGCGGCAGCAGGCCGAGCATCGGGTGCGCATGGGCCCCACCGTCGATCAGGCTCTCGCCCAGCACCATGTAGCCGCCGCACTCCCCGTAAACGGTGGCACCCCGCGCCGCCGCCCCCCGCACGCCCGCCTGGAATTGCCGCGCCCCCGCCAGGCGCCCGGCGTGCAGCTCAGGATACCCGCCCGGCAGGTAGACGGCATCGGCGCACGCTTCCGGCGTCTCATCGGCCAGCGGCGCGAAGAACGAGAGTTCCGCCCCCGCCCGCCGCCAGCCCCGCAAGGTCGCCGGATAAGCGAAGGCGAAGGCCGCATCCCGCGCCACCGCGATGCGTGCCCCCAGCGGCGGTACCGGCACCGGCGGCACACCTTCCGGCGTCAGGCGCGGCGGCTGGGCGAGCGCCCGCAACGCAGCGACATCCACATGGCGTGCGATGGTCGCCGCCGCCCGGTCCAGGAAGGCATCCAGCCCCGGGGTCTCCGCCGCCTGCACCAGGCCGAGGTGGCGCTCAGGCAACGTGAGCGCGGCATCCCGCGGCAGGCAGCCGAGGATCGGCACGTCCGTTACCGCCGCGGTCGCGGCGCGGAGCGTCGCCGCGTGGCTGGGGCCGCCGACCCGGTTGAAGACCAGCCCGGTGATGCGCACATCCGCCCGGTGCGCCAGGAATCCGCGCACCACCGCGGCCGCCGACGCCGCCTGGGCGCCGACATCGACCACCAGCAGCACCGGCCAGCCGGTCAGCGCGGCGAGATCGGCGGTCGCGCCGGTGCCGTCCGTCGCCCCGTCGAACAGGCCCATGACCCCTTCGCCGATCACCAGCTCGGCATCAAGCCCGACCGCTGCCGCGAGCGCCTGGAGCGTCGCCGGCGTCATGCCCCAGGGGCAGAGGTTCAGGCATTCGCGCCCCGACGCGGCACGGTGGAAGGCGGGGTCGATGTAATCCGGCCCGACCTTGAACGAGGCGACGCCCACGCCCGCGTTGCGGAAATGGCGCAGCAGCGCCAGGGTCAGGGTGGTCTTGCCGCTGCCGGAGGCCGGCGCGGCGACGATCAGCCCCGGCGCCATGGCGCGCTCACAGGTATCGCTTGATGGTTTGCGCCATCTTCTCGGGTGGCGTCTGAAACGGAAAATGGGTCAGGAACTTGCCTTCGCGGTCCATGAAATAGATCGCGGTGGAATGGTCCATCAGGTAGTCCGCATCCCCGCCCGCCGCGTCGCCGCGCTTGTAGAACACGCGGTAGGCCTTGGCCACGGCGCGAATCGCTTCCGCCGTTCCGGTCAACCCGACCAGGCGCGGGTGGAATTCGGCGACGTACTCGGCTAGGCGCTCCTTCGTGTCGCGCTCTGGATCGATGGTGATGAAGAGGAGCGCCACCTTGTCCCCCGCCGGCCCCAGATGCTCCACCGCCTGGGTGATGGCGAGGAGTTCGGTGCCGCACACGTCCGGACAGAAGGAATAGCCAAAATAGACCAGCATGTGCCGGCCGCGGAAGTCGGTGTCGCTGCGCGCCCTTCCCGTGTGGTCGGTGAGCGTGAAGGCGCCGCCGATGAGCGGCGTGCCTCTCTCCGCGCTGGTCGGGGTGCGGTGCAGCTCCCAGAGCGTCTGGCCGAGCAGGCCAAGCACCACCACCAGGACCGTGACGCCAACCACCAGCAGGATGCGGGAGTTCGGCATGGCCTCAGCTGCCGGTATCCCGCGCGCCGCGTGCACCGAGCGGATCCGTCTCCAGCGCGCGCCCGGCGATCGCACCCAGCCAGTCCAGCCCGGCGCGCAGGCGCACCGGCTCGCCGACGGCCAGAATCGCCGGCGGCTCGAGCCCGGCGGCGGCGGCGGCGGCGACCACCGTCGCCAGCGTCGCCACCCGCACCTCCATGGCGGGGAGGGTCGCGCTCGCCACCACCGCAACCGGGGTCGCCCCCGCAAGGCCCGCGCCCGTGAGCCGCGCGACGATCTCCGGCAGGTGCTTGAGCGCCATGTAGATCACCAGCATCGGGCTCGCCCGCACCACCGCCGCCCAGTCGATGCCGTCCGGCACCGCGCCGCCGACGCCGTGGCCGGTGAGGAAGGTGACGCTCGAGTTGGTGTCGCGCGCGGTCAGGGGAATCCCGGCATAGGCCAGGCCGCCGATCCCGGCCGTCACGCCTGGCACCACACGGAACGGGATGTTGGCACCGGCCAGCGCCAGCGCCTCCTCGGCGCCGCGGCCGAAGACGAAGGGATCGCCGCCCTTGAGGCGGAGCACGCGCATCTCCCGCCGGGCCGCCTGGATCAGCCGGCGCGAGATATCGGGCTGCTTCGGACCCGGCTTGCCGCCGCGCTTGCCCGCGTACTCCAGAATCGCGCCTCCCCGCGCCAGTGCGAGCACGGCGGCGCTGACCAGGGCGTCGTAGATCACCAGGTCGGCCTGCTGCAGCGCGTGCAGCGCACCGACGGTGAGGAGCGCGGGATCACCGGGGCCGGCGCCGACCAGCCACACCCACCCGGGCAGGAACTCGGGCAGGCCCGGGGGCGCCGGCAACATGGTCTCGCTCATGGCGCGGAGAATACAGGCGCGGGGATCAGGCTGCCTAGGAATCTGGCGCCGAGCATGCCTAGTGTCCTGCCCCAGAAATTCGTAATACGAATTTCGGGGACGGGACACTAGAGTCGCGACCATGGTGCGCAGACCGACAGGGGCACTCCGCCGCGGCTGGACCACCGGGGCCTGCGCCACGGCGGCAGCCAAGGCGGCCTTCGCGGCGCTCCTCACTGGCCGCTTCCCGGACCCGGTGACCATCACGCTGCCCAAGGGCGAGCGGGTCGCCTTCGCCCTCGATGCCGAGGCACTCGAAGGCGACGCGGCGACCGCCGCCGTGGTCAAGGACGCCGGCGACGATCCGGACGTGACCCATGGCTGCCGCGTGGTCGCACTGGTGCGTCGCGTAGCGCTGGGGGCGGGGGTGGTCTTCCGCGCGGGCGAGGGTGTCGGCACGGTCACCCGCGCCGGGCTCGCGCTCGCCCCCGGCGAGCCGGCGATCAACCCGGTGCCGCGGCAGATGATCCGGGCCGCCATCGCCGAGGTCGCGGCCGCCCATGGCGCCGGCGCCGACGCCGAGATCACCATTGCCGTTCCCGGCGGCGCGGCGCTGGCGCAGCAGACCAGCAACCCCCGCCTCGGCATCCTGGGCGGTCTCTCGATCCTGGGCACCACCGGCATCGTCATCCCCTATTCCTGCGCCTCGTGGATCCATTCCATCCACCGCGGCATCGACGTGGCCCGGGCCGCCGGCCTCACCCACGTTGCCGCCAGCACAGGGCGCACCTCCGAGGCGGCGGCGGCGCGCCATCACGGCCTGCCGGAGATCGCCCTGATCGAGATGGGCGACTTCGCCGGCGGCATGCTGAAATACCTGCGCGAGCACCCCCTTTCGCGCCTCACCATCGCCGGCGGCTTCGGCAAGCTGGCCAAGCTCGCCGCCGGGCACATGGACCTGCACTCGGGCCGCAGCCGCGTCGAAGTCGCCGCCCTGGCCGCGACGCTCGCGACCTTGGGCGCCGACGCCGATGTGATAGCCAAGGCCCAGGCGGCAGTCGGCGCGGGCGAGGTCTTGGCGCTGGCCGGCGCGGCCGCGCGCCCGCTCGCCGACCGGATCGCCGCCCAGGCGCGGGGGGTCGCGCTGGCGACTCTCGCCGGCGGCACCGCGGTCGAGGTGATGATCTTCGACCGCGAAGGCGCGCTGATCGGCCATGCGCCCGCCTGAGCGCCTGCTGATCCTGGGCGGCACGGGCGAGGCGGCAGCCCTCGCCGCCGCCCTCGACCCCTATCATGCCGTGGTGGTGTCGTTGGCTGGGCGCACGCGGCGGCCCGCGGCCATGGCCGGCGAGCTGCGCCGCGGCGGCTTCGGCGGCGCCATTGGCCTCGCGCGCTATCTGGCGGCGGCCGAAATCGCCGCCGTGGTCGATGCCACCCACCCCTTCGCCGCGCGTATCTCGGCGAGCGCCGCCGCCGCCTGCCGCGCGGCGGGTATACCGCTCCTCCGCCTCGAGCGCCCGGAATGGACGCCCAAGCCCGGCGACCGCTGGCGGCTGGTCGCCGACGCGCCGGCGGCGGCCCGAGCGCTGCCGCGGCTAGGCCGCCGGGCCTTCCTCACCACCGGCCGCCAGACCATCGGCGCCTTCGCGGCTGTCGGCGGCGTCTGGTTCCTGGTGCGCCTGGTCGAGGCACCGGACACGCCGCTCGACCTGCCGCCGCACACCCTCGTCATCGACCGCGGGCCATTTGCGCCGGCGGGCGAGGTGGCCCTGATGCGCCGGCACCGCATCGACGTGCTGGTGACCAAGGCCTCGGGCGGCGCGGCCACGGCGGCGAAGCTGATCGCCGCCCGCGCGCTCCGCCTGCCGGTCCTGATGATCCGCCGCCCCCTGGCGGCGGGCGCCGAGTCGGTGGCGACGGTCGCGGCGGCTGAGGCCTGGGTCCGCGCCCGGCTCGGGTAGTGGGACCTCCGCGATCAAAGGGGGCAGCGGCTGATGTTAATGGATAGTAATAGGGACAGTATATAATATTATGTCCCCGCATTCGATGTCCCGCATCCCCCCGCATCCGATATATCTGCAGGCAAAGCGCTATGCGGTCGGCAATTTCGCCTGCGCCGCCGGCTACATCGATTTCCGCAGCGTGTTCGAGCGCGACTGGCGCGAGGGCCGGCCGAGGCCCGACTTTCCTAAGTCGGAGACCCTAGAGGTGGAGAACTCGTAGCCCGCGAGTGGTCGCTTCTGGCGCTAACAGCGCTTGGGGTGTGTCCGTGAGTGCCAACAGCATGATCGGACGGGACACTAGGACGCGGGGCCATCAGAGGCGTGTGTACAGCGCCGACGGTGGGCCGGTCATCCGTGAACGGCGGCTAATCCGTTCGTCGGACGCGTTCCCCGCAACCCTTTTTGGGTCGCGGCGCGCCGCGACCGGAAAGGATACCGCGATGCGGTTTCGCTTTCGGATCGCGATTGCTGTCAAGGTAGATGTGGCGGCCTGCATACTATCGCTGGCTGCCATACTCAAGCTCTTGACGTGATCCAGTCGGGGGCGGGGGTCGGACTTTCCGGATCCCGCTTTCGATTCTGACGTACTCTCCCTATCAAAAGAGATACCCGACGTGGCATTGAGGGGACGGCATTAAGGGGCTAAAATACGTAATTCTTGAAGTTAAGTATTATGTCCTCGCATCACGCCCGCATCACAGGCGTGGCTGGTCAGTAGCATCGCCGCAGCCGGCGTCACCGCCAGCGGCCTTGTTGCGGTCTATGGCCAGACCAGGGTGAGTAAGCCGATCTGCTGACCAGGTTCGTATGGCTGGCGCACTTCGCCCCCAACAACAGAAGTCGCACTTTATAGGCCCTTCCGTAGCTTCAGAAATTCAGCTCGAATACCAAGAAGTTCGAAACGCTCAGCAAAAACTCCTTGAAAAATCTCCAGGGAACATACTCCAGTCTGCGCTGTTGTCCTGAGGCCGTGATCAAGCGACAAGCTGTCGCTGTGCAGGTGTATCTGCTGGAACTCCGTGCGATTTTCTTGCTTGGTTATGGCAAGACTTCCGGTAACCGCTTGCTCGTTGGGATGCGCGCCTAAGTCGATCGTCCGTTGGTATAATTCGTCAAAGACTTTAGCCGCGTGTTCATTTATCTTTCCGATGGTTGTCCGGATATTGGAAACTGTGAACTCGTTTTTTACGGCTCTCTTTGTTGCTTTATCATCGTGGCGCCTGAGCCACTTTTCACCCAAACCAGCGTTCCTGTGGATGTGCAGCGCGTAGCCAGCGTACTCAAGGCAAACCCTCACCTGAGGGAATAAATCGGCGCATTGGCCAGCTAAAGCATGCTCGCAAGCCGCTCTATACGCCGAGTGGCATCGCATGAAAAGAAGCGCAGCAATGTAATCGGAAGGGTTAAGACAGTCCTTGGCGATCCGCAGGAAGCAAGCATCCAGTCGAGTCAGCCGCTGGAACCAATCTCTCTTATTCGCGAATGTAGCAAACCGGTTCCGGTATGCGGCCTCAATGAAACCCGTCAGGGTATCCGTCCCCCATCCCGGAGGTGGCGGTAACAGATTATTACCCACCTAGTTTCCCATGCCGATGCACCGTTTCTCGGGATAAATTGAGGGAACACGATGGTATTAAGGGGACACAGGTATACGAGTTTCGGGGACACAATACCTAATTCGAGGAATTAAGTATTGTGTCCCCGAAACTTCAACGCCGCCCCCTACTCCGCCGCCTCGGCGATGGCGTAGGCGGCGGCGTCCACCACGATCGGGGTCTCGAAGTAGCGGAACTCGGGCTCGGCGCCGTAGGTCTCGGCGATCTTCCTGCGGAACTCGGCGCCGTGCCAGCGCTCAGCCGAGGCCCGGTCGCGCCACAGATAGACCCCGCCGCCGGTGCCGGTGGCGGCATCGTAGAGATAGTTCTTGCGGATCAGGTCCGGGTTGTCGCGCCAGCGCGAGGCAGAGGCGCGGAAGCGGGCCACCACCTCCTCGCGGCTGATGCCGACGGGCAGCTTGAAGGTGACGATTTCGGTGATCATGGGCCGCTGCCTCGGGTCAGATGACGTACTGGGCGCCATTCACGGTGAGGGTGGAGGCGGTGACGAAGGCGCTATCGTCGCGGGCCAGGAAGAGGACGGCCTGGGCGACCTCCTCCGGCTTGCCGAGGCGCCCTACCGGGATCCTGGCGACCACGGCCTTCAGGGCCTCCGGCGGCACGGCGGCCACCATGTCGGTCTCGATGTAGCCGGGGGCGATGGCGTTCACGGTGATGCCCTTGGTGGCGCTCTCGATGGCGAGCGCCTTGGTGAAGCCGAACAGCGCGGCCTTCGAGGCGGAATAGTTGGTCTGCCCCAGTTGCCCCGCCTGGCCGTTGATGGACGAGATGTTGATCACGCGGCCGAAGCCGCGCGCGCGCATGCCCTCGATCACCTGGCGGCACATGTTGAAGACGCCGTTCAGGTTGACGTCGATCACCTCGTGCCACTTCTCCGGCGTCATGCGGTGCAGCATCACGTCGCGGGTGATGCCGGCGTTGTTGACCAGGATCTCGCAACTGCCGATCTCGGCCTCGACCTTGGCAACCCCCGCCTTGCATTCGTCGAAGCTGGCGACGTTCCACTTGTAGACCGGAATCCCGGTCTCCTTGTGGTACGCGGCCGCCGCCGCGTCGTTGCTGGTGTAGTTGACGGCCACCCGGTAGCCGTGTTCCTTCAGTTTGCGGCCGATCGCGGCGCCGATACCACGGGTGCCGCCGGTGACGATCGCGACCCGGCTCATGTTCGCCTCCCTTGTCTCGCAGACTTCAGTCGCGCTCGACGCAGAGCGCGATGCCCATGCCGCCGCCGATGCAGAGCGTGGCCAGGCCCTTCTTGGCGTCGCGCCGGCGCATCTCGTGCAGCAAGGTCACCAGGATGCGCGCGCCCGAGGCGCCGATGGGATGGCCGAGGGCGATGGCGCCGCCGTTCACGTTCACCTTCGCCGGGTCCCAGCCCAGGTCCTTGTTGACGGCGCAGGCCTGGGCGGCGAAGGCCTCGTTGGCCTCCACCAGGTCGAGGTCGCCGACCGTCCAGCCGGCCTTGGCGAGGGCCTTGCGGCTGGCAGGGATCGGCCCTGAGCCCATCACCGCCGGATCGACGCCGGCCTGGGCCCAGCTCTTGATGCGCGCCAGGGGGGCGAGGCCGCGGCGCTTGGCCTCGCTCTCGGTCATCAGCACGAGGGCCGCGGCGCCGTCGTTGATGCCGGAGGCGTTCCCCGCCGTCACGGTGCCGTCCTTGATGAAGGCCGGGCGCAGCTTGGTGACCGATTCGAGCGTGGTGCCGTGGCGCGGATGCTCGTCGGTATCGACTATCGTTTCACCCTTGCGGCCCTTCACGGTGACCGGGACGATCTCTTCCTTGAAGCGGCCGGCCTTCTGCGCGGCCTCCGCCTTCTGCTGCGAGGCGACGGCGAAGGCGTCTTGCTCCTCGCGCTTGATCTGCCAGCGCTCGGCCACGTTCTCGGCGGTGTTGCCCATGTGGTAGCCGTGGAAGGCGTCCCACAGGCCGTCCTTCAGCATGGTGTCGACCATCTGCGCGTCGCCCATGCGGAAGCCGTTGCGCAGGTGGATGCAGTGCGGAGAGAGGGTCATGCTCTCCTGGCCGCCGGCAACCACGACGGTGGAGTCCCCGTTCAGGATCGCCTGGGCGCCGAGCGCGACCGCGCGCAGGCCCGAGCCGCACATCTGGTTGACGATCCAGGCCGGCACTTCGACCGGCAGGCCAGCGGCGATGGCGGCCTGGCGCGCCGGGTTCTGGCCGGCGCCGGCGGCGAGGATCTGGCCCAAGATGACTTCGGACACGTCGGCCGGCGCCACCTGCGCGCGCCCCAGCGCCTCGGCGATGGCCACCTTGCCGAGATCATGGGCGGTAAGCGAGGCGAACGCACCGCTGAAGGCGCCGACGGCGGTTCGGGCGGCGCTGGCGATGACGACGGATTCCATTTTGACGACCTTTCCACTGCTCTTTGCCGCCGCGCGCACCGGACATGCGGGCGGGTCGATCCTGCGCGGGCGTTCACGCGGCTCGCTCGGCGGCCGCTCCACTCCACTGACTTAGCATCAGCGGCGGCGCTTTTTCAACCGCGCCCCGCGCCGCCGGCCGTCGCTTGCGGCGGCCGCTGCGCCGAGCCATGCGGCGAGCGGGCGCCAGAGCAGGCGCGGCGCGGCGTCCGCCACCACCATCCCGATATGGCCGAGGGGCGTGCCGAGCCGCGCCGCCCCAGGCATCGCCCGCGCCAGGGCGGCGGCCGAGGCCGGCGGCACGATCCGGTCGCGCGCCGGCACCACCACCAGGGCGGGCTTCTGCCACCGCGCAGGGTCGACCTTCCGCCCGGCGACGCGCCAGGTGCCGGATGCCGGCTGGTTCTCGCCGTACCAGCCGCAGAAGCACTCCTCCGTCACCCGCGGTGTCAGCGGCACGCCGTCGTTCACCCAGTCCTCGACCGCGACGAAGGCCCGTGCCCGGGCACTCCTCGGCGGCAGGGCGGCGAAGCGGCGGTATTTCTCGATCACCGCCAGGGGATCGGCGGCGAAGAAGAAGGCCTGGATCGCGTCCACCGGCAGGCCGGCCGCGCCCACCAGCGGTGCATCGAGTGTGGCAACGGTGGCGAGGAGGGAGCGCCCACCCGTGCCGAGTTCGGCGTGGAAGTCCCAGGGCGTCGCCAGGAACGCCAGCGCCGCCACCGACTCGGGCCGGCGCAGGGCGAGTGCGAGCGCCAGCAGGCCGCCCATGCAGTAACCGACCACGGCCACCGGGCGGCCGGTGACGGCCACCACTTCGTCGAGGGCGGGCGCGAGGCGCTGGGTCACATAGTCGCCGACGCCGAAGCTGGCTTCCGCCGGCCCCGGCACGCCCCAGTCCACCAGGTAGGGTGCGAGGCCGAGGCTGGCGAGGCCGCGCATTAGGCTGCGCTCCTCGGTCAGATCCAGGATGTAGCCGCGATTGACCAGGGAAGGCACCACCAGTATCGGTGTCCCCGAGTTCCTGCCCGCGCCATAGTCGAGCACGCGCGTGGTACCATCCCGCCAGAGGACCGGCGGTTCGGGCACGCGGCGGCGGTAAGGGTGGGCGCGGTAGGCCTCGACGCCCTGCAGGAACTCATCCAGCCGGCGCCGGACCTCGGTCGCGACGGCTTCGCCGAGGGGCGCGACGGCGGCCTGCTCCAGATCGCTCTTCAGCGCCGTGCTCGCCGCCGCCAGGGCCGGATTCCAGGGCAGCAAGCCGTGCCTCGCAAGCGGCAAGGCGGCGAGCGAGCTGGTCCACATCCCCCCCGCCGCGGCCAGCACCAGCGGCAGCGGGCGCGGGCCGCTGCGCAGGCCGGCGGTGCCCGGGGCGTTCACCGGGGCGTTCACCGGGGCGCTCACCGCCAGCGGCCGCAGGCGCCGGCGCGCGCTGCCAGAGCGCGGCCAGCAGACGGCCCCACGGTTCGGCGAGCGCCGGATCGAGGGCGGTGTGGTTGACCTGGTCCTGCCACAGATCCAGGAATCGCTTGGCGAGCGCGGCGTAGTCGGGCGGAGCGGACATGGCGCAAGTATAGCGGCGGAGGGGCGGAAGTCACGCCAGCTGCCCACTCGGCGCAAGTGGCGGCGCGACCGACGGTGCAAGCGCGGCGGTTGGCGCTATACTGGGCGCAACCAGGAACTGCGGACGAGGAACGGCCGGTCATGGCGGGGCGATCCGGAGCGAAGAAGGCGGCGGCGGTCGAGGGCGCGCCGATCGCCATCAAGAAATACGCCAATCGGCGCCTCTACAACACCGGCTCGTCGAGCTACGTGACCCTCGACGACCTGTGCCAGATGGTCAAGGCCGGCAACGATTTCCTGGTGGTCGATGCCAAGTCGGGCGAGGACATCACCCGCTCGGTCCTGACCCAGATCATCCTGGAAGAGGAAGGCAAGGGCCAGAACCTGCTTCCCATCCGCTTCCTGCGCAAGATCATCAGCTTCTACGGCGACAACCTGCAGACCGTGCTCAGCCCCTATCTGGAGCTGAGCATGGAGAACTTCTCCCGCAACCAGGAGCGCATGCGCGGCTACCTGGACCAGACCTTCACCGGCCTGTTCCCGTTCCCCGGCTTCGACGAGATGGCCCGCCAGAACATGGCGATGATGGAGCGGACAATGACCATGTTCAAGTCGCGCCAGGGCGAAGAGGGCGGCGAAGGAGCACTGCCCGAGGCGGAGGCGGGCGCGGGCGCCTCGCTGAAAGAGCGGCTGGATGCGATGCAGCGCCAACTCGACGACCTGGCGCGCAAGGCCAAGGGCACGCAGGAGGACTGAGGCCCTGTAGACTCGGCGCGACCTCCATGGAGTTTCGCGGACACGCTCTTTAATTGCCGCGGTCCAGGATCCGAATTAAGTATTGTGTCCCTTAAATTCCCAGCCCATGTTTATCGGCTGCACGACCCACACCGTGTCGGCCTGGGAATTGCCATCCGGCTTGTTGTTCGCGCCAGACCGTCCAGTGTGGAGTATCATGACCTGGTTCATCCGAGGATCCGGCATCATGGGCAAGACGCACTTCCGTAAGGGCCGCGGCCGCACGGTCGTTTTCCAGCACGGCCTTCTTGGCGGCTGGCAGGTGTGGCGGGCGCAGATCGCCGCCTTCGCGCCATACTTCGATGTCATCGCGCTCAACCTGCCCGGCTTCTCCGACCGCGCCGACGAGGCGGCGCCCACGACCATCGTGGAAATAGCCGCCGCGCAAATAGCGCTCCTCGATTCTCTTGGCGTCGATCGGTTCTCGTTCGTCGGCCACTCGCTCGGCGGGTTCACAGCCCAACAGGTCGCGCTGACGGCGGGAGATCGGCTGGACCGACTCGTGCTCTACGGCACGGCCATCTCGTCCAACTTGCCGGGCCGCTTCGAGACCCACGACCAGACCATTGCCCGCGTGCGCCGCGACGGTCTGGAGAAGGCGGCGCCTGATCTGGTCGCCAGCTGGTTCGTTGCAGGCAGGGACGATCCCAACTACGGGCCCACCCTCGAACTCGGGCTGCGGTCGACGGTCGATGCCGCCTGCAACGCAATCCGTGCGATCCAGGGTTGGGACGCGACGGGTCGGCTCGGCGTGGTCAACGCGCCGACGCTGGTCATTTGCGGCGACCGTGAGAGGAACGCGACCCCCGAGGTCGCGTACGCCCTGTGGAAGGCACTGCCGCATGGACGACTCTGCGTCCTGCCGGATTGCGCCCATGCTGCGCATCTCGAGCGCGCCGATTTCTTCAACAGCGTGGTTGGGCAGTTTCTCGGCGGCGACTTTCGCTGACAGGCCGTGGATCAGCACCGAACCAGGGCCCTACCGATCATGTGGCCGAGAACATTGAATTCACAAGATAAACAGATTTTTGACGGGGGTCCCGATCAGCGCCGATCGGGACCGGAATTTCGGGCGGCATTTCGGGGACACAATACTTAATTGCCGCAATCCAGTATCTGAATTAAGTATTGTGTCCCCGAAACTAGGACGCACAAGGGAGGATGGGTCTGTTTTCTTTCGGCGAATCGTGTCGGTTGGGAGCACGAGTTCATTGAGTTTTATCCAAGAACCACAAAGTTGGCGTTTGTGGACGCGAATACTCACCCGAAGTTTGTACCGGTGGAAGGCGGAGCAGCTACCGGGGCAGGATAACACGTTAACTTGATCGTCCCGATGTCGGCGCTAGAGATCGAAGCAGCATTTCAACGCGTA
>SHWA01000014.1 GCA_009693995.1 Alphaproteobacteria bacterium | reverse complement strand
AAGGCGTACCTGCGCAAAGCCGCCGCCAGAACGCTCGACACCCTGCAAAGCGCAATCAGCGACGCCCTCGATCGCTTCCCAGCAGACGAATGCACCAACTACCTCATCAACTCAGGCTATGTTCCATCTAATCGGGAAACGCTCTAGCGGCAGGTTGCGCGAGCTTTCGTCACCGGCGGCCGCTGCCTGGGGCCGTGATGGCCCCGCAAATGCGAATCAGGAGTCGCCCATGCGCGTGATCGACTTTCGTGTCCGCCCGCCGTTCAAGGGCTTCCTGTCGATGGTGATGTATCAGCAGGCGGCGCGGCGCGACCGCTTCACGGCGCAGATCGGCTTTGCGCCGGCACCCTCGGCGGCAGCGCAGTCGATGGAGCTGCTGATCCAGGAGATGGACCGCGCCAAGATCATGCACGCGGTGATCGTCGGGCGCCATTCCGCGCTCTATGGCACCGCCAGCAACGACGACGTGATGGAGGTCTGCCGCGCTTATCCGGGGCGCTTCATTGCGGTCGCCTCGATCGACCCGGCCGACCGGCGCCAGGCGATGGCGACGGTCAAGTCCGCGCTCGCCCAGGGCTTCAAGGCCGTCAACATCGAGCCCGGCGCCTACGCCACGCCGCTCTACCCGGACGACCGCCGGCTCTATCCGATCTATGCCGTGGCCGAGGACGCGAAGGTTCCCGTGATCATGATGACCGGCGGCAACGCCGGCCCCGACCTGAGCTACAGCCTGCCCGTCGGCATCGACCGCGTGCTGGCGGACTTTCCCACCCTCAAGGTCGCCGTCAGCCACGGCAACTGGCCATGGGTCAACGAGATCCTGCACGTCGCCTTCCGGCGTGCGAACCTCTATGTGTCGCCGGACATGTACCTGCCCAACATGCCGGGCCAGGACGACTACGTGAAGGCCGCCGACGGCTTCCTCGCCGACCGCTTCCTCTACGCCAGTTCCTATCCCTTCGCCCCCGTGGACAAGTATCTCGATTGGTTCCTGAAGCTGCCGATCCGGCCCGTTTCGATGGAAAAGGTGCTCTATCGGAACGCGGCCGCGTTTCTCGGCCTCTAGTGCCGGGATGGCGCGATCGGCTGCGCGGCTTCGCCACCCGGCTCCGGCGCGAGGTGAAGGTGCTTGCCCTTGCCGCCCGCAGCCCCGCCGTTCCCTGGTATGCCAAGGCGCTCGCCGGCACCGTGCTCGCCTACGCCCTCTCGCCGATCGACCTGATCCCGGATTTCATTCCGGTCCTCGGCCAGCTCGACGATCTGATCCTGGTGCCCCTCGGCATCTGGCTGACGTTCAAGCTGATTCCCGCCGCCGTACTCACCGAGATCCGGGCCGAGGCGGAAGCGGCTGATTCCCGGCTGAGGCGAAGGCGTTCCCCACCGGTCACGGCCCCGGTAAGAGTGACGCCGATTGAAGGAGTGAAACGTGCAGCCACTGAAGGGCATCCGCGTGCTCGACTTCTCGACCCTCCTGCCGGGGCCGATGGCGACCCTGATCCTGGCCGAGGCCGGTGCCGAGGTGATCAAGATCGAGCGCCCCGGGCGCGGCGACGAGATGCGCAGCTACCGCCCGAGCTTCGGCCCCGACAGCGTCAATTTCGCGCTCCTGAATCGGGGCAAGAAGTCGGTTGCCATCGACCTCAAGGAGACTGGCGCGGCGGCGCGCCTCGGCCCGCTGATCGCCTCGGCTCAGGTCTTGGTCGAGCAGTTCCGCCCCGGGGTCATGGATCGGCTCGGCCTCGGCTACGGGGCGCTCTCCGCCCGCAACCCGGCGCTGGTCTACTGCTCCCTCACCGGGTTCGGTCAGAGCGGGCCGAAGTCGGGGGTGGCGGCGCACGACATCAACTACATCGGCGACGCCGGGCTGCTGTCGCTCTCGGCCGGACCCGACGGCACACCGGTGATCCCCCCTGGCCTGATCGCCGACATCGGCGGCGGCGCGCTGCCTGCCGTGATCAATATCCTCCTGGCCCTGCGCGAGGCGGAGCGCACGGGCCGGGGCCGCCATCTCGACATCGCCATGTGCGATGGGGTGCTGGCGTGGACCTACTGGGCGACCGGGCTGATCGAGACCACTGGCACCGAGCCGCGGCCGGGCGGCGAGCTGGTCACCGGCGGCTCGCCGCGCTACCAGGTCTACCCGTGCGCGGACGGGCGCTTCCTCGCCGCCGGCCCGCTCGAGCAGAAGTTCTGGGACCGATTCTGCGAACTCATCGGGCTCGCCCCCGAGTGGCGCGACGATCGCGTGGATGCGGCGGGCACGGCGGCGGCGGTCAGGCGCATCATCGCCGCCCGGCCCGCGGCCCACTGGGAGCAGGTCTTCGCCGGGGAGGACGTCTGCTGCACCATCGTGCGCACGGTGAAGGAGGCGATGGCCGACCCGCACCTGCGGGCGCGCGGCGTGTGGCGCGGGGCGCTGGTCGATGGGGCCGAGCGCGTATCGGCGGTGCCGGTGCCTCTCGCCCCCGGCTACGGTCCGGGCGAAGAGGCGATCGGCTACCCCCACATCGGCGCCGACAACCACCTGCTCGACGCCGCCGACTGAGCCTCAGGGCGCCGGCCGCGGCGGCGCCGGCGCCGGGCGGCGCGCCGCCTGCCGCACCAGATAGAGCCCGCTGCCGATCACCAGGGCGGCGCCGACCAGGACCCAGAGCCCGGGCAGCGTCGCCCAGACGATGGCGTCCAGGGTCACCGTCCACAGGATCACCGTGTACTTGAAGGGTGCGACCCTGGCCGCCTCGCCGAGGCGGAACGCTTCGATGATCAGATAATGGGCGATGCCCATGAGCACACCGGCGAGGGCGAGGAGGGCGATGTCGCCGGCGCCGGGGGCCACCCAGCCGCTCGGGGCGCTGAGCAGGCCGGACAGCGTCACTGCGGTCGTGGTCACCGCCAGGATCGAAGTGGCGGACTCGGTCGCCCCCATGTGCCGGGTGATGAGGTCGCGCGCACTCGCCAGCACGGCGGCGGCAAGCGGGAGAAAGGCCGCCACTTGGGCGGTGGCGCCGCCCGGGCGGACCATCACCAGGACGCCGGCGAACCCGGCGGCGATCGCGATCCACTGGGCGCTGCCGACCCGCTCGCCGAGCGTCCGCCCCGCGACCGCCGCCATCATCAGCGGCTGGGTGAAGATCAGCGCGAACACGCTGGTCATCGGCATCACCTGGAGGCCGAGGTAGATGCAGTAGGTGGAGGCGACCATGCAGCCGGCGCGGAACAGTTGCGCGCGCCAGTTGCGCACCCGGAGGCTGCCGAGTCCACCGCCGCGCCAGATGAAATAGGCGAGCGGCGCGCAGCCGAACAGTCCGCGCAGGAACAGGATCTCGCCGACCGGATAACCGGAGCTCAGCCACTTCACCAGGGCGTCGTTGGCGGTGAGCACGGCACTGCCGGCGACCATGCAGACGATCGCCTTGATCTGCACCGACATTGCCATGGATCCCGCCGTCCTGTCGGGCGTCCGACACCCCATGCCACCCTAGGCGGGCGATTGGCGGCTGTCGAGCGCAGCCGATGACATCGCCCCTGGCCCTGCTCTATGGTCGCCGCCGGACGGCTCGGTAGGAGGCCAGGACCATGGCGGCGTCCCTCGGCGTGGGGATCGGTGGGCTGGGTGCGATCGGTTTTGAGGTGGCGCGGCGGCTGGACGCCGGGGTCGATGGCCTGCGCCTGGCCGCGGTCTCGGCGCGCGACATGGCGCGGGCGAGGGACCGGGTCGCGGCCTTCAAGACGCCGGTGCCGGTAGTGCCGCTCGAGGATCTCGCCAGCCTTGCCGAGGTGGTGGTCGAGTGCGCGCCGGCGGCGGTGTTCCGCCGGGTGGCAGAGGCGGCACTGGCTGAGGGACGCATTTTCATGCCGCTCAGCGCGGGTGCGCTGCTTGCGCACATGGACTTGGTGGATCTGGCGCGCCGCACCGGCGGGCGCATCATCGTGCCGACCGGCGCGCTGCTCGGGCTGGATGCCGTGCGCGCAGCGGCGGTCGGCACCATTCATGCCGTCACCATCGTCACGCGCAAGCCGCCGGCCGGGCTCGATGGGGCGCCGCACCTGGTCGAGAACCGCATCTCGGTTGCCGGGCTTTCAGGCCCGCTCAAGGTGTTCGCGGGCACGGCGCGGGAAGGCGCCAAGGCGTTCCCGGCCAATGTGAATGTGGCGGCGGCCTTGAGCCTCGCCGGCATCGGCCCGGATCGCACCCGCCTCGAGGTGTGGGCCGACCCGGCGCTAGAGCGCAACACCCACCGCATCGAGGTCGACAGCGATTCCAGCCGCCTCACCATGACCATCGAAAGCATCCCTTCGGCCGAGAACCCGCGCACCGGTCGCATCACCGCGCTCTCGGTGATCGCGGCGCTTGCCGGCCTGGTGAGCCCACTCAAGATCGGCACTTAGGCGCGATGGCAAGCCTTTCTCAACCGCGACCGGTTAGACCACCGGGATGGCGCGCATCCTCCCGCTGCGACGATTGACCGACGACATGGCAGCCGCGACGACCGACGGCCCGCTCAGCCAATTTCGGGCGCTGGTGCGCGCCGGCGACCTGCAGCCGGACTCCGCGCAAGAGCTAGCCGTCGAAAGGCTGGAGACTTTGCACCGGCGCCTGATCCACTACGAGCCGGCGATCGCCGCCGGCTGGCGACGGTCGCTGCGCGCCTTCCGCCGTACCGAGCCGCCGGAGGGTCTTTATCTTTTCGGCGGCGTCGGGCGCGGCAAGTCGATGCTGATGGACCTCTTCTTCCGCACCTCCCACGTCGGCAAGCGCCGGCGCGTCCATTTCCACGCCTTCATGCAGGAGGTGCACGCCAAGGTGCACGCCTGGCGCCAGGAGGAGGTGCAGAGGCCAGGCGCGTCCGATCCCGTGCCGGTGATCGCCCGCCGGCTCGCCGCCGATGCCTGGCTGCTCTGCTTCGACGAGTTGCAGGTGAACGACATTGCCGACGCCATGATCCTGGGGCGCCTGTTCCAGCATCTGTTCGAGGCAGGGGTGGTGGTGGTATCGACCTCCAACCGGCCGCCGCAGGATCTTTACAAGGACGGCCTCAACCGCGATCGCTTCCTGCCCTTCATCGCCATGATCGAGGAGTGCATGGATGTGCTCCATGTCGATGGCGGCCTGGATTACCGGCTAGGCGTCCTGAAAGGTGCCCCCACCTATCACACGCCGCTCGGTGCCGACTCCGAGCGACGCCTCGATCAGGCCTTCCGCCAGTTGATCGGCGATGCCACACCGGAGTCGGTCGATCTATTGATCCAGGGTCGCACGCTCCGGATTCCGACGGCGGCGCGGGGTGTGGCGCGGGCGAGTTTCGCCGAGCTCTGCGAACGCGCCCTCGGGCCGGCGGACTATATCGCGCTGGCGACCCGCTTCCGGGCGCTGGTGCTCTCGGGCATTCCCCGGCTCGGGTGGGAGCGGCGCAACGAGGCCAAGCGATTCGTCACCCTGATCGACGAGCTCTATGAGCACAAGGTCAACCTGGTCTGCTCCGCCGCGGTGCCGCCGCACGAGATCTACGCCGACGGCGACGGTAGCTTCGAGTTCGCGCGCACCGCCTCGCGCCTGGTCGAGATGCAGTCGGACGCCTTTCTCGCCGAGCCGCACCGCGGCGACTGAGGCTCAGGGCGCGCGGAAGCCGACGCCCATCTGGTTGGCGGCGAGTTTGGGCAGCGGCAGGTCGGCCGGCAGGCCGGGAACCGCGCCGGGCAACAGGAAAGCGTGCCGCAGGTCGCGCAAGCCGACCGTCACGATCGGCCGCATGCCGCCCGGTTGCTCCATGTCGCCGATGCCGCTGTGGCGATATTCGATGGTGACATTCTGGCGTTGGATACCCGGGTGGATCGCCTGCATGGTGGTGAGAATGGTGGTGAAATCCGCCGGCACCACGCTGCTGGTACCGGCGCAATCGAGGCCGGTATCGGTGCCGTGGCACTCGACCGATTGGCCGGGACCGAGGGCGGCCAAGCTGGTCAGAGCGGGCACCATCGCGGCCGCCCGTGCGCCACGGCGCACGGCCTCGCCGGCACGGTGGTAGTCGAACGTCAGGACCGACATCTCGACCACGGCGACGCCAAGGCCGAGAAAGACCGGCATCGCCACGGCGAACGAAATCAGCGCCGAGCCGGCCCGGCAGCCGATCAGGCCGGCGAGGGCGGCCCCGCTACTGGCCGATGATGACTTGTTCATGGCTGAGGGTGATGAGGGTGTCGGCGAATCCGGCGAAGGCGACCAGGGCCGGCACGAGCGGCTGATAGGGAACCGAGGCGCCGATGTGCACCACGGTCAGCGTGTCGGCGCCGAGCGCGAAGCTGCGGGTGGTGACCTCGACCGAAGCCGCGGGCGATTCCCAACCGGATAGCACCGGCGTGCCACCGACCGGCTGGAGCGTGCGGACGATGTTCTTGGTCTCGGCGATCACTGCGACCGAGAGCGGCGCCTCGTGCCCGGCCGCGTAAAGCGCTCCCGCCCGCAGGCCCTTCTCGATGGTGGCGGCCTGGCTCAGGGCGCGACCCACTTCCATCGATCCCGCCAGGGCAAGAGCGAATATCGGCAGCAGGATCGCCGCCTCGATGGCGATGCCGCCCCGTCGGTCGCCCCAGAGGTTAGCGAGCCAATTACACATTGGAATGGAATACCGGTGAATTGGTCGGCGTCAGGGCGCGCACGACTTCGCCGTAGATGGCGGCGGCCGGCGGGTCCTTAACCGTCTCGGTGATGAACATCTCCAGATAATTGCCGTCAGTCGGGTAGGTGCCATGGCCCTGTACGTTCTCGGCGATGCACCGGAGCTGCGCTACCTGCATCAGCCGCCGCGCCTGGCCATTGCTGGCCACGGCACGCGAGGGTACGCCGTCGAAGTCGGAATTGTTCGCATTCGCTGAGCTCGTGGCGACGGGAATGCTGGCTCCGGGTAGGGTCACCAGGGTGAAGACGGCCGGCAGTGCATCGGTGACGGGAAAGATCGTCGCCTTGCCGTTGCGTCCGAACGCCAGGCCAAGCTCGAACAGATGGGCTTGGTAGCGGCTAGCACCGGCTAGGTCGGGCGGCGGTGCGGCGCCGCCATGCTTCGCCGCCCAGTAGCCGTTCAGATCCCAGACCCCGTCGCCGAGCTTGGCGGAGGTATTGGCGATCAATGCGGCGTCGCGTGGATAGTTGATCACATTGGGCGCCGGGAACGGCCACGGGTCACCCGGTACGTCGAAGCGGGCGTTGATGCCGTCTTTCACCTTGTTGGTCTTGGCGCCGGTCGCGGTGATCACGTCGATGTCGTAGCAGTCGCCTGGCGCCACGGCGGCCAGCGCGCCTTCGATGTCGCTCGCCCCGACGCTACCGTCGGGCAGCGCCAACAGGCCAAAGTTGCCAGGCGCCCAGGTGGCGCTGCCGCTGCTCGGCGGCTCCTTCAGGCGCACCTGGCGGCCGACGTTGGCGGGATCGCGCAGGTCCTGCGAGGGATCGATCTCGACGAAGTCGCAGAGCATCAGCGGCGGGGCGTGGCAAATGGTGGGCTTCGGCCCGGCGACGGCGATGGCGGTCATCTCGCGCGCGGACTCGACCACCCCACCCGAGAGCGAGGCCAACAGCGGCTCCAGCATTAAGGTAACCTGACGCGGAGCCAGGGTGACCTCGGCGAACTTGGCCTGGGAATCGTTGACGGCCAACACCGGCGTCGCACCGTAAGTGAGATAGAACTTCACGTCCTGCACGGAGAGGGTCGCGCCGTTTGAGGACAGGCCGCTGGTCTGCAGCAGGGCGTTGCGGGCCACCGTGTCGGCACGACCGCGCGCGCCGTCACGCCCGTCGAGCTGCGCCGCGGCCGAGATGGCGGCGGCGTCGGCGCTGTCCTGCATCTGCGCGCGCAAGACCGCGATGCGGCCAAAATCGATCGAGAGCGCGCCGGCGCCGACCGCGGGGGAGCCAAAGATGGCAAGATAGGTGGCCAGGCTGCCACGACGATCGCGCAGGCACCCGGCCAGGCGGGGCAACAGCCGACGCGCAATTCCCGTCACGCCGCACATCGGCTCGTCCGGTGTCATGATGCGGATAGGCATGACTCCGGCTCTAGGGAAGCCGCGTTAAGGTCAGGTAAAAATTGAAGTATTCGGTGTAATAGGCGGTCAATTTTACATCATTTCACGACCAATTTTATCCATTACTGCGCCCGGTCCGCCGCCGGCTTCTGCCGCCAGCGCATCAGCGCGCGCACCGTGCCGCCCGCGAGCAGCCCCCAGAAGGCGCCGCCAATGCCGAGGAAAGAGAGGCCCGAGGCGGTCACCAGAAAGGTGACCGCGGCGGCTTCCCGGTCGGCCGCCTGTGCCATCGCGCCTTGCAGGGCGGCCGCGAACGCCCCCAGCAGGGCGAGGCCGGCCACTGCCTCGATCAGGATCGGCGGCGAGGCGCTGAAGAGAGCTGCGGCGACGCCGGCCGACAGGCCGAACAGGATGTAGACCGCACCCGCGACCGCGCCCGCCCAGTAGCGGCGCGCTGGGTCGGGGTGGGCGTCCGGTCCGGCACAGAGGGCGGCGGTAATGGCGGCCAGGTTGACCGCGTGGCCGCCAAAGGGCGCTGCCAGCACGCTGAGGAAGCCGGTCGTCTGTAACAGCGGGCCGGCCTCGGGCCGGTATCCATTGACGTTCAGTACCGCGAGGCCGGGAATGTTCTGCGAGGCCATGGTGACGATGAAGAGTGGCAGCGCCACTCCGACCAGGACCGCGGGCGAGAAGGCGGGGACCACGGGCGCCGGCGCCGGCCAGAACGATCCGAGATTGCTCGGCTCGGGCACGGCCGCTACCACCAGGGCCAGGGTGACAAGCACCGCGGCTGGTACCGCCCAGAGTCGGCGCACCCGCGCGACCACGGCCCAAACGGCGATGATCGCAAGGGCCTCCATCGGCATCGCCGCGACGGCGCGCACCGGCGCCAGGCAAAGCCCGAGCAGTACCCCGGCCAGCATGGCGTTGGCGAGGGAAGCCGGAATCGCCGCGACCCAGCGCCCGAGCGGTTTCCAGAACCCGGCGGCCATCACCAGGAGGCCGCTCACCAGGAAGGCGCCGACGGCGGCCGCGAAACCACCCTCGACCGACCCTGCGCCGGCGAGAAGTGCCGCTCCCGGCGTCGACCACGCGACACTGATCGGCATCCGCGAACGCAGGCTGAGGAAGATGCCGCCAGCGCCCATGGCGACGCAGACCGCCATCAATCCGCTGGCCGCTTGCGCCGGAGAGGCGCCGACCGTGGTCAGCCCTTGCAGGATGATCGCGAACGAACTGGCGAAGCCGACCATGGCGGCGAGCACGCCGGCGGTCGCCGCCGGCACCGAGATCGACCCCCGCATTCATCCCCCATTATCCCGCCCGCCCGACGCACGCGTACGCGGCGTGCTGCGGGCGATCATCCGGCAACTTCGGGCGTGGGCCAAGATGGGTCGGGGTGCGGCAGCGCGAATTCGCCGATACTTCGGCGCGCATTCAAGCCAGGATCGCTGCAATTTATTCACTAAGTATTCGACGTATTTGCTGCAGATCTCATCGAGGTATTACCAAATGTTAGCGGCTCTCCCTTAGCGTCTCCGTCACGCCACCCGGGACGTGCCGGGTGGCACCCACGGGTGCACGCCATGGACTCGGAAATGCAAAGGCTGCTGACGACGTTGCGGCGGATGGTGAGCTGCCGGCGCGGCGCGTCGGCGATCGACTTCGCGTTTTCCGCCTCCATCCTGGTCGCCGCGATGGCCGGCGCGCTCGAGTTTTCTGGCGCCGTGTTCGTCAACAGCGCAGTTGAAGGCGCGCTGCGTGAGGCGGCCCGCTTCGGCACCACGGGATTCGCATTTCCCGGCGAGACCCGCGCGGATGCCATTCGCCGCATCGTGGGTGAGCGCACCTTCGGTATGGTGACGGTCTTGCCCGAATCGCTGACCACCAAGGTGTATACGTCGTTCGCCCTGGTCGGGAAGGGCGAGCCCTTCACCGAAACCGCGCCCGCGAACGGTCGCTACGACCTGGGCGAGCTGTTTGACGATGTCAACGGGAACGGTCAATACGACGCCGACCTCGGCGTCGCGGGGGCGGCCGGCGAGATCGTGCTCTACCGCATCGACTACGAGGTGCCAGTCCTGATCGGCCTGATGAGCAATATTCTCGGCAAGAGCGCGCACTCCATGACCGCATCGATCGTGGTCCGGAACGAGCCCTTCGCGTCCGCCGGCGGAGGTTGAGCCGATGCTGCGCCGATTGCTCGATCTTGGTTGTGACAGGCGCGGCATCATGCTGGCCGAGGTCGCCATAGCCCTGCCTCTGCTCGCGGTCCTAATTTTCGGCACAATCGAGGCCACCAACTACGCGGTCCTGAAGCAGAAGCTCGAGCGCGCGGCGGTGACCGTCGCCGACCTGGTGAGCCGCGAAGAGTTTCTCACCGGCGGGATCGTCACCACCTCCCTGGACTCGGTCGCACACGTGGTCAGCCCATTCGCCATGGGTCCCAATGGCGTCGCCATCGTCAGCGGCATCTCGCGGAACGGGACCGCGCCGGCCAAGGTCAACTGGCAGCGCACCGGCGGTGGTACCAAAGCCGCCCTCAGCGGGGTTGGCTTGCCGGGTGTGAACGCCGTGCTACCCGCGGGATTCGTGGTCCGGGACGGCGAAGGAGTGATCGTGGTCGAGATCATCTATGACTTCGCGCCGCGCTGGCTGCCGCTCCTGTTTCCTGCAACGACGCTGTCCCAGCGAGCCATGTACCGTCCGCGCTACAGTCCAACCGAAGCGCTCTCCTGACGCCTCTCGGCGGGCCCCCGGCCGTCAGCCCGGATTGCACTGGCCGTGGGACGGCTCGGCGCAGCCGGTCTTGCCGTCGGTCCAGAGCGCGCCCGAAAGGTCAGCGTGGAAGAGATCGGCGCCTTCCAACCGCGCCCCCGAAAGATCGGCCTGGCGCAGATCGGCGTCGAACAGGCGGGCGCGGCGGAGGTCGCTGCCGCGGAGCCGCGCGCCCCGCAGGTCGGCACGGGTGAGGTCCGCCTCCACTAGCTGGGCACCGTCCAGGATCGCGCCCGACAGCCGCGCCCGGTTCAGGCGGGCGCGGCGCAGATCCGCCCCCGACAGGCGTGCCCGCTCCAGGTCGGCGCGCACCAGACTGGCATCGCGCAGGATGGCGCCGGTGAGATCGCTCCCCGCCAGTTCGCGTCCGTCCAGTTGGCAACGCGTCCAGTCCACCCTGGGCGCCGGCGCATCGTAGCAGGCGGCGTCGGCGGCCGGAGCTGCGAACAGCACCATGCCGACGAGCGCGGGCAGGACCAAGGCGGCCCGCATTCCGCGCGTCATGGGGATCGCGGACGTTTGAGGCCCATCCGGGTACAATGTTCCGCCGGCATGCCGAGGCTGGCATGCGTGGCGTGGAGACGGGCGAGCCCCGCCAGGATGTCTGGCGGGAAGGGGGTCGCGCGACGCTGGGTCGTGTCGACGTGCAGGCTCACCCACTCGCAGGTGGCGGCGAGGTAGCCCTGCTCGCCATGGTGCATGCGCTGGAAGTAGTGCAGGCGCTTGGCGTCGTGGTCGAGGACCTGGACCGTGATCCGGATCGGTGCGTCCTGCAACAACTCGCGCTGGAAGGTGACGTGCTGCTCGAGGGCGAACGTCGAACAGCCGGTCCGCTGCTTATAATCTTCGCCAAACCCGGCCAAGTCATAGAACCGGTCGACGCCGAGATCGAAGGCGAGCGTGTAGTAAGCCACGTTCATGTGGCCATTGTAGTCGATCCAGGCATCGCGGACCCGGGTCTCGAGCGCGAGCAGGGGAGCGTCGATCGAGGCACTGAACATGGCGTACTCCCGCGCACTTCCGGCGCCGGACCATAGCGGAACCGTCCGGCGGCGCCTAGCCGCGGGGCCAGCGTTGCCATCGCCGGGCGGCGATCATACGCTCAAGTCCGTCGGGACCATCCGGAGCCCAGGCCATGGCCGTGCCTGCCGAGCGACTGCAGCCGCTGATCGCGATCCTGAGGGGGCGCTTCGGCGACCGGCTGTCGACCGCCGCGGCCGTGCGCAGGCACCACGGCAAGGACCTGACCTTTCACCCCGGGCACGATCCGGATGCCGTGGTCTTCGCCGAGACCACCGCCGAAGTGAGCGAGATCGTTGCCGCCTGCGCCGCGCACGGCACGCCGGTGATCCCGTTCGGCACCGGAACCTCGCTCGAGGGTCACATTGCCGCGCTCGAGGGAGGTGTCTGCATCGACCTCTCGCGCATGAACCGCGTCCTGCGCGTCAGCGCTGCCGACATGGACGCGACCGTGGAGGCCGGCGTCACGCGCAAGCAGCTGAATGAGCATCTGCGCGCGACCGGCCTGTTCTTTCCGGTCGATCCCGGGGCCGACGCCTCCCTCGGCGGCATGGCGGCCACCCGGGCGTCCGGCACCAATGCCGTGCGCTACGGCACCATGCGCGAGAACGTCCTGAACCTGACGGTGGTTCTTCCCGACGGCCGCGTGGTGCATACCGCGCGCCGCTCGCGCAAGTCGGCGGCGGGCTATGACCTGACGCGCCTGATGGTGGGTTCGGAAGGCACCCTCGGGGTGATCACCGAGGTGACGGTGCGCCTCCACGGGCTGCCCGAGGCCGTGTCGGCCGCAGTCTGTTCCTATCCCTCCATCGACGCGGCAGTCGACACCGTGATCGCGACCATCCAGGGCGGCGTGCCGGTCGCGCGCATCGAGCTTCTGGATGCCCTGACCATGGCGGCGGTGAATCGGTACAGCCAGCTCGACTACGCCCTCGCACCGACTCTGCTCTTCGAGTTTCACGGCAGCGAGCGCGGCGTGGTCGAGCAGACCGAGACCGTCCAGGCGATCAGCGCCGAGTTGGGCGGCAGCGATTTCCGCTGGGCCACTCGGCCCGAGGAGCGCAGCCGGCTGTGGCAGGCGCGGCACGACGCCTACTTCGCGACCCTGGCCCTCAGGCCGGGCGCCCAGGGCTGGGCCACGGACGTCTGCGTGCCGATCTCGCGGCTCGCCGAGTGCGTGCGCGAGACCATGCAGGATCTCGCGGGCGCCAGCATCATCGCGCCGCTGGTGGGCCATGTCGGCGACGGCAATTTCCACCTGGTCTACCTGATCCACCCCGACCGACCCGAGGAGCTGGCCGAGGCCACCCGCCTGAACGAGCGCATGGTGATGCGCGCGCTCGCCCTGGAAGGCACCTGCACCGGCGAGCACGGCATCGGCTATGGCAAGATCGCGTTCCTCGAGGCCGAGCACGGCGATGCAATCTCCGTGATGCGGGCAATCAAGCGGGCGATCGATCCCGGGAATATCATGAACCCGGGAAAGATCCTGCGGCGGTAGGAGGGGTTGGCTAATGGCCATGCGCGCAAGGCGGGCGATAGCAACGCGCTGGTCCCGGCGCACCGTGCTGGTATCGGGGATCGCCGCGGCGCTGGCTGCTTGCCTGCCCTGGGTCGCGGCCGGATCGCCCTGCGCCGCCTCCGGCCTCTTCAAGCACCGGGCCAGCGCGGCGGCGTTGGGGCGGCGCTACCTCGCTCGCTATCCAGCCGATCGCGCCGGCGCCCTTCGCCTCGCCGAGGCGATGCAGGCGATTGCTGCCGAGGAGGCGCGTGCTTGGGTGCGTGCCAGGATCGTCGCCGACTTCCGATCGGGAGAGGTCGTCGAGCTCGACGGATGGCGGCTGGCGCGGACCGAATGCCGGCTGACCGCGCTCGAGGCGGTCGGTTGAGCCGCGGCCGCGCCGGTTCCCGCTAGGTCACCGGGCGCCGCGCCATGGCCTCCGAGGCGGAGGAACAGGGGCGCGGTTCCCTGGAGTTGGCACCGGCGCCGGCCGCGTCGGGGGGCAGTTCGCTGTTCACCGATCCAGCGTTTGGCGCCGCCTGGGCGATGGGCGCGCTCACCGGCATCACGCGCTGGATGGAGACGCTGGTGATCGGCATCTACGTCTTCGACCAGACCGAGTCGCCCTTCATGGTGGCGGCAATCACGCTCGTGCGGCTCGCGCCGCTCTCGCTGTTCAGCGCGTTCATGGGCGTGTTCGGCGACCGTTTCGGGCGCCGCCGCCTGATCGGCTTCGGCATCGGCGCGATGGCCGGCCTCTATGGGCTCCTGCTGGTGCTGGCGTGGTCGGGGACGATCGCCCTGTGGCATCTGGCGGTTGCCGCGTTCCTGATCGGCACCTACTGGGCTGCCGACCTGCCGCTGAGACGGACGCTGGTCGGCGAGATCGCCGGCACGGGCCGCGTCGGCACCGCCATGAGCCTGGATGCCGCCACCAACAACGTGACCCGCATGCTGGGTCCGATCATCGGCGGCGTGGTCTACAAGCTGGCCGGGCTGGAGGGGGCGTTCGCGCTCTCGGCGGTCCTGTTTGCCGCCGCCGGTCTGTTTCAGTCGCGCCTGCCCATGAACAATGCCGCCCACGCCGCCACGGCATCGGTCTTCGCCAACCTGCTCGAGGGCTTCGCCCATGTCCGTAGCAACCGGCCACTGATCGGGGTGCTGGTGATCACGGTGATTTTCAATATCTGGGGCTTCCCGTTCACCGCGATGATTCCGGTGATCGGCAAGGATGTGCTGGGTCTCGGGCCCTTGGAGGTCGGCCTCCTGAGCGGCGCCGAGGGGATCGGCGCGCTGGTGACCGCCGCGGCGATCGCGTTCCTCGCCCGGGTATCCTGGTATCGGCGCATCTTCTTCTACGGCACCTGCTTCCATCTCGCCCTGGTGCTGTGCTTTTCGTTCTCCACGTCGGTCGCCCTCTCCGCCGTCCTGATGATCGCTATCGGACTCGGCGCCGCCTGCTTCTCGACGATGCAGAGCACCCTCGCCTTCCTTTCGGCGCCGCCGGCGGTGCGCGGCCGCATCATGGGGGTCGTGTCGGTCTGCATCGGCACCGGACCGATCGGCTTCGCCCATCTCGGCCTTCTGGCCCACTGGCTGGGCGCGCCGGCCGCGCTCGCGGTCATGGTGGTGGAGGGGCTGCTCTTCCTGGCCGTCTGCTTCTTCCGGCTGCCCGGTTTGCGCAGCTAGGGCAGCCACCGGGGACCATGAGATCGTATTCGTGGTTTACCGCATCTCAATCAATTTCCGGCCACGTTCCTTCCCTGATCTTCCTATTCCGAGTGCCGACATGACGGCTGCGGCCGACACCCAATCCGCCACGAGAGCGCCGACCTGGCGGCAGAAGGTGCACGCCTGGTGGGAAGGCTACGAGCTGGTTGATGCGGCAGCGGCCGGCTCCCAGGACTCCACCCCAGGCAAGGTTGCCAAGCCGAGCGCGCCGGCCGGGCCTTCGGTCGCGAGCCGCGCCAAGGTGGCCGAGGCGCTCTGGGGATTCGGCTTCACGACCCCGGGCGACGCCGAATACGTCTCGAACCTGATCCGCCCGCTTGGCCTCGACCCCTCCATCACGACCATGGTGCTTGGGGTCGAGCAGGGCGGCGCGATCCGGGTGATCGTCCAGGAGAAGAAAGCCTGGGTCGAAGGGGCCGACTCGGACCAAGCCCAGATCGATCTTGCCAAGGCTCATGCCGAGGCGGCGAAGCCGGGCGAGAACGCACGCTTCGTCAAATTCAATCCGGCCCGGCCAAAGTTCAAGGCCAACCGATATGGCGCCCTGTTCTCGAAGAGTTGGCTGCACCGTGCCGGCAACAAGCCGGCGCTTCTGAGGGCGGTGTGGGAGTCGCTGCGGCCGGGCGCACAAGTGCTGATCACCGACTACGTGCTGCAGCAGCCGGGTTCGCCCGGACCGGCGACGGCGGCGTGGTACGCGGCCGAGGGTGTGCCCATCGAGCCCTGGCAGCAGCAGCGGCTGAAGGCGGCCCTGGAAGCGCTGCCGCTCGACGTCCGCATCGCCGAGGACAATACGCCGATCGTGCGCGAACTGATCGCCCAGGCCTTCGTCCGCCTGCAGGAAACACTCCCGGCGTTGCAGCTCGACGCCGATGGCATGCGGGCCGTGCGCGATGCGATTCATCTCTGGAACGCGCGGCTGCAGGCGCTGGCCAGCGGCGAGGTTGCCGTCTATCGCTTCGTCGCGCAGAAGCCGCATCCAGTCGCATGAGGCAACCCGGCCGGGCGCGCCGCCCCGGAAGCAATGCCGACCCTCTCCCTCCCCGATCGCATCCACCAGTGCCGGGTTGCACCCCATGTCGTTCGCCCTTGCGCTGACGCCGCCGGCCCCGTTCTGGCGCATCCGCCTGCAACGGTGGTGGGAGGGCGGCGACGCAGCCCCCGCTTTTCCGGTGCGCCGGAATTCGATCCGGCACGCGACCCCGGTCGTGAACTGGACCGACATGCGCTGCCGGGTCGCCGAGCGGCTGTGGGGGGGGCGGGCTTCATCGGGCCCGGCGGGGCCGAGTTCTGCGGCATGCTGCTGCGCACCCTCCGGCTCGATTCGGCCATGACCGTCCTTGCCCTCGGCGCCGGCCTCGGCGGAGCCGCGGAGCTCGCGGCGCGCGCGAGCGGCGCATGGGTCGAGGGGGTGGAGCCCGAGGACACCTTGATCCGGCACGCCAATCGTGGTGCCGGCGAGTCGGCGGTCGCATGGCGCACCCACCTCCGCCGCCGCGACGGCGACGCGCCCGATCTCGGCCTGCACCGCTTTGATGCCGCCTTCGCCATGGGCTGGCTGCATGCGCGCGCCGACAAGGCAACGCTGCTCGCCGCCATGGCCGCGGCGCTACGCCCGGGCGGGCAGCTCCTGATCGCGGATTACGTGCGGAGCGACGGGCCGCCGGGTCCGCTGGTGGAGGAATGGCGCAAGCACGAGCCGGCGGCGGGACACCAGTGGAGCGAGCCACAGTATCGCGAGGTGCTGCACGCGCTCGGCCTGGAGATGCGCGGCTGCGAGGAGTTGAGCGCAACCCTGGTGGCGATGATCGCCGAGGCCTGGGAGCGTGTCCGCCAAGCGCTGCACCTGGAGCCGCCGGAGCCGTCGGAGGCCAGGGCGCTACGCGACGAGGCGGCCCTCTCGGCGGCGCAGTCCGCGGCACTGGCCGCGGGCGAGGTCCGCTTCTTGTCGTTCTTGGCGCACAAGGTGGAAGGCTGAGCGGGGCGGCCGCCCCCGACCTTGCCGGGCAGTGTGAAACGCGCTACTCACGGGCGCGCGCTCGGCTAGGCGGCCCACGCCAGAGTGGCGTGTTGCGGAGGGAAATTCATGGCACGGAACAAGATCGCGCTGATCGGCGCGGGACAGATCGGCGGCACGCTCGCCCTGCTCGCGGGGCTGAAGGAACTCGGCGACATCGTGCTGTTCGACGTCGCCAAGGGCGTACCCCAGGGCAAGGCGCTGGACCAGGCGCAGAGCTCGGCCGTCGAAGGCTACGACGCCGAACTGCGCGGCACCCAGGACTACAAGGACATCCGGAACGCCGATGTGGTGATCATCACCGCCGGTGTGGCGCGCAAGCCCGGCATGAGCCGCGACGACCTGCTGGCGATCAATCTTTCCGTGATGAAGCAGGTGGGCGAGGGCATCAAGAAATACGCGCCGAGTGCCTTCGTAATCTGCGTGACCAACCCGCTCGACGTCATGGTGTGGGCACTGCAGAAATACAGCGGCCTGCCCGCGAGCCGCGTGGTGGGCATGGCGGGGGTGCTCGATTCAGCCCGCTTCCGCTATTTCCTCGCCAGCGAGATGAAGGTCTCGATCGAGGATGTGACCGGCTTCGTGCTCGGCGGCCACGGCGATACCATGGTGCCGCTGGTGCGCTATTCGACGGTTGCCGGCATCCCGCTGCCCGACCTGGTGAAGATGGGCTGGCTGGATGCGAAACGTCTGGACGCGATTGTGCAGCGGACGCGCGATGGCGGCGCCGAGATCGTCAATCTGCTGGGCACCGGCTCGGCGTTCTATGCGCCGGCCGCCGCCGCGATCCAAATGGCCGAGGCGTACTTGCTCGACAAGAAACGGGTGCTGCCGTGTGCCGCCTATCTCGATGGGCAGTACGGCGTGCAGGGCCTCTATATCGGGGTGCCGATCGTGATCGGTGCCAAGGGAGTCGAGCGCATCGTCGAGATCCAACTCAACCGCCGCGAGCAGGCGATGTTCGACAAGTCTGTGGCCGCGGTCAGGAAGTTGATCGGGGCCATAAAGCTCTGAATTAAGGCGACATTAAGTAGTTCTGCAATAGAGCTGCAATCGTCTCGGGTTTGCGCGGTGGAGGTGAGGTGTTAGATTAACCTCTAACCGCGTGATCCCTCGCCATCGACACGTCTGCAAGCCGGCAACATTCTGGTCTTTCACGGATGAACATTCACGAATACCAGGCAAAAGCCCTGCTGGCGCAGTATGGCGTCGCCGTGCCACGCGGCAAGGTCGCCTATACCGCCGAGGAAGCCGGCCAGGTCGCCAAGGACCTCGGCGGCAAGGTGTGGGTGGTGAAAGCGCAGATTCACGCCGGCGGCCGTGGCAAGGGCGGCGGCGTCACGGTGGTCAAGTCGGTCGCGGACGCGGTTCAGGCGGCGAAGCGCATGATCGGCATGACCTTGGTCACCCACCAGACCGGCCCTGGTGGCCGCCTGGTGCGCCGGGTGCTGGTGGAGGAAGGCTGCGACATCGCCCGCGAGCTCTATCTCGGCGCACTCGTCGATCGTGTCACCAGCCGGGTCACGATCATGGCCTCGACCGAGGGCGGCATGGACATCGAGGAGGTCGCGGCCAAGCATCCCGAGAAGATCATGCGCGAGGCGATCGATCCGGCGGTCGGCATGCAGGCATTCCAGGCGCGCAAGATCGCCTTCGGCCTGGGGCTGAAGGGCAAGCAGGTGTCGGCGGCGGTCAACCTCATCCTCGGCCTCTACAAGGCCTATGTCGCGACCGATGCCAGCCTGTTCGAAATCAATCCCCTGGTCGTCACCGGCGACGGCGCGGTGATGGCGCTCGACGCCAAGATCAACTTCGACGACAACGCGCTCTTTCGCCACGACGACATCGTCGCGCTCCGCGACGAGGACGAGGAAGACCCGACCGAGCTCGAGGCCTCCCGCCACAGCCTCAGCTACATCAAGCTCGACGGCAACATCGGCTGCATGGTGAACGGCGCCGGCCTCGCCATGGCGACCATGGACATCATCAAGCTCTACGGCGGCCTGCCAGCCAACTTTCTCGATGTCGGCGGCAGCGCCACGCGCGAGCGGGTGACCACCGCGTTCAAGCTGATCCTCTCGGACCCCAACGTCGAGGGCATCCTGGTCAACATCTTCGGCGGCATCATGCGCTGCGACACCATCGCCGACGGCGTGGTCGCCGCCGCGCGGGAAGTCAGCCTGACGGTTCCCCTGGTGGTCCGGTTAGCGGGCACCAACGTCGAGCTGGGCAAGAAGATCCTGTCCGAGTCCGGGCTCCCCATCATCGCCGCCGACGACCTGGCGGACGGGGCGCGCAAGATCGTCGCCGCGGTCAAGGGGAGCGCCTGATGGCGGTGCTCGTGAACGAGGCCACCAAGGTCATTTGCCAGGGCATCACCGGCGCCCAAGGCACGTTCCACACCGAGCAGGCGATCGCCTACGGCACCAAGATGGTGGGTGGGGTGACGCCGGGCAAAGGCGGCACCAAGCACATCGACCTGCCGGTATTCGACACCGTCGCCGAGGCGGTAAAGGCGACCGGCGCCGATGCGTCGGTGATCTATGTTCCGCCGCCCTTCGCGGGCGACGCGATCATGGAAGCGGTGGACGCCAAGATTCGCCTAGTGGTCTGCATCACCGAGGGCATCCCGGTGCTCGACATGATCCGGGTCAGGCGCTTCATGGCCGGCACCGGCTCGCGCCTGATCGGTCCCAACTGCCCGGGGGTGATCACGCCCGATGCCTGCAAGATCGGCATCATGCCGGGCCACATCCATCGCCGCGGCAAAGTCGGCATCGTTTCGCGCTCGGGCACCCTCACCTATGAGGGCGTGGCGCAGACAACTGCCGCCGGTCTCGGCCAGTCGACCTGCGTCGGCATCGGCGGCGATCCCGTGAACGGTACCAATTTCGTCGACGTGATCGAGCTGTTCCTCGCCGACGACGAGACCCAGGCGATCCTGATGATCGGCGAAATCGGCGGCTCCGCCGAAGAAGACGCCGCCTATCTGATCAAGCGCAGCAAGAAGAAGAAGCCCATCGCCGGATTCATCGCCGGGGTCACAGCCCCGCCGGGGCGGCGCATGGGGCACGCCGGAGCGATCATTTCCGGCGGGCGCGGCGGTGCGGGAGACAAGATCGAAGCGATGCGTTCCGCCGGGATCCGGATTTCGGACTCCCCGGCAAAGCTCGGCGTCACCATCCAGGCAGCCATCAAGGGCTGACGCGAGCGTACGCATGGCAGCTGTGGGGGCGGGCGAGGCGAGAGCATCCGGCCGTGAGGAACCATGGACAACTTCGACCACCCGAGCTTTCTCTACGGCGCCAACAGCGAGTTCATCGAGGCGCTGTACGCGCGCTATCTGAGGGATCCGGCCTCGGTCGATCCGAGCTGGCGGCGCTTCTTCGCTGAGCTGGGAGACGACGCCAGCACGGTGCGGGCCGATGCGCGCGGCGCGAGCTGGTCCCCGCGCCGGGCCGAAGAGGAGCCGGAGAGCGATCTACTGCCAAGCGCCGCACCCGCCGAGCGGCGCCCGGGCGGCGATGCCTTCATCAGCGCGGTCCAGATCCGCAAGGCGACCACCGACTCGATCCGCCTGCTGATGCTGATCCGCGCCTATCGCGTGCGCGGCCACCTACTCGCCAATCTCGACCCCCTCGGCCTCGAGGGCGAGAAGCGCCATCCCGAGCTCGACCCCGCGTCTTATGGCTTCACCGACAAGGACTACGACCGCACGTTTTTCGTCGACGGCGTACTCGGGCTCGAGACCGGCAGCTTGCGCGAGGTGCTGACGATCCTGAAACAGACCTATTGCGCCAACGTCGGCGTCGAGTTCATGCACATCGAATCGCCGGCGCAGAAGTCCTGGATCCAGGAACGCATCGAGCGCTCCGGCGGCCAGTTCGAGGTCAGCCCCGAGGAGAAGCGGCGCATCCTCAACTGCCTCTACGAGGCGGAGGGGTTCGAGCGCTTCCTGCAGATCAAGTATCCCGGCAACAAGCGGTTCTCGCTCGAAGGCGCCGAGAGCATGATCGCCGCGATCGAGGCGGTGATCGAGCGCGGCTCCGACCTCGGCGTCGAGGAGATCGTCATCGGCATGCCGCACCGTGGACGGCTCAATGTGCTGACCAACGTGCTCGGCAAGTCCTACGCGGCGGTGTTCTCCGAGTTCCAGGGCGAACCCAGCAACGCCGAGGCGGTGCAGGGCTCGGGCGACGTGAAATACCACCTGGGCGCATCCAGCATGCGCACGCTCGCCAACCGCAAGCAGTTGCGCCTCAGCCTGACTCCCAATCCGTCGCATCTCGAGGCGGTGAATCCGGTCGTTCTCGGGCGCACCCGCGCCAAGCAGACCATGCGCGGCGATGCCGATCGGGAACGCATCCTGGCGATCCTCCTCCACGGTGATGCCGCCTTCGCCGGCCAGGGGCTGGTGGCTGAGACGCTCGGCCTCTCTCAACTGCGCGGCTACAAGACCGGCGGCACCATCCACATCATCGTCAACAACCAGATCGGGTTCACCACCAGCCCGAAGTACTCGCGCTCCTCACCCTATCCCTCCGACGTCGGCAAGATGATCATGGCGCCGATCTTCCACGTGAACGGCGACAATCCGGAGGCGGTGGCGCGGGTCTGCAGGCTCGCGGTCGAGTTCCGCCAGGACTTCAAAAGTGATGTGGTGGTCGACATCTTCTGCTACCGCCGCCACGGCCACAACGAAGGCGACGAGCCGCTGTTCACCCAGCCGAAGATGTACAAGGCGATCGCCAAGCATCCGACCACGCGCCAAGTCTACACCGAGAAGCTGGTGGCCGAAGGTGTGCTCGCCCCGCGCGACGCCGACCAGCTGGTGAAGTCGTTCAGCGACCGCCTGGAGGCCGAGCTCACCGCCTCCAAGGCCTACCGCCCGAACAAGGCCAATTGGCTGGAAGGAGAGTGGGAGGGGATCGAGGCCGCACCCGAGGAGTACCAGCGCGGCGGCACCGCCGTCCCGCTCGAGACTTTGCGCGAGGTCGGCCTCAAGATCGCCGCCGTCCCCGACAAGTTCAACCTGCACGCCAAGATCCTGCGCGTCCAGGAGGGGCGCCGGAACATGATCGAGAGCGGTGCCGGAATCGACTGGGCCATGGGCGAGGCGCTCGCGTTCGGCACGCTCCTCGCCGAGGGGCATCCGGTCCGGCTGTCGGGACAGGATTCCTGCCGCGGCACCTTCTCCCACCGCCATGCGGTGCTGATGGATCAGGTGACCGAGAACCGCTTCGTGCCGCTCGCCAACCTGAGCCCGGGCCAGGCGCGCTTGGAGGTCATCGACAGCATGCTGTCCGAGGCGGCGGTGCTCGGCTTCGAGTACGGCTACTCGCTCACCAGCCCCAAGGCCCTGGTGCTCTGGGAGGCGCAGTTCGGCGACTTCGCCAACGGCGCCCAGGTGATCATCGACCAGTTCGTCACCGCCGGCGAAAGCAAGTGGCTGCGCATGTCGGGCCTGGTGCTGCTGCTGCCGCACGGGTTCGAAGGGCAGGGGCCGGAGCACAGCTCGGCCCGGCTGGAGCGATTCTTGCAGCTCCACGGCGAGGACAACTTCCAGGTGGTGAACTGCACCACGCCCAGCAACTATTTCCACGCGCTCCGGCGGCAATTGAAGCGCACCATCCGCAAGCCGCTGGTGGTGATGACCCCGAAGTCACTGCTGCGGCACAAGATGGCGGTCTCGCCGCTCGCCGCCATGGGGCCGGGCACCAGCTTCCACCGCGTGCTCTACGAGGACGTGGCGCCGGCGCCGGACGAGAAGATCAAGCGCGTGGTGCTGTGCTCGGGCAAGGTTCATTACGACCTGGTCGCCGCCCGCGACGAACGCGGCATCAAGAACGTGACCATGCTGCGTCTCGAGCAGCTCGCGCCCTTCCCCGAGAAGGCGCTGCGGGAGCAGCTCACACGCTTCCCCAAGGCCGAGGTCGTGTGGTGCCAGGAGGAGCCCAAGAACATGGGCGCCTGGACCTTCGTCGAGCCGCGGATCGAGAAGCTGCTGGAGGACGCCAAGGCGAAGTGCCGCCGCCCGGTCTATGTCGGGCGCAAGGAAGCGGCGTCGCCGGCGACCGGGTTCCTGAAGGTGCATCAACGCGAGCAGGACGCGCTCGTCGTCGAGGCCATCACCGTTTGAACGGGCGGCCGGCAAGGGCGCCGGCTCCCCCCCACGCCCGCGCCGCGCGGGCGCTCCCCTGACCAGCCGAGGACGGAGCTAGCCATGAACGTCGAAATTCGAGTGCCCGAGCTGGGCGAGTCGGTCACCGAAGCAACCGTGGCCCGCTGGCTGAAGTCGGTCGGCGACAGCGTGGAAATGAACGAGGAACTGGTCGAACTCGAGACCGAGAAGGTCACCCTCGAAGTCGCCGCCCAGGCGAGCGGCGTGCTCACCGAGGTATCCGCGCCGCAGGGCGCGACGGTCGCGGTCGGCGCCCTCCTCGGCACCATCGGCGAAGGCGCCAGCATCACCGTCAAGCCCAAGGCGGCACCGGCTCCAGCCGCCGCCACTTCAGCCCACCCGCCCGCCGCGGCGGCCGCCGCCCCCCAGACGCCGCCGCTCTCGCCGGCGGTGCGCAAGCTGGTGGCCGACAAAGGGCTCGATGCCGCCGCCATCGCGGCGACCGGCAAGGACGGCCGACTGTTGAAGGGCGACGTCCTGGCGGCAGTCGCCGGCAAGGCGCCGGCAGCGGCGCCCGCGCCGCGGCCCGCCCCCCAGGCGCGGGCACCCGAGCCGGCGCCGAGGGCGCCGAGCGGCCCGCGGCCCGAGGCCGCGCGCGAGGAGCGTGTGCGCATGACGCGCCTGCGCACCGCCATCGCCCGCCGCCTGAAGGAGGCGCAGAACACCGCCGCCCTGCTGAGCACCTTCAACGAGGTCGACATGACCGCGTTGTTGGAGACGCGCAATACGTACAAGGACGCGTTCGAGAAGAAGCACGGCGTGCGGCTCGGCTTCATGTCGTTCTTCGTCAAGGCCAGCATCCTGGCGCTGCGCGAGATCCCGGCCGTGAATGCCGAGATCGACGGCGACGACCTGGTCTACAAGAACTACTACCATGTCGGCGTCGCGGTCAGCGCGCCCCAGGGCCTGCTGGTGCCGGTGGTGCGCGATGCCGACCGGCTGACGCTGGCCGGCATCGAGAAGGCGATCGGCGAGCTGGCGGCGAAGGCGCGCGACAACAAGCTCTCCCTCGACCACTTGACTGGCGGCACCTTCACCATCACCAACGGCGGCGTGTTCGGCTCGCTTCTGTCGACGCCGATCATCAACCCGCCGCAGTCGGCGATCCTCGGTATGCACAAGGTGCAGAAGCGCCCGGTCGCCGTCGGCGACAAGGTCGAGGTGCGGCCGATGATGTACATCGCGCTTTCCTACGATCACCGCGTCATCGACGGCCGCGAGGCTGTCACCTTCCTGGTGCGCGTGAAGGAGTGCCTCGAGGATCCCAAGCGGCTCCTGCTAGAACTCTGATCCCGCCCTTGAACCGAGGCCCGAGGTTTCCATGACCGCCACTCGTTTCGACGTCGTCGTCATCGGCGCTGGCCCCGGCGGCTACGTCGCCGCGATCCGGGCGGCGCAGCTCGGTCTCTCGGTCGCCTGCATCGACCGGCGCGACACCCTGGGCGGGACGTGCCTGAACGTCGGCTGCATCCCGTCCAAGGCGCTGCTCCACTCCTCCGAACTCTATGAGGAGGCGAGCCACGATTTCGCGCAGCACGGGATCAAGGTCGAGGGTGTGGCGCTGGACTTGCGCAAGATGATGGCGCGCAAGGACAAGGTGGTGGGCGAGCTGACCAAGGGCATCGCGTTTCTGTTGCGCAAGAACAAGGTCACCTTCATCCAGGGGTCCGCGCGCATCACCGGCGCCGGAGCTGTCGAGGTCACCGCCCCCGATGGCAAGGGCACGCCGCTCGCCTGCGGCAGCGTGGTGATCGCGACCGGCTCGGAAAGCACGCCGCTGCCGGGGATCGAGGTGGACGAGCAGCGCATCGTCACCTCGACGGGGGCACTCGCGCTCGCCGCGGTGCCGGCGCATCTGGTGGTGATCGGCGCCGGCTATATCGGGCTCGAGCTCGGCACCGCCTGGCGGCGCCTCGGTGCCAAGGTGACGGTGGTCGAGTTCCTCGACCGCATCCTGCCCACCATGGACGGCGAGGTGGCGCGCGAGTTTCAGAAGATCCTGGTCCGCCAGGGCATCGTCTTCCGCCTCGGCACCAAGGTCACCGCGGCCAAGGCACGCAAGGGCAGCGTCGATCTGACCCTGGAGGCGGCGGCCGGCGGCGCCGCCGAGGCGCTGACGTGCGATGCCGTCCTAGTCGCCGTCGGCCGGCGGCCGTTCACCGATGGCCTCGGCCTCGAAGAACTGGGGATCACCCGCGACAACCGCGGCCGCGTCACCGTGAACGGACGGTTCGAGACCTCGGTGCCGGGCATCTACGCCATCGGCGACGTGATCGCCGGACCGATGCTGGCGCACAAGGCCTCCGACGAGGGCGTCATCGTCGCCGAGGTGATCGCCGGACAGAGCGGCCACATCGACTACGACCTGGTGCCAGGGGTGGTCTACACCGCGCCGGAGGTGGCAAGCGTCGGGCGCACCGAGGAGCAATTGAAGGCCGACGGCGTGCCCTATCGTGTTGGGCGCTTCCCGTTCGCTGCCAATGCCCGCGCCAAGGCGACCGGCAACACCGACGGATTCGTCAAGGTCCTCGCCCACGCCGAGAGCAACCGGGTGCTCGGCGTCCACATCATCGGCCCCGATGCCGGAACCCTGATCGCCGAAGCGGCGCTGGTGATGGAGTTCGGCGGCGCGGCGGAGGACATCGCCCGCACCAGCCACGCCCATCCCAGCCTGAACGAAGCGGTGCGCGAGGCGGCCCTGGCGGTCGGCCCGGGCGCGATCCACATCTGACGGGGCTAGGGCGTCCGGGCGCGCGGGTGGGCTGCGGCGTAGGTCGCGAGCAGGGCGTCAACGTCGACTTCCGTGTAGCGCTGGGTGGTCGAGAGACTGGCGTGCCCGAGCAGCTCCTGGATCGTTCTCAGATCACCGCCCGCGCTCAAAAGATGGGTGGCGAAGCTGTGCCTGAGGCTGTGCGGCGTCGCCTGCTCGGGCAGGCCGAGCTCGGCGCGCAGTGACTGCATGCGCAGTTGAACCGCGCGCGGGCCGAGGGCACCGCCGCGGATGCCGACGAACAGCGCATCGCGCCGGCCGATGGCGTGGGGGACCAGGGCGAGATAGGCACCAATCGCCTCCGCCACCATCGGCAACAGCGGCACCATGCGGACCTTGCCGCCCTTGCCGGAAATGCGCAGCTCGGCGACGGCGCGGCCGTCGGCGGCGAACACCTCGCCTCGCCTGAGCGCCAGCGCCTCGGCGATGCGCAGGCCCGCGCCGTAGAGCAGCGTGAGGAGTGCCCGGTCGCGGCCTGCCACCCACTCCGCTCCGTCGGCGGCGCCCGCCTGTTCGAGCAGGCCGCTCGCCTGGGCGGGTGTCAGCGGGCGCGGCGCCGGGCGCGGCGCCTTGGGCGTGGCAAGCGTGCCGATCGCCGTGTTGTGCAGCACGCCCTGCCGGGCGAGATAGCGGAAGAAGGAGCGCAGCACGGCGAGCGCCCGGGCGCGCGAGGCGGGCGCCAGGCCCTCGGCCGCGCGGCGCGCCAGCCAGGCACGGAAGTCCGCCGCCGGCAGCGCGGCAAGCGTCGCCAGGTCGGCGGCCCCGCCCAGGTGCTCGGTCAGGAAGGCGAAGAAGTTGCCGAGGTCGCGGTCGTAGGCGGCGAGGGTGTGGCGCGCGGCGCGCCGCTCGTCCCGGAGCCACGCCCGCCACGCGGCGACGGCGGCGGGGGGATCGGCGACCGTCAGGCCGGCAGGCCCAGCCATCGCCGCAGGCAGATCTCGACCACCCGGGACAGAAACGCCAAGAGCTCGGTGCGCTGGCCGGAACTGAACTTGTCGGCACGGCGCGAGCCGAGGGCGAGCATCGCCGGTGGCGCGTGCGCGCTCACCTTCAGGCGGCAGAGGGCGCTCGAGCGCACCAGCGCCGCCGCGGCACCGAACACCAGGTCCTCGCCACTGCCCTCGGGCCGGAGCAGGATGTTGCGGCGCTTGCCGACCAGCTTGTCGATCAGCCCGGGGGGCAGCGTGCAGACCCCGCGCCCGCGCCCGGCAGGGGCGCGGCCGCCGCCGTCCTCGACGCAGAGCGAGATCGCATCCACGTTCAGGCGCTGCGCCAGGTCGACGCCGAGGGCCTCGATCATCTGCTCGAAGCTCTCGCACTCGAGCAGGACCAGGGCGGCGCCGTGCACTTGGCTCTGCGACTCCAGATTGTCGCGGCTGTGCTCGATCAGCTTGGCGTGATAGGCGTTCACGCGCGTCATCTCGCCCCGCAACCGCTCCAGCATGAAGCGCTGCATGTCGACCACGCGGTCGCCGCGCTGGTGGCTGGGCGGGGTCAGCGTCGCCAGCAGGTCGGGGTGGGCCAGAAGGAAGTCGGGATGGGCGCGCAGGAAGTCGCTCACCTGCCGGGCGGTGGCCGCCGCCGCGATCCGTGCCTTGGCATTGTCGGGAGTGGCGGCCATGGCCCTAGACGATCTTCTGTCCGGACTTCTTCCAGTCGGCGAGGAACGCCTCGAGTCCGATGTCGGTCAACGGGTGCTGGAGAAGCTTGCGCAGGATGTCCGGTGGACAGGTGCAGACGTCGGCGCCGATCTCAGCCGCTTCCACCACGTGCAGCGGATGACGCACCGAGGCGACCAGGATCTCGGTCGTGATGGCGGAATAGTTGTCGTAGATGGTTCTGATGCTGCGGATCAGGTCCATGCCGACCTGGCTCACATCGTCCAGCCGGCCGACGAAGGGGGAGATGAAGCGCGCCCCGGCCTTGGCGGCAAGGAGGGCCTGCGCCGGCGAGAAGCAGAGCGTCACGTTCACCATCGCGCCGCCCTGGCTGAGCGCCCGGCAGGCCTTGAGCCCGTCGAGGGTGAGGGGCACCTTGACCGCCACGTTTTTGGCGATTTGCAGCAGCCGCCGCCCCTGCTCGATCATCTCGTCGGCGGCGAGCGCGGTGACCTCGGCGCTCACCGGGCCGTCCACGATCTTGCAGATCTCGGCGATGGACTCGATGAAGCCGCGGCCGCTGCGCATGATGAGCGTCGGGTTGGTGGTCACGCCATCGATCAAGCCGGCGGATGCCAGCTCGCGGATCTCCTTCACATCGGCGGTGTCGGCGAAGAACTTCATGCGATCACGCCAATCGTCCTGGCTGCGTTGCCGCCCCATCCAGCGCCACTTTCTTGCCAGCGCTCGTGAAGGCGGCGACAGTGTAGCGGATGCCATGCACCCACGCCAGTTCAAGCGCCCGCCCCAAAGCGCGGCGCGCGCGCGTTCTGCTGCCGCTTCCGCTCGATACGCCGTTCGACTATCGCGTGCCGTCGGGCGGCGAGATCGTGCCCGGCCACGTGGTGCGGGTTCCCTTCGGCAGCGGCGAGCGCGTCGGCGTCGCATGGGACGTGGCCGAGGGCGCAGACGATATCGAGGTCGCCGACGATCGGCTGAAGGACGTGGCCGAAGTGCTGGACGTCGTGCCGCTCGATGGGGCGATCCGCGCGTTCGTCGACTGGGTCGCTGCCTACTACCTGGTGCCGCGCGGGCGCATCCTGCGCATGGTGCTGAGCGTGCCCGAGGCGCTCCACCCGCCGCGGCCGACGTTCGGATATGGCGCAGGCGAGACCGCCGGCTTGCGCCTGACTGCGGCGCGCGAGCGCGTGTTGCGGGCGGTCGCGGGCGGACCGGTGCTGAGCGCGGCCGAGCTCGCGGCTGCTGCCGGGGTCGGCATCGGCGTGGTGCAGGGATTGGCCGCCGCCGGCGCCCTCAGCCGGGTGGCATTGCCGGCGCCGGCGGGGTTCGCGGCGCCGGACCCTTCCCGCCCAGGGCCGGCACTATCGCCCGAGCAGGCGGCCGCGACCGGCGCGCTCGCGGCGCGGGTCGCCGCGGGCGCCTTCTCGGTCAGCGTGCTGGACGGCGTGACCGGCGCCGGCAAGACCGAGGTCTACTTCGAGGCGATCGCCGCGGCGCTTCTGCGCGGGCAGCAGGTTCTCGTCCTCCTACCCGAGATCGCGCTCACCGCCCAGTGGCTCGGCCGGTTCGAGGCGCGCTTCGGCGTCCAGCCGGCGGTCTGGCATTCGGAACTCGGTGCCGCCCGGCGGCGCGCGACCTGGCGCGCGGCGGCGTCCGGCGCAGCCGCCCTCCTGGTCGGGGCGCGCTCGGCACTGTTCCTGCCGCTGCCCCGGCTCGGGCTGATCGTCGTGGACGAGGAGCACGACGCCTCCTTCAAGCAGGAGGACGGGGTCATGTACAACGCGCGCGACATGGCGGTGGTGCGCGCGCGCTTCGCGGCGCGACCGGTGGTGCTGGTCAGCGCGACGCCGTCCCTCGAGACCGTCGCCAACGTCGAGAGCGGCCGTTACCAACGGCTGCACTTGCCCAAACGGCACGGCGGTGCCCAGTTGCCGCGGATTGTCGCCGTCGACATGCGGCTTGAGCGGCTGCCGGGTGACCGCTGGCTGTCGCAGGCGCTGGTGGATGCGCTGATCGGGGCGCGTGCCGCCGGCACCCAGGCGATGCTGTTCCTCAACCGCCGCGGCTATGCCCCGCTCACCCTCTGCCGCGCTTGCGGCCACCGCCTGCAATGTCCGAACTGCAGCGCGTGGCTGGTGGAGCACCGCCTGAGCCGACGCCTGCAATGCCATCATTGCGGCTTCAGCCGGGCCCTGCCCGACGCCTGCCCGGAATGCCACGCAGAGGGCCGCCTGGTGGCTTGCGGGCCGGGAGTCGAGCGCCTGGCGGAGGAGGCGGCCACGCTCTTCCCCGACGCCCGGATCGCGGTGATGGCGAGCGATACCCTGGCCGGTCCCAAGGAAGCGGCGGCGATGATCGAGGCCATGACCCGGGGCGAGATCGACCTCCTGATCGGCACCCAGATCATCGCCAAGGGCCACCACTTCCCGAACCTTGCCGTGGTCGGCGTGGTCGATGCCGACCTTGGGCTGGGCGGCGGCGATTTGCGCGCGGCCGAGCGCACCTACCAGATGCTGGCGCAGGTGGCGGGGCGCGCCGGGCGCGAGAGCCACCTCGGCACGGTTTATCTCCAGACCTACATGCCCGAACATCCGGTGATGCAGGCCCTGGTCGCCGGCGAACGGGATGCCTTCGTTCGGCGCGAGACGGCGGAGCGCCGCGCCCACGGCATGCCGCCCTTCGGCCGGCTGGCCGCCGTGATCCTCTCGGGCAGGAGCGAACCCGTGGTGGCGCGCTCGGCGCGGGCCCTGGCGCGGGCTGCGCCCACGGCGCCCGGGATCCGGGTGCTCGGCCCCGCACCGGCGCCGCTCGCACTGCTGCGCGGCGACTACCGCTACCGCCTGCTGTTGAAGGCGGAGCGCGGCGTCGCCCTGCAATCGGTGCTGCGCGAGTGGCTGGCTGCGGCGCCGCCACTGAGTGGGGTGCGGCTGCAGATGGACATCGATCCCTACAGCTTTCTCTAGGGTAAGGGCGGGTATTTGGCCGGGGGGTCGGGTTGCCACGCGGGGGCGTCTGTGGTAGGTAACCCCTGCGTTCGCGGTGGCCGCACGGGAAAGCAGCCGGGGTGCCATTTCTGTACGTAATTTCAACCTCTTAGTGCCTCAATTCAGCGCGGACCAAAGGCCCGTTCATGACCGCTGAGACCACGGGTGCAACGGGCCTCGCCGGCCGGTATGCCAGTGCGCTCTTTGCCCTCGCCCTCGGCCAAGGCGCGCTCGAGCAGGTCGAGGCCGATCTGCGCGGCCTGCGCGCGTTGCTGGTCGAAAGCGCTGACCTGCGCCGGTTGGTGCGCAGCCCGCTGATCTCGCGCCAGGAGCAGGGGCAGGCGATCGCGGCCGTGCTGGCGCGGGCGGGGGTGCACGACCTAACCCGCCGGTTCGTCGGCGTGCTGGCGAACAACCGGCGCTTATTCGCGCTGACCGACATGGTTGCCGCCTACCTCAAATTGGCGGCGCACCATCGGCGCGAAGTGTCGGCCGAGGTGATTTCGGCGCGGCCGCTCTCGGCCGCACAAGTGGACCAGGTGCGCCGGGTGCTGGAACGGCAGGCGGGGACGACCGTCACTATCGAGACTCGTATCGATCCCGGTCTTTGGGGTGGGATGGTGGTGAAGTTAGGCTCGCGCATGGTAGACGACACCCTGCGCAACAAGCTCGCTCGCCTTCGCCTCGTGCTCGGGGCAGTGAACTGAGAGGACCCTGACTCATGGACATTCGCGCCTCCGAAATCTCCGCCATCCTGAAAGAGCAGATCGCGAGTTTCGGCACCGAGGCCGAGGTGTCCGAGGTCGGCCGCGTGCTCTCGGTCGGCGACGGCATCGCCCGGGTCTATGGCCTCGACAACGTGCAGGCCGGCGAGATGGTCGAGTTCCCCGGCGGCATCCGCGGTATGGCGCTGAACCTGGAGACCGACAATGTCGGCGTCGTGATCTTCGGCGACGACCGCTCGATCAAGGAAGGCGACACGGTCAAGCGCACGGAGACCATCGTCGACGTGCCGGTCGGCAAGGGCCTGCTCGGGCGGGTGGTGGATGGCCTCGGCAATCCGATCGACGGCAAGGGTCCGATCAAGGCCGAGAAGCGGGCGCGGGTCGAGGTCAAGGCGCCCGGCATCATTCCGCGGCGCGGCGTGCACGAGCCGATGCAGACCGGTCTCAAGGCGCTCGACGTCCTGGTACCCATCGGCCGCGGCCAGCGCGAGCTGATCATCGGCGACCGCCAGACCGGCAAGACCGCGGTCGCCCTCGACACCATCATCAACCAGAAGTCGATGAACGAGAGCAGCGACGAGAGCAAGCGGCTCTACTGCGTCTACGTCGCGATCGGACAGAAGCGCTCGACGGTGGCGCAGATCGTCAAGGTGCTGCAGGACCACGGCGCCCTGGACTACACCATCGTGGTAGCGACCACCGCCTCGGAGCCGGCGCCGCTGCAATACCTG
>SHWA01000013.1 GCA_009693995.1 Alphaproteobacteria bacterium | reverse complement strand
TGTAGGTAGCGTGTGATTTGTCCGGAATAGGTAGCGCACGAAGTGTCCGGTTCTGGAATCGCTCCAGGTTTTGCGGGAGGAGCGATTGATGGGCCGGGCTCGGGGGCTTTGGGAGATCCGGATGGTGCGCTTTGAGGATCTATTGGAGCGGCACGAAGGCGGGCGTCTGAGCCAGGACGAGGCGGATCTTTTCGGGGACACAATACTTAATTCCAGCGCCCGACCATCGCCACACATCTACTCGACTTGCGGAATTAAGTATTGTGTCCCCGAAATTAGTGTCCCCGAAATTAGGCGCGGCTTGGGACGCGCCCCTCAGGCCCGGGGCTCGGCTCCCTCGCTGACCCGGCGCGCGGCGCGCTCCACCGCCTCGTCGAGGGCGTCCATCAACTTCTCGACCGTGTCGCGGCCGATGTTGCGGGTGATGAAGACGATCCGGCTGCGCCGGTCGTCCGACGGCCAGGCGTCGAGCTGGACGGGGGGGTGCATGACGTGCTGCACGCCGTGAATCGCGACCGGTCCGCCCTCGGGGAGCTCGGCGATGTTCAGGATGCCCTTGACGCGCAGTAGATCGGCGCCGCGGTTGGCCGCGAGCAGGTCGAGGAACATGTTGAACGCGCTCGCCTTGAGCGGCCGGTCGCGGACCACGCAGAAGGCCTGGATCTCCGCGTCGTGGCGGTTCACGTCGCGCGGGGATTGGCCGCCGGCGTGGTCATGGTGGTCGTGCCCATGCCCATGTGCGTGTTCATGGGCGGCGTAGGCCTCCGCGCGCAGCCAGCCCTGCACGTCGACGGTCTTGGTGGTGGGATCGAACAGCGTGGCGCCGAACAGGAAATCGGGGGCGACCGCACCGAAGCTGATGCGCTCGATCGGCGCGCCCGGGTTCAGGCGGCGAAGCCGCGATTCGAGCGCCGCCGTCGCCGCGGCGGTCGCGATGTCGGTCTTGGTGATGATCAGGCGGTCGGCCACGGCCGCCTGTTTCACCGACTCGAAGTGGCGGTCGAGGGTGCCGGCGCCGTTCACCGCGTCCACGGTGGTGATCACGCTGTCGAGCCGATAGCGGGCGCCGACCAGGGGGTCCGACATGAGGGCGTGCAGGACCGGCGCCGGGTCGGCCAGGCCGGTGGTCTCGACGATGGCGCGGCGGAAAGGCAGGATCTCGCCCTTGGCGCGGCGGATATAGAGGTTGGTCAGGGTCTCGGCCAGGCTCGACTGGACCGTGCAGCAGAGGCAGCCGGTGGTCAGTTGCACCACGCTCTCGTCGCCCTTCTCGACCAGGTCGTGGTCCAGGCCGATCTCGCCGAACTCGTTGATGATCAGCGCGGTCTGGCGCATGTCCGCGCGCTGCACCAGGCGTGAGAGCAGCGTGGTCTTGCCGCTGCCGAGAAAGCCGGTGACGATCGAGACCGGGATCGGCGCGTCGCCGTCATCCGCGACGGATTGCTGGTCGGTCATGGGAATCCTTTCGCGGGCCTGGTCCCGCCCGCTCAACAGAGCCTAGCGCAGCGCCGCCGCGAGTCCAGCGCGGGCAGAGCCCTCGCCGGTGCGCCGCGGCGACTGCCCGCCACGAAGCAGCCGGCAGTTGAGAGGCGGCGGAGGCCCGCACCCACTTGCCCGGCGCCGGCCGTCCCAGCAGGATCATGGCGCCCGCTTGACTCAAAGGCCGGGGCGGCTAGATTGAGATTGCGAATAAGTCGCAATAGCGAAGTTTAATTGTGGGTACTCGCGCGATGATGTGCATTCGACCGACGCTGATGGCGGCTCCTGCCGCCCTCTGCCTGGTCGCGGCGGGCGCGGCGGCGGCGGGCGAGGTCAACGTCTACTCCTACCGCCAGGAGGTGCTGATCCGGCCGCTCCTCAAGGCCTTCACGCTCGAGACCGGGATCAAGGTCAACCTGGTCTCGGCCGAGGCCGACGCCCTCCTCGAGCGGCTCAAGCGCGAGGGCGACATCTCGCCGGCGGACGTGCTCCTGACCGTCGATGCCGGCCGCATCCTGAAGGCCAAGGCCGAGGGGGTCCTGCAGCCGGTCGCCTCGCCCGCGCTCGCGGCCGCGATTCCCCCCGCCTACCGCGATCCCGAGGGGTATTGGTACGGCCTCAGCTTGCGGGCGCGGCCGATCCTCTACGCCAAGGCCCGGGTCGATCCCGCCATCCTCTCCACCTACGAGGACCTGGCCGATCCCAAGTGGCGGGGGAAGATCTGCATCCGCTCCTCCACCCACCTCTACAACCAGTCGCTGCTGGCCTCCCTCATCGCCCATCACGGCGTGGCCGCGGCCGAGGCCTGGGCGAAGGGACTGGTCGCCAACCTCGCGCGCGCGCCCAAGGGCGGTGACCGCGACCAGCTGAAAGCGGTGGCGGCCGGCGAATGCGACCTGGCGGTCGCCAACACCTATTACCTGGCGGGTCTCGCCGCCTCCGAGAAGTCGGACGAGCGCGCGGTCGCCGAGAAGATCGGCGTTTTCTGGCCGAACCAGGCGGCCCAGGGCACCCACGTCAACATCTCCGCCGGCGCCGTCACCCGCAGCAGCAAGAACAAGGTCGCTGCCCTGCGCCTGCTGGAGTTTCTCGCCTCCGACAAGGCGCAAGCGATCTACGCCGGCAGCGTCCAGGAGTACCCGGTACGGGCCGGCATCCCCTGGTCCGACGAGGTCGAGGCCATGGGCCGCTTCAAGGCCGACGCCCTGCCCCTCGCTCGGCTCACCGACTACAACGCGGAAGCGGTGCGGGTCGCTGACCGGGCGGGGTGGAAGTGAGGCGGGCAACGCTCGGCCCGCGCCCGCTGACGCCTCAAGCCGGCAGCGGATGGGTGCGCAAGAGCGGCCGGTCCAGGATCGGCAAGTGCACCAGACCCGCGAGCAGCCCAAGGGCGATCGCCACGTACCAGACGATCGCGTAGGACCCCGTAGAGTCGAAGATGTAGCCGCCGAACCAGGCGCCCATGAAGGCGCCCACCTGGTGGCTCATGAAGACGAAGCCAAACAGGGTCGCGAGATAGCGCACGCCGAAGATCTGGGCGACGAGGGAGCTGGTCACCGGCACTGTGCCCAGCCACAGCACGCCGATCGCCGCCGCGAACAGATGCGCCGTCAGCTCGCTCAGCGGCGCCGCGATGAAGGCCGTGATCGCCGCGGCACGGGCGAAATAGAGCAGGCTGAGGACGTACTTCTTGCGGTAGCGCGCGCCGGCCCAGCCGCAGAGGAGCGAGCCCAGGATGTTGAACAGGCCGACGGTGGCCAGCGCCGAGGCCGCGGCCATGGGCGAAAGCCCGCCCTCGGTCAGGTAGGCCGGCAGATGCACCGCCATGAACGTGACGTGGAAGCCGCAGACGAAGAACCCGATGTTGAGCAGCAGGTAGCCCGGATGTCGGCGCGCCTCGCCGAGGGCGAGCCGGAGCGACCCCGCCTCGCTGGCGCGTGCCGCCGTCTTCTCCGGCTTGCCGCGCAGCACGATGGCAATCAAGGGGATCAGCGCCGTGATCGCCGCCAGCCAGAGCAGCGACTGCGTCCAGCCGAAGGAGTCGAGAAGCGCCTGGGTCAAGGGCACGAACACAAACAGGCCCGCCGAGCCGAAGGTCGAGACGATGGTCAAGGCGACCGCCCGTTTCTCCGGCGGTACCGCCCGGCTGGCGGCGCCGAACACCACGGCGAAGGTGGTGCCGGTCAGGCCGACGCCGACCAGGACGCCGAGGGTGAGTTGCAGGGCGAAGCCGCTCGGCGCGACCGTGGTCAGCAGCAGGCCCGCCAGGTACAGCAGGCCACCGACGGCGATCACGTGCCCCGACCCGTAGCGGTCGGCGATCATGCCGGTCAGGGGCTGTACCAGGCCCGACAACAGGCTCTGGATGGCGAGCGCGAGGCCGATGGTCTGGAAGCCGATGCCGAGGTCCTGGCTCATGGGCTTCAGGAACAGGCCGAAGCTCTGGCGGATGCCGTACGTGATGGTCAGCAGCAGCCCGCCGAGGACGATGATCAGATAGGCGCGCGGCAGAATGCGCGCCGGGCTCTCTCTGACGGCTGCCGTGCTCATGGGTCGATGGCCTTCTCTGCCGGCTCGTGCGTCGCCGGCCGCGGCGCACCATAGGGTGCGATGCGACGCAGGCTCCAGCGAATTCGGTTCATGGGAGGGATGCCCCCCGCCCATGCGGTCCGCCTCCTCGCCCTCGGCGCCGGTACCAATGCCGGCTTGACCCCGGTGAAGGTCGCTGCGGGAAGGAACGTTCTGGAAGGCGGGTGACCCGGTGATGGGGACATGGCCAGCAGCGGCACGCGACGGCCGCTGTCGTTGCCGGGGTCCGGTGGGGCGAGTGGCGCGCAGCCGTCACGCACCTGGCTTCGGAATGACCATCGGGTTGACCTGGAGCCGCGCGATTGCCAAGATGATCCCTGGAATCGATCGACGTCTGGGGGCTGCCGATGGAAGGCGACGGGAAGGCAGTTCGCGTGCGGGGTTATCCGGCGACCTCGGACCGCAGTCAGAGGCTGGCTGCGCTATCTGTACCGCAAGGCGACCACGCCCGACAGCTGGGCTAAGGGCGCCACGCCACACCCGCACTGGGATGGCGTCTCGGGGGAGCCGAGGCGGTCCTGGCACCGCTTCGACCTGAGCGATTGCGCCAACGGCATGGCGCTGCTGGCCGATACCACGCCCGCCTGGCGCGAGGTCTATGGCGAGATCCTGGACCAGCTCGTTACCCGTTTCACCGGCTACTGGGCGGCCAAGGACTGGCTCGAGCAGTTCGGCGACGACCCGCGCCGCACGCAATACCCCGAGGCATGGTACGACCTCTTGATCCCGCCGCTCCTGCGCGGGCGCTACGATGTGCCGGGCTGGACCGCCAACGGGGTCGAGCCGTGGGGCCTGCAGATGGACCCGATCGGCGCCGACGGCAACCTGTTCTACAAGGGCTTCTTCCTGGTCATCCTCGGCCTGCATCTCTACGTCACGGGCGACCAGAAATGGAACCAGCCGTTCGCCATGATCCGCGACGGCAGCAACACCTTCACCTGGACCCACAGGGCGATCGCCGAGCATCTGGCCAGGCAATGGGCCGGCCGGCCCGAGGGCTGCCACTGCGAGAACACCAAGATCTGGCCCATATGAATGTCTAATGCGGGCCTCGGTCTGAGGCTCCACGACGTCCTTTACGGCAGCGACCTGCACCGGGTCTTCCACAAGTGGTGGTACGACCGCGCCAGCGTCGCCTACGTGCCGATTCGGGACGGGCGGCTCACCGGCTCCGTCTCGATGTACTACGACCCCATCCTCGATGTGCATCACAAGGCCGACAAGGAGCCGGGGCATCGGCTCCTGATCGGTTTCTGGCTGGTGCCGCAGCAGCGCCGCGACGAGGCGCGCGTCCTATTCGATTCGGTGGTCGAGGAACTGGGCTGGGATACCGACCGCCCGATCGCAGCCGGCGCTGACCCAACTGCGCTCCCCAGCATGATGCCGGTCTTCATGGGCATGATCCTCGCCCGTGAATTCGGCGAGCACGGGCTCTACGCCAAGCTGCGTGCCCACGCCGAGGAACACTACCGGCCGACCTGGGACGCGGCCACGGGCGAGTTCAGTTGGGCATTCGGCTTCAACGAGCCGCACCCGCGCGGACAGCCGAACGCCATCATGGCCACCGTCGAGGCGATGCGCGAGGGCGCGTGGTCGGCGATCGGTGCCCGGCCCAACCTGCGCAAGTTCATCGACCCGACCGTGCACGGGGTCGATTTCCCGACCCTTTGCCTGAGCCAGGCGAGCTATGACCCGGCGCGCCGCACCCTGGTGGTCGCGACCGACGCCGGCGCGCCGGGCAAGGCTGGGGCTCCGACGTCGTTCCGCATCGCCAACATCAACCCGCGGGACCTGCAGGTCACGATCGACGGACGGCCTTCCGACGCCTGGCGCATCGTCGACGGCGAGGTGGAGATCGCGACCACGGTGGGCGAGCACACCTTCCTGATCGCGCAGCGAGGGTAAGAATCCGACGCGTCGCGGGGCAGGGGCGACGTTGGTTGCGGTATTTGACCCTACCCGTCTGCGCCGTTTGTCGTCGTGGGCATGGTGCCTTCGCTGCTCCGGCCCACTTGACCGCGCGCCGCCGCCGCGCACCATAGGGCGCCATGCGACACCCGCTCCAGCAGATGCGCCTCATGGCAGTCATACGCCCCGCTCATGCGGCCCTCCTGCTCGGCCTCGCGGCCTGCGCCAGCGCCGAGGTGACGGCGGTCGCGGCAGGCGGCGTGCCCCTTTCCAGCGCCCTGGTTGCCGACCGCGCGCTGGCCGTGATCGAGGGCTTCACCGGCGCCGCCTACGCTCTATTCCTCGCCCCCGACGGCGGGCTCGAGGTGCAGCGCGGCGGCACCCGGGACACCGGGCGCTGGTGGGTGGACGAGCGCGGGCGCCTGTGCTGGCTGGAGGCGTGGGCGGCGGCCGATGGGCCGCTCTGCCAGCGCGTGGTGGAGCGCGCCGGGCTCTATCAGATGTTTCGCGCCGACGGTAGCCTCGGCCTCACGGTCGCCCGCATCGACCGCGGCCGCGAGCTGCCGCGCTGAGGGGCCGTTGATCGGGGCGATACTCGGGCCATGACGCGGGCCATGACGCGGGCCATTACGCGGGCAACGCTGCCCCTCGTTCTCGCCGGTTGGCTGCTGCTCGGCATGGCGGCGAGCGCCCAGGAATTTCCGGGCAACGCCGAATTGCACGCGGCGCCGCGCTCACTCCCGGCGCTCGCCTTCACCGACGGCGACGGCCGCCCCCTCACCCTCGAGGCCTTCCGCGGCCGGGTGGTGCTGCTCAATCTCTGGGCCACCTGGTGCGGGCCGTGCCGGCGCGAGATGCCCTCCCTCGACCGGGTGCAGGCGGCCTTGGCCGCGCCCGACTTCCTGGTGCTCGCTCTCTCCATCGACCGCAAGGGGCGCGAAGTGGTAGCGCCCTTCTACCGCGAGCTCGCCCTGACGCGGCTCGGCATCTACCTCGACACCACCGGCCGTGCTCCCTTCACCCTCGGCGCCCGCGGCCTCCCCGTGACCTTGCTCATCGACCGCGAGGGGCGCGAGGTCGCCCGCGTCACCGGCCCGCTGGAGTGGGACGAGCCCGCCGGCCGCGCCCTGATCGCCCGGGTGCTGGGGCGCTAGCGGGGCCGGTTAATTCGGGGACACAATACTTAATTCCCACTCTCCACCGGCGGCTTGGGCCCGCGTTTTTGGCGCGCGAGCGTGCGCCCCAGTCGGCGTTCGAGCCGGGCGACGAAGGCCTTGGAGCCGAGCGGCCGGCCGGTGCGCTCGGCGGCGCGGATCGCCTCGCGCTCGGCGTCGTCCAGGCCCGCGGCGAGCAGTCCGGCCCAATCCGGCGCCAGATCGAGCAGTGGCCGTACCCGCACCAGCGCGTCGTCCTCGCCGGTGAGATGAGCGCGCGCGCTCGACCAGCGCCAGTCCCGCGCCCGCCGCGCCAGCTTGGCCCGCACCGGGTTGAGCTCGACATAGCGCGCCCCGGCGAGCAGATGCGGCTCCTCCATCGGGAACGAGGCAAAGCGCCCTTGCCACAGATAGCCGCGCCAATCGCGGCGCAGGTTGACGTGGCGGGTGTAGCGGCGATGCGCCTCGCCGAGGGCGGCCCGCAGGCCGTCCGGGTCGCGCGGCACCATGATCATGTGGACGTGGTTCGGCATCAGGCAGTACGCCCACACCTGGACGCCGGCGGCGCGACAGCCCTCGGCGACCAGGGCCAGATAGGCCGCGTAGTCGTCCTCGCCGAAGAAGGTCTTTTGGCGGCGGTTCCCACGCTGCGTCACATGATGCGGGACGCCCGGAACCACCACCCGCGCCAATCGTGCCATGAAGTTAGAATAGCAGGGAGGCGCGGATGGCGCAATTAAGTATTGTGTCCCCGAAATTACCCGACCAGCCCTATCTATCCATTGAGCATAGACGGGGCCGCCCCGGTCTACCGCGTCGGCACCGGCTTCTCGCCGGTGTAGTCGTAGAAGCCGCGGCCGGCCTTGCGCCCGACCCAGCCGGCTTCGACGTATTTCACCAAGAGCGGGCAGGGCCGGTACTTGGAGTCGGCCAGGCCGTCGTAGAGCACCTGCATCACCGAGAGGCACACGTCGAGCCCGATGAAGTCGGCGAGCTCGAGCGGCCCCATGGGATGGTTGGCGCCGAGCTTGAGGGCGATGTCGATGGATTCGACCGAGCCCACGCCCTCATAGAGCGTGTAGATCGACTCGTTGATCATCGGCAGCAGGATGCGGTTGACGATGAAGGCGGGGAAGTCCTCGGAGACGGCGACCGTCTTGCCCAGGCTTTCGGCCAGCTTGCGCGCGGCGACGAAGGTGGTCTCGTCGGTGGCGATGCCGCGGATAATCTCCACCAGCTTCATCACCGGCACCGGGTTCATGAAATGCATGCCGATGAACTTGGCCGGGCGGTCGGTGACCGCGGCCAGCCGGGTGATCGAGATGGACGAGGTATTCGAGGCGATCACGGCGTCGGATCGGAGCATCGGCACGAGGCGCTTCAGGATCTCGCGCTTGACCGATTCGTCTTCGGTCGCCGCCTCGATCACGATGTCGGAGCCGCCGAAGTCCTCCATCTTGAGGCTGGTCTTGATCCGCTTCAAGGTCGCGTTGCGGTCGATCTCCTTGATGCGGCCCCGGCTGACCTGGCGGGTCAGGTTACGGTCGATGTCAGCCAGGCCCCGTTCCAGGCGCTCCGCCGAGACGTCGTAGAGCATGACGCCGTAGCCGTTGAGGGCGCAGACATGGGCGATGCCGCTGCCCATCTGCCCGGCGCCGATGACGCCGACGTTCTCGATGCCCATCACTCCAACTCCTTCCGGTTCGGCTCCCGCGCCGCCTTTGGCCGGGCGACCGTCACCCCGAGCTCGCCGCCTCACTTCCTGAGGGCGTCGGCGAGCTCCGGCACGATCTTGAACAGGTCGCCGACCAGGCCGTAGTCGGCCACCTGGAAGATCGGCGCCTCTTCGTCCTTGTTGATGGCGACGATCACCTTGCTGTCCTTCATTCCGGCCAGGTGCTGGATGGCGCCGGAAATGCCGACCGCGATGTAGAGCTCGGGCGCCACGATCTTGCCGGTTTGGCCGACCTGGTACTCGTTCGGCACGAAGCCGGCATCGACCGCGGCCCGGCTGGCGCCGACCGCGGCACCGAGCAGGTCGGCGACCCGCTCCAGGATCACGAAGTTCTCGCCGCTCTGCATGCCGCGCCCGCCGGAGATGACCACGCGCGCACTGGTCAGCTCGGGCCGCTCGGTCGCACTGATCTCCTGGCGCACGAACTGGGAAAGCCCGGGATCGGCGGCGGTGGCAACGGATTCGGTCGTGGCCTGGCCGCCCGTCTCCTCGGCCGCCGCGAACGCGGTGGCGCGGATCGTCATCAGCCTGGTGGCATCGGCCGAGCGCACGGTGGCCAGGGCATTGCCGGCGTAGATCGGGCGCACGAAGGTGGCGGCGTCGAGGATTTCGATCACCTCGGAAATCGGCTGCAGGTCGAGCAGGGCGGCGGCGCGCGGAATCACGTTCTTGCCGAAGGTGCTGGCGGCCGCCAGCACGTGGCTGTAGTCCTTGGCCAGTCCGGCGAGCAACGCCGCGGTCGGCTCCGCCAGGCCATGGGCGTAGAGCGCGGCCTCGGCAGTCCGCACCCGGGCGACCCCTTTGAGGGCGGCCGCGGCTGCCGCGGCGGGGCCGAGGCCCTCGCCCGTCAGCAGCACATGCACTTCGCCCAGGCGCAGGCCCGCGGTGATCGCGCTGAGGGAGGCGCGCTTGAGGTGCCCGGCCGCGTGCTCGGCGACCACCAGGACCGGCATCAGATCACCCCGGCTTCATTGCGCAGCTTCTCCACCAGCTCGGCCACGCTCTTCAGCTTGACGCCGGCCTTGCGCTTCGGCGGCTCGACCACCTTGAGGGTGGCGAGACGGGGCGTCACGTCGACGCCGAGCTCGGCCGGGGTCATGCGCACGATCGGCTTCTTCTTGGCCTTCATGATGTTGGGGAGGGAGGCATAGCGCGGCTCGTTCAGCCGGAGGTCGGTGGTGACCACCGCCGGCATCTTGAGCTTGAGCGTCTCGAGGCCGCCATCGACCTCGCGCGTGACCAGGGCGGTCGCCCCCTCGATCACCAGCTTGGAGGCGAAGGTGCCCTGGCTCCAGCCAAGCAGCGCGGACAGCATCTGGCCGGTCTGGTTGGCGTCGTCGTCGATCGCCTGCTTGCCGAGGATCACCAGCCCAGGCTGCTCCACCGCCGCCACCTTCTGCAGCAGCTTGGCTACGGCTAAGGGCTGCAACTCGGCATCGGTCTCCACCAGGATGCCGCGGTCGGCGCCCATGGCGAGGGCGGTGCGGATGGTCTCCTGGCAGGCGGCAGGACCGAGCGAGACCACGATCACCTCGGTCGCCTTGCCGGCTTCGCGCAGGCGCAACGCCTCCTCCACCCCGATCTCGTCGAACGGGTTCATGGACATCTTGACGTTGCTAGTCTCGACGCCGCTCTGATCAGCCTTGACCCGAATCTTGACGTTGTAGTCGACCACCCGCTTGACGGCGACCAGCACCTTCATGCCGTTCACTCCACCCCGGTCTGGCGCCGTCGCTGACGGGGCAACAGGTTGCGGGTGCGAAGGCCGCCAACCCCGCCCAGCCCCATCGACCGGTCGCAATTCCGATCATTGGAACGGCACTTTATGATGCAGTGCAAAAATAGGCGGATGACAGGGGTGTGTCAACGCACGGGGCAGAACCGCCGCGGCGGGGGTTGTCCGCTGGTCACCGGTTGGCGCCCGGGCGCCACAGCACGTCCTTGGCGCCGTCGCCATTGACGTGGCGCGAGAGCACGAACAGGTGGTCGGATAAGCGGTTGATATAACGGATCGCTGCCGGGTTTACGGCTTCCCGGCCGGCGAGCTCGGTGATCAACCGCTCCGCCCGCCGCGCCACGGTCCGCGCCAGGTGCAGGTAGGCCGCAGCCGCGGTGCCGCCTGGCAGCACGAAGGATTTCAGCGGCGCCAGCGTTGCGTTCATCCCGTCGATTTCCCGCTCGAGCCGGTCGACCTGTTCCTGGACGATGCGCAAGCTCTTGGAATCATTGAAGTCATCGCCTGGTGTGCAGAGATCGGCGCCGAGGTCGAACAGGTCGTCCTGAATGCGGTGCAGCATGGCATCCGCCGCGCCCGCGGTATGCAGGCGCGCCAAGCCGACGGCGGCGTTGGCCTCGTCCACGGTGCCGTAGGCGGCGACCCGGAGGTCGTGCTTGGGCACCCGCGTGCCGGAGCCGAGCGAGGTCTCGCCCTTGTCGCCGCCGCGGGTGTAGATGCGCGTCAAGGTCACCATGGATGGGTTCCTACCCGCCTTGCTGGTTGAGCCAGAAGATCGCGGCCAGCAGCAGGATGGCGAGGGCCTGGAGCAGGACCCGGGCGCGCATCAGCTTGTTGCCGTAGCGGGCGTTGAACGCGCCGCCCCGCGCCATGGTGAAGAGTCCGAGCGCGAGCGCGACCACCACCGCGGCCAGCGTCACGCCCATCGCCACCATCAGCGCCGTCTTGAGCATCACCGCACCTCCGAGGCTCGGATCATCCAGAGATAGGCCGTCGCGGCCCGGGCGTCAAAGCCCGCCGGTTCGCGCCTGAAACGTCAATCCACGATCTCGCCCGGCAGCAGACCCCAGAGCGCCGCGCGCTCGACCCAGCCTTTCATCCGTTCGGCCTCGATCTGGCACCACTCGGTGCCGCAGCGCATCAGGCGCGCCGTCGCCCCGCCCTCGATGCGGAACACCACCGGCGCGTCCGCCTCGGCTCGGCGGCGGACGGTGCGCAGCTCGCCGGTCACGATCACCGTGCGCCGCGTGGAGAGCAGGCTCTGGTGCACCCACCCCTCGGTGCCGTCGGGCCCGCGGACTTTGCGCCAGATGTCGAACTCGGCGATGATGGCGACGGGAAGCGCGCGGCGCTGGTAGACCCATTCGACCGGATAGCGGGTGCCGGGTCCGGCGCGCAGGTTGACCTTGTCGGAACGCAGCGATACGAACCGGGTCTCGCCACCGTCGGCGCCCGGCGCCAGCGCCAGCACGAGGCCGAGGACCAGGGCGGCGAGCGCCACGCGGGAGAGGAGCCTGCGCAAAGGTTGGGGCCGCATGTCGCGCCGGTGCCAACGCAGGGGACGCGGGTGGGAGCGAGGTGCGATACTTAAGGGCGGTGCCGGCGCGTGGTCAAGCCGCGGCGCGCACCGTGCCTGGACAAGCGTGGGAAGCCTTGGCTTAAACCGACGCGCGCCCGGGGAGAGGGCCTGGAGAGGGGCGAGATGGCGAACAAGAAGCCGGTCGTGGTGCTGACCCGCAAGCTGCCCGACGCGATCGAGACGCGCATGATGGAGCTGTTCGATGCGCGCCTCAACACCGACGATCACGTCATGTCCCAGGCGGAGCTGAGTGAGGCGGTCTGCGTCGCCGAGGTGCTGGTGCCGACGGTGACCGATCGCATCGACGCCCGCGTCCTCGCCCACGCCAACCCGGCCTGCAAGCTGATCGCCAGCTTCGGCACCGGCTATGATCACATCGACCTCGCCTCGGCGCGCCAGCGCGGCATCACGGTGACGTCGACTCCGGGCGTCCTCACCGAGGACACCGCCGACATGACCTTGGCGCTGATCCTCGCGGTGGCGCGCCGGTTGACCGAGGGCAACCGCCTGGTCAAGACCGGCCAGTGGCAGGGCTGGAGCCCGACCGCCATGCTCGGCCACCGCATCTGGGGCAAGCGTCTCGGCATCGTCGGCATGGGCCGGATCGGCCAGGCGGTGGCGCGGCGCGCCCGCGGCTTCGGCCTCTCGATCCACTATCACAAGCGCAACCGCCTGCCCGCGGTGGTCGAGCACGAGCTCGAGGCGACCTATTGGGAAAGTCTCGACCAGATGCTGGCGCGCATGGACGTGATCTCGGTCAACTGCCCGCACACGCCGGCGACCTACCACCTGCTGTCGGCGCGCCGGCTCAAGCTGGTGCCGCCCCATGCCTATATCGTCAACACCTCGCGGGGCGAGGTGATCGACGAGACCGCGCTGACGCGGCTGCTGCGCGAGGGCCGCATCGCCGGCGTCGGCCTCGACGTCTACGAGCACGAGCCGGCGGTGAATCCGAAGCTCCTGGAACTCGACAACGCCGTGCTGCTGCCGCACATGGGCTCGGCCACGCTCGAGGGCCGCATCGACATGGGCGAGAAGGTGATCATCAACATCAAGACCTTCGCCGACGGCCACGCCCCGCCGGACCGGGTGATCGAAGGGTTCTGAGCCGCCTCAGCCGCCGAAGCGGGCGGCGAGCTGCGCCTCGATGTCGTCGGCGAGGGTGCGCGCGGCACGTACGCCGGTCGAGATGCGCGAACTCTCGGTGGCGAAGGGCGAGTCGACCACGTTGTAGCTGCCGATGGCGCGGGCGTTGCCGGTGAAGAGTACCGTGCCCTGCCTCGCGTCCAGCATCTGATAGCTGGCGTCGAGGGTGAGGTTGTAGCGGGTGACGCGGGCGTCGAGCTGCACCGCCAGCGGCGCGCTGTTCTCGTGCAGCTTCAGGCGCAGCAGGTAACGCGGGGCGGCCGGCGTGCCGCTGGGCGAGAGGCGGTCGAGCAGGCGGTTGCGCAGCTCATAGCCGATCCGCCCCTCGAGCGGCTCGACAGCCACCTGGGCCAAAGCCGGGGATGCGCCGCCGCCCGCAGCGCGCTCGATGTGGAGCGGCGTGAAGCCGCAGGCCCCGAGGGCGAACAGCAGCAGCAAGGCGCCGATTCCGCGCACCGTTCCCCTCACCCCCACCCCAACCCTCCCCCGTAAAGGGGGAGGGGGAAGATTCCGGCGCCATGCGATTTTTTCCCCTCCCCCCTTGCGGGGGAGGGTAGGGAGGGGGGTACCAACCGGCCAACCATTCGATTATGTCGATCCACTAGACCACCACATTGACGATCTTGTTTGGCACCACGATCACCTTGCGCACCGGCTTCGCGCCGATATGGGATTGCACGTTGGGCGCGGCGAGGGCGATGCGGCGCAGTTCTTCCTCGCCGCAGTCGCGCAGCACCTCCAGGGTGGCGCGCAGCCGCCCGTTCACCTGCACCGCAATGGTCACCGACTCGTCCACCAGCAGCGCCGGCTCCGCCTCCGGCCAGGGCGCGTCGGCCACGAGACCCGCGTGGCCGAGGCGCCGCCACAACTCCTCGGCAATATGGGGCGTCATGGGCGCGATCAGGCGCACCAGGGCCTCGAACCCCTCGCGGCGCACGGCGGCGGCGGCTGGCCCGATCTCGTCCAGCTCGGCCAGGGCATTGGTCAGTTCGCGCGCCCGCGCCACGGCGCGGTTGAAGTGGAAGCGCTCCAGGTCGCCGGTGACGGCGGCGACGGTCTTGTGCACCACGCGGCGGAGCGCCGCGCACGCGGGCGAGAGGGCTCCCGGCAGCGGCGCCCGCGCAGGAGGCAGGGAGGGAAGCGCGTCGCCGACCAGCTCGAACAGGCGGTTGAGATAGCGCCGCGCGCCCTCGACCCCGGCGTCGGTCCAATCGAGATCGCGCTCGGGCGGACTGTCCGACAGCATGAACAGGCGCGCCACGTCGGCGCCATAGGCGGCGATGATGGGGCTGGGATCGACCACGTTGCGCTTCGACTTGCTCATCTTCTCGCTGCGCCCGGCGACCACGGGGGCGCCGGTGTCGGCGCGCCTGAGCGTGCCGTCGGTCTCGATCCGCACCTGCTCGGGGTAAAGCCACTCGCCGCCCTGCTCGCGGTAGGTGGTGTGGCAGACCATGCCCTGGGTGAGCAGGCCGGCGAAGGGCTCGTCCACGCTCGGATAGCCGCAGGCCTTCAAAGCGCGGGTGAAGAAGCGCGAATAGAGCAGGTGCAGGATCGCGTGCTCGATGCCGCCGATGTACTGATCGACCGGCATCCAATAGCCGACCTGCGTCGGCTCCAGCCCCTCGGGCGCGCGGGCCGAGCAGAAGCGGGCGAAGTACCAGGACGACTCGAAGAAGGTGTCGAAGGTGTCGGTCTCGCGCCGGGCCGCGCCGCCGCAGGCGGGGCAGGGGACGTGCTTCCAGGTCGGGTGGCGGTCGAGCGGGTTGCCGGGCTGGTCGAACGTCACGTCCTCGGGCAGGGTGACCGGCAGGTCCTTGGCCGGCACCGGCTGAATGCCGCAACCCTCGCAATGGATCACGGGGATCGGGCAGCCCCAATAGCGCTGGCGCGAGACGCCCCAGTCGCGCAGGCGGTAGTTCACGGTGCGCGTGCCTACCCCTGCCGCCTCGAGGCGCCGCGCGACCTCCTCCTTGGCGGCCGCGACGCCGAGCCCGTTCAGGAAATCGGAGTTGATCATCAGGGCGCCCTCCTGCTCCAGGAAGGCGACGTCGGCCACAGCGAAGTCTGCGCCGGCGCCCTTGGGGGCCACCACCGGGATCACGTCGAGGCCATATTTGCGGGCGAAGTCCAGGTCGCGCTGGTCGTGGGCGGGGCAGCCGAAGATGGCGCCGGCGCCGTACTCCATCAGCACGAAGTTGGCGGCGTAGACGGGCAGCGTGACCCCAGGGCGGAACGGGTGGAGGGCGCGGAGGCCCGTGTCGTAGCCCTTCTTCTCGGCGCGCAGAATCGCTTCCTCGCTGGTCCCCAGATGCGAGCATTCCGCCAGGAACCCACGCAGGCCGGGGTCCGACTGCGCCAGCGACTCGGCCAACGGGTGGTTGGGCGAGAGCGCGCAGAAGGTGGCGCCGAAGAGCGTGTCGTGGCGCGTGGTGTAGACCTCGAGCCCGCCCTCCCGCCCGGCCAGGGCGAAGGTGAAGCGCAGGCCTTCCGAGCGGCCGATCCAGTTCTCCTGCATCAGGCGCACGCGGGCCGGCCAGCGGTCCATGACGGCCAAGGCGGAGAGCAGCTCGTCGGCGAAGGCGGTGATCTTCAGGAACCATTGTGCGAGCCGGCGCCGCTCCACGGGCGCGCCCGAGCGCCAGCCGCGGCCCTCGATCACCTGCTCGTTGGCCAGCACCGTGTTCTCGACCGGGTCCCAGTTGACCCAGCTCTCCTTGCGGTAGGCGAGGCCGGCCCGGAGGAAGTCCAGGAACATCTTCTGCTCGTGGACATAGTAGTCGGGGTCGCAGGTGGCGAGCTCGCGCGCCCAATCGTAGGAGAGCCCCATGGCCTGAAGCTCGGCGCGCATGGCGGCGATGTTCTCGTAGGTCCACTTCTTGGGATGCACGCCACGCTCGATCGCCGCGTTCTCGGCCGGCAGGCCGAAGGCGTCCCAGCCCATGGGGTGCAGCACGTTGCAGCCGCGCGCCCGCTGGTAGCGTGCCACCACGTCGCCGAGCGTGTAGTTGCGCACATGCCCCATGTGGATGCGCCCCGACGGGTAGGGAAACATCTCGAGCACGTAGTATTTCGGCCGCGCCGGGTCGGCCCGCGCGGCAAAGGTGCCGCGCTCGGCCCACACGGCCTGCCACTTGCGCTCGGTTTCCTTCGGGTTATAGCGCTCGCCCATCGCGGGGCGGAGAGTAGCGAACATTGGTCCCGTTACAAAAGCCCTCCCTCCGGGATCGGAGGGAAGGTTGGGCGGGCGGACGAACGACGCGCCGATAGGCGCGAATCCGGGCAACGAGCGCGCTGTCGCGCGCTTGGCTCCCCGCCATCCCTAATCCCTTCCTCCCCTGCACGGGGAGGAAGGGACTTCTATGACGGCCTGTTGACTATCGCGATCCGCATCTGCCGGGCGCGGGTCAGGATCTTGTTCTCTAGATCGACCGGCGTGGTCTCGGCCACGGCGGCGTCGGTCCAGTTGCCGCCGCCGTCGCGCACCTGGCGGAAGACCGAGACCCGGATGCCGTCCGAGCGCAGCTCGCGCCCAAGGATATAGACGGTCATCTTGAAGCGCTCGCTCTGGGCCTCCGGTGGGGAGTACCAGTCGGTGATCACGACTCCGCCGAAGGGGTCGGCGGAGAGGAGCGGCATGAACGAGACGGTGTCGAGCGACGCCCGCCACAGATAGCTGTTGACGCCCACGCCCGAGCCCCCGCCCTGGCCCGCGCCGCCTTGCGGTGCATCCTTCTTGCCGAAGAGCTGCAGGCCGCCGAGCCCAAACACCGACTCCTGCTTGCCATAGAACTCGCCCGGCTTGCGGCCGGTGGAAGACGGGTGCTGGGTATTGGGGTCGACGCCGGCGCCGCACGCGGCCAGGCCCAAGGCCAGGGCCCCTAAGGCGAAACCGCGAAAACCGGGCAATCTCATGGTCCGCCACTCCTCAAACCCACGGGAAGCGCCGAGTCCCAAGGCGTCCAGCCGGTAATATTAGGCAAAAGCATGGCAGCAGGCCAGAGGCGCCTTTTGTTGCCGTCCCGCCACAGTGATTGAGAAACGCCACACCGGGGACCGGCATTTACTTGACGGTAGATATGGTCATGGCAGAGTCCGCCTCAGTTAACCAAGACGCCCACGCGCGACAACCGTCACCAGCGGCCGGCGTCGATATCGGAGAGGACTGCGAATGCGGAAAATTCTTCTGGGCACTACCGCGCTCGTGGCGGCCGGCATGTTCGCTGGTACGGCGTTTGCGGCAGACCCCATTAAGATTACGGTCGGCGGCTACATGGAGCAGTGGTTCGGCGTCGTCACCGACGATGTCGGCGAGCGTCCGGCAGATCGGATCAGCGGAACCACGACGGTCAATTCCCTCGACTGGGACCAGCAGAGCGACTCGGAAATCTGGTTCACGGGCAAGACCAAGCTGGACAACGGTGTCGAGATCGGTCTGACCGTCGAGCTCGAGGCCAACACCGGGGCCGACGTGATCGATGAGAGCTATGGCACGGTGGAATACGCGGGCTGGCGCTTCGTCATCGGCTCCGAGAATGGCGCCGGCTATCTCATGCAGTATTCGGCGCCTGACGTGGGCATCGGCTTCAACTCCGGTGACCAGGTGAACTGGATCCCCTTCGGCGGGAACGCCACAGCCGGTTACTACGACGGCGCGCTCGGCACCACCTACCTCCGGGTTGGCGACAACGACGCGCAGAAGGTCATGCTGTTCACCCCGCGCTGGTTGGGCTTCCAGGTCGGCGTGTCCTACGCCCCCGATTACAACGAGGACGGGGCCGCCCGTACCAACATCAACAGCGCGGCCGCCAATGCCGCGGGGTTTGGTGGTGGTGCCGGCGGCAACGGTGTCGCTGGAAACAGCAATATCCGCAACGGGTACAACAATGCCTGGACCGCTGGCGCGAACTACGTGAACAAGTTCGACGAGTTGTCGGTCGCGCTGGCAGTGGGTTACGCCACTGCCAAGGCGCCGAACCTGGACGGTGGCGCCGCCGCGGCCTCGCCCTCGGGCGTGTTCGGGCGGTTCGGGGCTGACGATATCAAGTCTTGGTCGGCCGGCCTGAACCTGGGCTGGGGCAACTTCCTGATCGGCGGCTCCTTCGCCGCCATCTCCGATGGCATGTGCTTGGCGACAGGTCCTGCGGCTAGTGCCACTTTGAACGCCTGCACCGCGACCACCAGCGGTCAGGGTTGGGACGTCGGCGCCCGGTACATCGTGGGACCCTGGGCCATCAGCGCCATGTACTTCCATGGCGAGCAGGAAGGGGTCACAGTGGGGGCCGGTGGTAACGGCGTGTTGGCTGCTGTTGCTGGCGTAGCTTCGGCCGCTGTCCTCAACAACGCTGCGTCTCGTCAAGATGACGAGCAGGAGACCTACGCCGTCTCCCTCCGGTACACCATGGGTCCGGGGATCGAGTGGCGCTCCAGCTTGTTCCTCACCGACTTCGACAGCGAGTTCCGCGGCACTGCGGCCGACCTCTCGAATTCGGGTTGGGCGCTGGTCACGGGTCTGCGTCTCTCCTTCTAAGACCAACAAACTCGACTTTGCGACTCGCGAGGGCGGCTTCGGCCGCCCTCGGCTTTTCTGGGGGGCACTTAACGGCGGCCTCCCTCACCCCTACCCTCTCCCGCAAGCGGGAGAGAGCAGAAACCAGCCTTCCTCTTCCCTCTCCCGCTTGCGGGAGAGGGGACAAGGAACGGGCCCTTTCTTCCCTCTCCCCTCGGGGGAGAGGGCAGGGTGAGGGGGTGTCGATGAAGCATACGGAACTTCCCGGCCTCTCTCCGCCTTTGCTACGAGGCATCGACCCTTGGGCGGTATCGTCTGGCTCGCGTCCTACCCGAAGTCCGGCAACACGTGGCTGCGCGTGTTCCTGGCCAACTATCTGGAGAACGCCAAGACGCCGGTGCCGTTGGCCGAGCTGCACCGCTTCGGCGCGGCGGACGCCGCCGCCCTGCCCTATGAGCGTGTGGCCGGGAAGGCGGCGGCGGAGCTGACGGTGGCGGAGCTCAACCGGCTCCGCCCCCAGGTGCACCGCGGCATCGCCGCCTCGGTGCCGAAGACGATCCTGGTCAAGACCCACTCCGCGCTCGGCCTGATGAACGGGGTTCCGCTCATCACGCCGGAAGCGACCCTGGGCGCCGTCTACATCGTCCGCAATCCCCTCGACGTCGCGGTCTCCATGGCACGCCATTACCGGCTCTCCCTCGACCAGGCGATCGAGGCGATCGGTTCCATGAACAACCTGGTGCCGCCCGGCCGGGGCACGGTGCTGCAGTTCCTGGGGCGCTGGAGCGAGCATGTGCGGGGCTGGCAGCGGGCGCCGGGACTGAATCTGCACCTGCTGCGCTACGAGGACCTGCAGGCGGAGCCGCGCAAGGCGTTCGGCGCCCTGGTGCGGTTCCTCGGTCTTCCCTTCGCGGGCGGCCGCCTGGCGCGGGCGATCCGCTTCTCGACCTTCGACGAACTGGCGGGACAGGAGCGAAAGTCGGGCTTCGTCGAGCGCGCGACGGGCGCGGAGAGCTTCTTCCGCGAGGGGCGCGTGGGCGGCTGGCGCAAGGTGCTGACCGCGCAACAAGCAGCGCGCATCACGGATGCCCACCGCGAGGTCATGGTGGAATTCGGCTACGCCACGAAAAGTGGCGAGCCCAGGGAAAGTTGAGGGGCGATGGCAGGCGATTCCCGGCCGTTACTCCGCCTCGCCATCCTGGGGCCGCGTGGAGCCGGCAAGACGGCGCTTGCCGAGGCGCTGCTCCGCGCCGGCGGGACCGCCGGGCGGGGGCTCGGCTTCGACACGCCGCTGCGCCACGTGGTCGTCCGCGCCGGTGGGCCACAAGCATTCTCCGAGCATCTGGAGGGCGACCTGGGGCGAGCCGACGGGGTGCTCCTCCTCGTGGATGCCGTCGCCGGCGTCGCCGACTTCCACGTCCGTGCGTTGACGGTGCTGCGTCAGCTTGCGCTCCCCGCGGTCGCAGTCGCCCTCACCAAGTCGGATGCCGTCGCCGACGCGCGCGCGCGCGTCTCCGAGGTCGCGGCGGCGCTCAAGCTGGCGTTTGCCGCCGTGGGCATGGAGGTGCCACTGGTCGCCACCTCGGCACGGACCCTTGCCGGCATTGCGACCAGCGACCCCGCCTGCGGCCGGCGGAGCCTGTTCGCCGTCCTCGACCGGATGCCGGCGGAGCCCCGCGCCGATGGCCCGCTGCGGCTGCTGCTCGCAGTTGACGGCGCGGGCGCCGAGGGTGTGCGCTGGGTTGCCTTCGTCGATTCGGGCCGCCTCCGGGTCGGCGACGAGGTGCTGTTCTCACCCGCGAACGTGACCGCCCGGGTCACCGAGCTCGCGCAGAGGGTCCCGGCGGGCGCGCTCGGCGAGGCAGTGCCGGGGATGGCGGTCGCCGTCACCCTCGACCGCAGTCTGCGCTTGCAGCCCGGCGAGATCGCCAGTCACGCGGCCCATCCGCCGCTCGAGACCGACGTGTTCCGCTGCGCCGTGACGTGGCTCGGCGGCGAGCTGCCTTTGGGCCCGGTCACGGTCGCGCTCTCCGGCGCCCTGCATCCCGTGCGCCTCGAGGTGGCCGACCTCCTGCGCGGCGCCAATGGCTCCCGGCCCGAGTTGATCGTACGCCTGCCGCGCCTGCTCGCGCTCGATCCCCACGCCGCCAAACCCTGCGCGGGGCGGGCGATCTTCGGCCAGGGCGATCTCCTCCTCGGCGCCGGGCTGATCGGCATGGAGGATTATCCCGACCAGCGCGGACTGGCCACGGTGCGCGCGACCAACGTGGGGGTCGAGCTGCATCGCATCAGCCAGGCGGCGCGCCAGAGCCGCAACCGCCACAAGGGCGGGGTGCTGTGGTTCACCGGGCTCTCAGGCGCCGGCAAGTCCACCCTCGCGCTCGAGACCGAGCGGCGGCTGTTCGAACTCGGCTATCTGGTCTACGTCCTCGACGGCGACAATGTGCGCCACGGCCTGTGCGCCGATCTCGGGTTCTCGCCCGAGGACCGGGCCGAGAACATCCGCCGCGTCGGCGCGGTGGCGGCGCTCTTTGCCGACGCCGGGATGATCGTGCTCTCGGCCTTCATCTCGCCCTACCGCTCGGACCGGGCGCGCGCCCGCGCGGCGGCGCCCAGTGCCTTCCACGAGGTCTACGTCAAGGCCTCGGTCGCGGTCTGCGAGCGGCGCGACCCGAAGGGCCTCTATGCCCGCGCGCGGCGCGGCGAGGTGCTGAACTTCACCGGCATCTCCGCCCCCTACGAGGCACCCGAGGCGGCGGAACTGGTGGCCGATACCGCCGCCCACGACGTGGAGACCAGCGTCGAACAGATACTGACCTATGTCCGCCGGCACTTCCTGCTGGCAAACGGGGCCTGACCGCCCCGCCTCACCGCTCCGCCTTACCGCTTGAGCAGCGCCTTCTTCTCGGCGTCGGTGAAGAACGGGTCGGCGTGGCAGTCCTCGCGCCGCATGCCGCGCGCCGTGAGTGCGCCGACGCACGCCTCCACCATTACCGGCGGCCCGGCCAGGTAAGCCTGGCAGCCGTCGAGATCGGTGAAGTCGGCCCCGACCGCCTCGTGCAGAAAGCCGGTGCGGTGGGGGGTGGCGGCGCTCGGCGCACTCAGGACCGGTATGAAGGTCAAGGTGTCATGGCGCTTGGCGAGCCCCGCGAAGTGCTCCACCAGGTAGAGGTCGCGCGCGTCGCGGGCGCCGAAATAGAGGTAGATGTGCTGGCGCAGCCCCGCCTTTAGTGCCGTTTCCACGATCGACTTGATCGGCGCCAGGCCCGAGCCGCCGGCGCAGGCGATGATCGGCCCGGTGTGCTTGGTGCGCAGGTAGGCGGCGCCGAACGGCCCCCTGACCTGCACGGCATCGCCGACTTTCAGCTTGGTCGCGACGAACTCGGAGACCGCGCCGCCTGCCATGCGCCGCACGTGGAATTCGAGCATCTCCTCGTCCGGCCGGTTGGCCATGGAGAAGTCGCGGCGCTGCTGGCCGGGGAAGGTAACCTCGGCGTACTGGCCGGCGGTGAAGGCGTAGGGGCCGCCGGCGCGCACTCGCAGCGCCACGCGCTTGATGTCGTGGGTCGCGTCATCGAGCGCCGAGACGGCGCATTCGAGCGACCGCAGCGGGTGGTCGGCCGGCTCGTCCAGGTCGATCGGCGTGACTTCGCAGTCGCTCTTCGGCATCGCCCGGCAGGCCAGAATCAGGCCCTGGGCGCGCTCCTCGGGTGCGAGGGCGGTTTCCTCGTAGGGCTCGAGCGCGACCTCGCCCCGGATCAGGTGCGACTTGCAACTGCCGCAGAGGCCCGACTGGCAGCCGAATGGGTAGTCGATCCCGGCCTCGAGCGCCGTATCCAGGATCGTCTTGCCCGGCGCCACTTCGAGGGTCTGGCCGTAGCGGGTCAGGGTGACGCGGTGGGACATGAGTGGTGCCTCAGGCAACGCGGGTGGTGCGGGGAACGCCATCTGAACGGCGCCAGGAGTACGCCGTCAAGCTGGGCCGGGAACCGGATTTTCACCATTGTCCGCGAGAATTTGCTTGCATTTCCGGGGGTCTGCCTTAAATAACCCCGCTCGGTGCCCGGGCCATGCCCGGGGTCGCATTTTCTTTGCGGCGCGCGCGGCGGCGCTTTGACGCGCGCGCGAGGGAAGGGGAAAACGCGATGGCCAGAACGAAGGGCGCTCGGGTCACCTTGGTTGCGCCGGCGGCGGCCGATGGGGACGCCTTCACCGTCACCAAGAACGGTCTTCGCTACGCCGGCACCCACCTGCTGATGGAGCTCTGGGGCACCACGGGCGCAGGCGATCCCGCGCTGGTCGAGCGCGTGCTCTGCGAGGCGGCGGCGGCCTGTGGCGCGACGGTCCTGCATCTGCACGTGGAGCGCCTTGAGGGGGGCGGCGTCACCGGCATCGCCGCGCTCTCGGAATCCCATATCAGCCTGCACGCCTGGCCCGAGCGCGGCTACGTCGCGGTGGATGTGTTCCTGTGCGGCGCCCTCGATCCCTACGCGGCGGTCGCGCCGCTGCGCCGCGCCCTGCGTCCGGAGTGGGTTCAGCTCAGCGAGTTCCGCCGCGGCATCGTCACCTGAGGCCGCCGCCCTACAATATTTGATACACGTCGTAGCCGGGACCGTCGGCGCGCCGCTCGCCGACGCCGATGGCGATGATGGTGTTCAGCCAGGCGTACTCGGGCGCCGCGGTCTCGAAGAAGGACGCGATGCGGAAGTAATACTGCCCGCGTTCGATCACCTCGCCCCGCCAATGGCGCTCCAGCACGTCCGCCGGCCCGAAGCGGTAGCCGCGGTAGGTCATGCTGATGTCTGCGCCATCGTCGGTCTGGAGCGGCATGCGCACGTTCAGCTCGGTGCACCCGTCGGGGCGGTGGATCAGCCAGTCGCCGCCCCCGGGCATGATGCGCCCCTTGAGCTTGGGACCCTGGAAGTGGCCGCCGGCGACCGGGACCACGATGCGCTCGCCGATCGGAGTGGCGCCGTAGCGCATGGGCGTGCCGGCCTGCAAAGTGATGGTGAACAGGAGTTCGGAGCGGATACCAGGGGTTGGTGTCATCACAGCACCTGATGGATGTGGTAGCGCGAGCATTCGGGCAGACGATCGCCGATGCCAATCGTGACCACCGAGTTCAGCCAAGCATACTTCGGCGCCGCGGTCTCGAAGAAGGGGGCGGCGCGCATGTAGACGCGGGCGGCATCGATCAGCTCGCCCCGCATCATGCGGGCGATCTCGTCGGCGGGGCCATGGCGCAGGCCGAGATAGGTCATGCCGATCAAGGCGCCGTCGTCGGTCTTCAGCACCACGCGCAAATCGAACCGCGTCACGCCATCGGCGCGCACGATGATCCAGTTATTGCCTCCGGGCGCGATGATGCCGGCGAGCCTTGGCCCTTGGAAGCTGCCGCCCTCGATGAAGCCGAGGCGGCGGTGGCCGGCCGGCGTCTGGCCGAGATCGCGCAAATGATCCATGGCGACGTCGAGGCGGACTGTCATCAGGAACTCGGAGGCGATACCGGCGGGCTGGGCGCGCCCGGTCATAGTACCTGCCCGGTCATAGCACCTGATAGACGTCGTAGTGCGGCCCCGCCGGCTTGCGGTCGCCGATGCCGATGGCGATCACCGAGTTCAGCCAGGCGTACTTCGGCGCCCCCGTCTCGAAGAAGGGCGCGGTGCGGAAATAGAGGCGCGAAGAGTCGATCGGCTCGCCCCGCATCATCTTGGCGAGTTCCTCGGCCGGGCCGTGGCGCAGGCCGAAATAGGTCATGCTGATATAGGCGTCGTCGTCGGTCTTGAGCGCGAGGCGGACATCGAGGCGCGTCACCCCGTCGGGGCGGGTGATGAGCCAGTCGCTGCCGCCCGGCATCACCGTGCCCTTCAGCTTCGGCCCCTGGAAGCGGCCGCCCTCGACCGCGCCGACCCGGCGGTGGCCGATGGGCGTCTGGCCGAAATCCATCAGCGCCGTTGCGGCGACGGTGAGGTCGAGGGTGAATAGGAGCTCGGAACCGATGCCCGCCATGACAATGCCTCCCCGGGGCCATTGTTTCGCCGCAATTGCAGCACATTATCCCGCATTGGCCTAGGGCGAGGCATCCGGTCGCATCCCGGACCCCCCTCTCCCGCCGGATCGTTGCGATGACCACATGCAGGAGCGCGGGGGGGCAACCCCCCGCGCCTTGCCACCAACGGAGGCATTAACCATGAATACCCTGCGCGCCAGAGCCTGCCGGCTGGCGCTCGTTGGCGCGGGCGCGGCGCTGCTCCTTTCCGCCACCTTCCCGGCCGGCGCGGCGCTGCCGGCCTGGGGCCAGGGCTTCCCCACCCTCGCCCCCCTGATCGAACAGACCACGCCGGCGGTGGTCAACATCGCGGTCGCCAGCCGCCAGGCGGCGGAGCTGAACCCGCTCTTGCGCGATCCCTTCTTCCGCCGCTTCTTCAACCTGCCCGACCAGATGCCGGAGGCGCGGCCGCAGATGAGCGCCGGCTCGGGCGTGATCGTGGATGCCGCCAAGGGCTATGTGATGACCAACCATCACGTGATCGACAAGGCGAGCGAAGTGACGGTGACCCTCAAGGACAAGCGCCAGTTCAAGGCCAAGGTGCTCGGCTCCGACCCCGGCACCGACATCGCGCTGCTGCAGATTGACCCCGACAAGCTGACCGTCATGCCCATGGGCGACTCCGAGGCGCTGAAAGTGGGCGACTTCGTGGTCGCCATCGGCAACCCGTTCGGCCTCGGCCAGACGGTCACCAGTGGCATCGTCAGTGCGCTCAGCCGCACCGGCCTCAACCTCGAGGGCTACGAGGACTTCATCCAGACCGACGCCTCGATCAACCCGGGCAACTCGGGCGGCGCGCTGGTCAACCTCAAGGGCGAGCTGATCGGTATCAACACCGCGATCATCGGACCCTCCGGCGGCAACGTCGGCATCGGCTTCGCGGTGCCGGTCAACATGGCGCGCTCGGTCATGGAGCAGCTGGTTCAGTACGGCGAAGTGCGCCGCGGCCGCCTCGGCATCGTGATCCAGGACCTCACCCCCGACGTCGCCAAGGCGATCGGGGTGGAGGTGACGGCGGGCGCCGTGGTCACCCAGGTGGAGAAGGGCTCGCCCGCCGAGCGCGCCGGGGTGCAGGCGGGCGACGTGGTGACCGGGCTCAACGGCCAGCCGATCCGCGGCTTCTCGGACCTGCGCAACCAGGTCGGGCTGATGCCGATCGGCGCCACCGTCCGCCTCGACATCCTGCGCAAGGGCGAGAAGAAGACCCTCTCCGCCAAGGTCGAGCGCTTCCAGGGCGAGACCCGGGCGGCGATCGAGGCCTCGCCCAAGCTCGCCGGCGCCGAGTTCCAGGACGGACGCGAGGGCGTCCTGGTCGCCGAGGTGGCGCAGGGCAGCCCGGCGGCGCGGGCGGGCCTCAGGCGCGGCGACGTAATCACCGGCGTCAACCGCAAGCCGGTCGGCAACGTCAAGGAGCTGGAAGGCGCCCTGAAAGACGGCGGCAAGGTCCTCGCACTCAACCTCCGGCGCGGCGACAGCAATATGTTCCTGCTGATCCAGTAAGCCCCCCGATTCATCGTTCCACCCGAACTCAGGGCGGCAGGCGACTGCCGCCCGTTTACTTCAGAATCGTCTGCATGGATTCGGGGACACAATACTTAATTCGCCGGTCGCGGCGAAACTGCCGGGATTCGGGGTCACAATCAATTTTCCATATGCAATTGAGATACCATGTCCCCGGTCTGCACCCGTGCCGCGCCGCCTGCCACCCTCACGCCCCGCACTTGCGAGGGAGAGGGCAGGGTGAGGGGGGATGATTTCACTCCATCGCAACATGCTCTAACGTGAGCGCGCCATGGAATCCGTTCGCCAGCCCCGTGCCATCATCGACCGCCGCCGCCTGATCGCCGAGGTCCAGGCGGCGACCGAGCGGGTGGCGTCGCTTGCCGAGCAGCGGGCGCAGGTGCTCGTCTGCCTGAAGCGCGTGCTGGCCGACGGCCGCGGCGAGGTGCGGCGCCGGTTCGAGGCCTCCAACCGCGGCGAGGAGGCGGTCGCCGCGAATGCGCACCTGATCGACCAGATCCTGCGCGTCGCCTACGACTTCGCCGCCGGGACCGCCTTCCCGATCGCCGTGCCGACCCAGGCCGAACACCTGGCCTTGGTGGCGACCGGGGGCTTCGGGCGGGGCGAGCTGGCGCCCCAGTCGGACATCGACCTCCTGTTCCTGCTTCCCTACAAGATCACCGCGCGCGGCGAGCAGGTGGTGGAGTTCCTGCTGTACCTGCTGTGGGATCTCGGCCTCAAGGTCGGGCATGCGACCCGCACCGTCGAAGAGTGCATCCGCCGCGCCAAGGCAGACTTGACCATCAAGACTGCCCTGCTCGAGGCGCGCTACATCTGGGGCGCGCAGTTCCTCTACGACGAGCTGCGCCAGCGCTTTCAGCGCGACATCCTCGGCGTCGGCGCCGCCGGGTTCGTGCGCGCGAAGCTAGCCGAGCGCAACGCGCGCCACGAGCGCACGGGCGGCTCGCGCTATGTGCTGGAGCCGAACATCAAGGAGGGCAAGGGCGGCCTGCGCGATCTGCACACGCTGTTCTGGATCGCCAAGTTCCTGTACCGGGTCGATACCGTCGCCGAACTGGTGGAGCGCAAGGTGCTGACGGTGGAGGAGCACGCCACCTTCGCCAAGGCCGAGCGCTTCCTGTGGACCGTGCGCTGCCACCTGCATTACCTTACGGGACGCCCCGACGAGCGCCTGACCTTCGACGTGCAGCCCGAGCTCGCCCGCCGCATGGGCTACATGGACCGTACGGCCAGCCGCGGCGTCGAGCGCTTCATGAAGCACTATTTCCTGGTCGCCAAGGACGTGGGCGACCTCACTCGCATCTTCTGCGCTACACTCGAGGACGAGCAGCGCTCCAACCCCCGCTTCCGCCTGCCGAAGCTGGGCCTGCGCCAGCGCGAAGCGGCCGGCTTCCGCGTCGAGGGCCAGCGCCTGCAGGCGAAGGGCGAGGACGCCTTCGCCACCGATCCGGTGCAGCTGATCCGGCTGTTCCACGTGGCGCAGGAGCGCGAGCTCGACATCCACCCGGCAACCTTGCGCCTGATAAGGCAGAACCTGAAGCGCATCGATTCTAGCCTGCGCGGGAACCCGGTGGCGAACCGGCTGTTCCTCGAGATCCTGACCTCGCAGAAGGACCCGGAAGTCGCGCTCCGGCGCATGAACGAGGCCGGGGTTTTGGGGCGCTTCGTGCCCGACTTCGGGCGCGTGGTGGCGCAGATGCAGCACGACATGTACCACGTCTACACCGTGGACGAGCACAGCATCTTCGCCATCGGCATGCTGCACCGGATGGAGACCGGGGATCTCGCCACCGAGCTGCCGCTCGCGACCCAGCTGATCAAGCAGGTGCTGTCGCGCCGCGCGCTCTACCTCGCCACCTTTCTGCACGACATCGCCAAGGGCCGCGGCGGCGACCATTCCGAGCTCGGCGCCGAGATTGTGCTCAAGCTCGGGCCTCGCCTCGGCCTCAGCGAAGAGGAGACCGAGACCGCCACCTGGCTGGTGCGCTACCACCTGCTGATGAGCGCGACCGCCTTCAAGCGCGACGTGAATGACCCGACCACCATCGCCGACTTCGCCGCCCGGGTGCAGTCGCTGGAGCGGCTCAGGCTCCTGCTCGTGCTGACCGCCGCCGACATCCGCGCCGTCGGCCCCAATGTTTGGAACGGCTGGAAGGGGCAGCTGCTGCGCACCCTTCACGTCGCCGCGGAGGAGGTGATCTCCGGCGGCCATTCGGCCGAAGGGCGGGCGGCGCGCATCAAAGCGGCGCAGGCGGCCTTCCGCGCGGCGCTGCCGGAGTGGAGCGCGGCCGACCTCGACGCTCACGTCGCCCGCCTGCCCGCCACTTACTGGCTGACCGTGGCCACCCCCCGCCAGGTGCGCCACGCCCGCCAAGTGCGCGAGGGCGACCGCGCGAAGTCACCCCTCAGCCTCGATTCGCGGGTCGATGCACGCAACGTCTGTACCGAGGTCACGCTCTATACCCCCGATCATGTCGGCCTCTTCTCCCAGATGGCCGGAGCGATCGCGCTCGCCGGCGCCAACATCCTGGACGCGCAGATCTTCACCACCAACGACGGCATGGCGCTCGACACCTTCCGCATCCAGGGCACCGACGGCTCGGCCTTCGACCGGCCCGGCCGCTTGGCCAAGCTGGCCGCGACGGTGGAGCAGACGCTCTCGGGGCGGCTGCGCCCCGGCAAGTCGCTCGCCGGGCGCTCGACACTGCCGACGCGCGCCGCCGCCGTGTTCGCCGTGGCGCCGCGCGTCCTCATCGACAACCAGGCCAGCCAGACCCACACGGTGATCGAGGTCAACGGCCGCGACCGCCCGGGCCTGCTGCACGACGTGACCCGTGCGTTGAGCGACCTCAGCCTCTCGATCGCGACCGCCCACGTCTCGACCTATGGCGAGCGCGCCGTCGACGTGTTCTACGTCAAGGACGTGTTCGGCATGAAGATCACCCACGAGGGCAAACTGGCGCGCATCCGCGCCCGGCTGCTCGAGGCGCTCGCGGATCCGACGGCTGCCCCAGGCGACGCCGCCCAGCCGCCGCGCCGCCCGCACCGGCGCGCGGCGGCCAGCTCGTGACCGCTGAGGGAAATCCGCGTTGATCCTGATGCGCGCCGTCGCCACCGTCGGCGGCTACACGATGCTGAGCCGCCTCCTCGGCTTCGCCCGCGACATGCTGATCGCGGCCGCACTCGGTGCCGGGCCGGTGGCGGATGCCTTCTTCGTCGCCTTCCGCATTCCCAACCTGTTGCGCCGGCTGTTCGCGGAGGGTGCGTTCAGCGCCGTGTTCGTGCCGGTGTTCGCCGGGCGTCTCGAAGTGGCGGGGCCGGCCGCAGCGCGGGCGCTCGCCGAGCAGGCCTTGGCGATCCTGCTGGCGGCGCTCGCCGCGGTAATCCTGGTCGCCGCCACGGCCATGCCCTGGATCATGCTCGGCTTGGCTCCCGGGTTCGCGCGCGAGCCCGCCAAGTTCGCGCTCGCGGTCGAGCTGACCCGGATCACCTTCCCTTACATCCTGTTCATCTCACTGGTCTCGCTCTTTGGCGCGGTGCTGAACTCGGCCGGGCGCTTCGCGGCCATGGCGGCGATGCCGATCGTGCTCAACCTGGTGATGATCGGCGTGCTCCTGTTCCTGGTCGGGCGCTTCGCCACCGGCGGCCATGCGCTGGCCTGGGCGGTCGCCGTGGGCGGCGTCCTCCAATTCCTGTGGATGGCGGTGGCGGCGGAGCGGGCCGGCTTCGAGCTCCGCCTGGTGCGGCCGCGCCTCACGCCCGAGCTCAGCCAGATGCTGCGCCTGCTGCTGCCGGCGACGCTTGGCGTCGGGGTCGCCCAGATCAACCTGATGGTCGACATGGTGATCGCCTCGTTCCTGCCCGAGGGCTCGATCTCGTTCCTCTACTATGCCGACCGGGTGACCCAGCTGCCGCTCGGCGTGGTCGGGGTCGCGGTCGGCACCGCGCTGCTGCCGCTCCTGGCGCGCCAAGTGTGTGCCGGCGATGCCGCCGGGGCCGCCTGGAACCAGAACCGGGCGCTCGAATTCACCCTCCTCCTGACCTTGCCGGCGACGGTGGCGCTGGTGGTGATCGCCGAGCCGATCATCAGCGTTCTGTTTGGCCGTGGCGCGTTCGGCCCGGGTGCCGTGGCCGCCACGGCGGGGGCGCTTGCGGCCTATGCGCTCGGCCTGCCGGCCTATGTCCTGATCAAGGTGCTGACCCCGGGCTTCTTCGCCCGGCTCGATACCGCGACTCCGGTCAAGGTCGCGGCAGTCGCTCTTTGCACCAATCTGGTCCTCAACCTGGCGCTGATGGTGCCGCTGCGCCATGTCGGCATCGCGCTCGCCACCGCCGCCTCGGCCTGGCTGAACGTGGTGCTGCTTGCGGTCCTGCTGCACCGCCGTGGTCACCTCGCCCTGGACCAACGTCTACGCCAGAGGGTGCCGCGGATTCTTGCCGCCTGCCTCGGGCTCGGCCTCGCGCTCGGCGCCGGCGGCCTCGCGCTCCGGCATGGCGGGGCGCTTTCGGGTGCGCTCGCGCTCGCGCTCCTGATCGGCGGCGGGGGCGCGCTCTATCTCGGCCTGGTCGCCTTGCTGGGTGCGGCCAGCCGCCGGGATCTCGCGCAGCTCCGGCGCACGCCGCCGCCCGCGGCTTGACCCGGGGCTGAGGCGGGGCCATAACACGCGCGCGCCTCGCGCGGGCGAGGGTGTGCGGTACCGGCCCGCCTGGCGCCTTCCCTGACCGCGCACCGACCGGAGTCCCGGCCCCATGCCCCGCGTCTTTTCCGGTATCCAGCCGACCGGCAACCTGCATCTCGGCAACTATCTCGGGGCGATCCGGAACTGGGTGCTGATGCAGCAGGGCAACGAGTGCCTCTACTGCATCGTCGACTTGCACGCGATCACCGTGCGCCAGGAGCCGCAGGCGCTCAGCGCCTCGACCCGCGAGGTGACCGCCTGCCTGATCGCCGCCGGGATCGACACGCGTGCCAGCATCCTGTTCAACCAGAGCCAGGTCGCCGGCCATGCCGAGCTGGCGTGGATCTTCAACTGCGTCGCGCGGCTCGGCTGGCTGAACCGCATGACTCAGTTCAAGGAGAAGGCAGGCAAGGACCGCGAGAACGCCTCGGTCGGGCTCTATGCCTATCCCAACCTGATGGCCGCCGACATCCTGGTCTACCGCGCCACCCATGTGCCCGTCGGCGAGGACCAGAAGCAGCACCTGGAGTTGGCCCGCGACATCGCCCAGTCGTTCAACCACCAGTACGGTGTCGAGTTCTTTCCCCTGGTCGAGCCGGTGATCACCGGCCCGGCGACCAGGGTGATGAGCCTCCGCGACGGCACTGCCAAAATGAGCAAGTCGGACGCCTCGGACTATTCGCGCATCAACATGACCGACAGTCCCGACGCCATAGCCCAGAAGATCCGCAAGGCGCGCACCGACCCGCACCCGCTTCCCGGCGACCCGGCGGCGCTGGCGGAGCGCCCCGAGGCGGCGAACCTGGTCAACATCTACGCCGCCCTCAGCAACAGCGACGCGGCCGCCGTGCTTTCTGCCTTCGATGGCGCGCCCTTCTCGCGCTTCAAGGAGAAGCTGGCGGAACTCGCCACCCAGGTGATCGCGCCAATGACTGGCGAGATGCGCCGCCTGCTCGCCGACCAAGGCTATATTGACGCGGTGCTGCGCGACGGTGCCGGGCGCGCGCGCAGCCTCGCCGAGCCGATCCTGCGCGAGGTGCACCGGATCGTCGGCTTCGTTCAGGGGTGAGGACTACCATGGCGATGGACAGCGCCGTGCCGCCGCCCGCGCCGGTTGGGGCCGAGGGCGACCGGTTCTTTGCCGCGCCGCCCCGGCGCCCTGCTGCTGCTGGCGCTGCTGCTGGTCTACTACCCGGTCGGCATGATCTGGATCCACACCATTGACGACGACCTGGATTTTGCCCCCCCCGATGCCGTCGCCGCCGGCGGCAGCCGCGCCATTGCCACCGCAGCGGCGCTGGTCACCCGCGAGGTCGACGCTCACCGCTGGACCCCGAACGACCCTTTCTTTCTGCCCGGGGCGGCACTCGACAACATGCCCAACTTCCAGCTCGGCATGGTCGCGGCGCTGGCGCGCTTCGCCGTCGAGATGACCGACCAGCTGGGCCGCACCCGGGGGTCGAGCGACGTCGACCCCGACCTGGAGAAGGCCGCCGGCCTGCTGAAATACCCGGGCGACGTCTGGGTGTTCGATCCAACCGTCAGCCTGGCGCCGACCGCCACCTCGGAATCGCAGTACCGCGCGGCGGTCAAGGCGCTCCACTCATACAACCGGCGCCTCGCCGCCGGGGCGGCGGTGTTCGACCGCCGCGTCGACAACCTGCAGGGCGTGCTCGACCGGTTCGCCGCCGACATCGGCGCCGCCTCGGCCGCCCTCGATCAGCGCGTGCGCGGGGCGGGGTGGCTGATCGATATCGAGGCCGACGACCTCTTCTACCGCACCAAGGGGCGCCTCTACGCCTATCACCTGATCCTCGGCGCGCTGCAGACAGACTTTGCCCGGGTGATCGAGGAGCGTGACCTCCGGGGTGCCTGGGAGCAGATGCTGACCACCACCCGCGAGGCGGTCGGACTGGCGCCGCTCGTGGTCATCAACGGCGCCCCCGACGGCCTGATCCTGCCCAGCCACCTGGCGGCCCAGGGTTTCTATGTGCTGCGCGCACGCACGCAACTGCGCGAGATCACCAACATCCTGCAGAAGTGAGGGGCTGGCCGGCGCCGGCGAATCCGGCCGGCCGGGAGAGCGAATGCAGATCTACCTGCCGATCGCCGAGATGTCGGTGAACGCCCTCCTCCTGCTCGGGATGGGCGGGGGGGTCGGGCTGCTCTCGGGCCTGTTCGGGGTCGGCGGCGGCTTCCTGATGACCCCGCTCCTGATCTTCATCGGCGTGCCACCGGCGATCTCGGTCGGCAGCGAGGCGGCGCAGGTGGTGGCGGCCTCGGTCTCGGGCCTGCTCGCCCACGCGCGCCGCGGCAATGTCGACTTCAAGATGGGGGCCGTGCTGCTGGTGGGTGGCGCGATCGGCTCCACATTCGGTGTCTGGCTGTTCCGCTGGCTGCGCGAAGTAGGGCAGGTGGACCTGGTGATCGGGCTCTCCTACGTGCTGTTCCTGGGCGTGATCGGCACCCTGATGGTGATCGAGTCGATCACCACCATGGTGCGCGCGGCGAAGGGGCAGCCGGTGCGGCGGGCGCGCCACATGTGGGTGCATGGGCTGCCGCTCAAGATGCGGTTCCGCCGCTCCAAGCTCTACATCAGCGCCATCCTGCCCTTCGCCATCGGCACTCTGGTCGGCGTGCTGGCGGCG
>SHWA01000012.1 GCA_009693995.1 Alphaproteobacteria bacterium | reverse complement strand
GCGCCGGCCTCGACGTCCCAAACCACACGCTCCCGTAAATCCTCGGAATAGGGTCGCACCATGCATGCCGGCCTCCATCCCCAGCCAGCAGCTTGAATCACATTTCAAACCCTTTGGGAATCCCCTACGATTCCATCAATCCGGGAAGTACTCTAGTCGGCGGCGATCCGGCGCAAGAACTCGGCATGGCTGCGGAGTGCGGCGAGGCCGATCGCCGCCCCGCTCATCTCGTCATAGACCGGGATGCCGCGCAGGCGCGCCTGTTCCCGGTATTCGCGCTTGCGCGCATCGATCTCAGGACTGCCGTCGGAGCGCAGCACCAATACGAACTGGGCCTTGTCCGGGTTGCGCTGGCGCACACGCTCCGCCGCGTCCAGCAGATTGGCGGCCACGCTCGAGCCGGTGCGGATGTGGTCGAGCAGCACCGGCAGGTTGAGGTGCATCAGGAACGCGTCCTGGTCGTCCATCCCATAGACGATGTCCATGATCTTCTCGGCGATGCGCCCATCCTCCTGGCGCAAGGTGCCGACGGGCGCGTCGATCGGGTTGGCGACGCTGGTTCCGGGCGGCAGGTCGAGCGCCTCGAGCGCCGCCCGGGTCTTGGGCCTGAACGGCACCACGTCGAGCCCGCGCTCGGCGAAGGCATCGACCGCGAGCACGCTGGTGCCGCCGCCGTTGCCGAACAGCGCCACCTTGCGCGTCGGCCGATCGGCGCGGGCGGTGAGCGTTTGCAGCGCCAGGATCGCGTCGATCAGCTCCTCCAGATCCTTGACCAGGACCACGCCGGTCTGGCGGCTGAGCGCGGTCCACACCCGCTCGTCGCCGGCGAGCGCGCCGGTGTGGGAGACGACCGCCTGGGTGCCTTGGATGGTACGGCCGCCCTTCAGGATCACCACCGGCTTCCTTCCCCGCGCCCAGCGCAGCAGGTCGAACAGCCGCCTGCCGCCCGCGATTCCCTCCAGGTACATGCCGATCACCCGGGTCTCGGGGTCGGCCAGGTAGAACTCCAGCAGATCGACCGGACCCAGATCGGCGGAATTTCCGACCGTCATCACGCCCGTGAAGCGCAGCCCCCGCTCCTGCCCGCGGCGGATGATGTCGACACCGAGGCCGCCGCTCTGCGAGACGATGCCGACCGCCCCGGGATCGGTCGCCCCGCGGTAGATGAACGTGAGGCGGCCGCGCGGGCTGAAGGCACCGTTGCAGTTCGGGCCGAGCAGGCGGACCCCGGCGCCCCGCGCGGCCCGCAGCAGTTCCTCCTGCAGCGCCCGCCCCGCGGGCACCTCGGCGAAGCCGGAGGAGAGGATGTGGGCGAAGCGCACCCTGCCCGCGGCGGCGGCGATGGCGGCGGGAACCGAGGGGCCCGGGATCGCCACATAGGCGTAATCGACCGACTTCGGCGTCGCGCCGAGCGCGGGATAGGCCTTGAGGCCGTCGATCTCGGCCGCCTTGGGGTGGATCGGGTAGATCTCACCGCCATAGCCGAACTTGCGCAACTGATCGATGAACACGTTGCCGCGCCCGTTGCCGGCGGTGGATGCCCCGACCACGGCGATGGTCGCCGGCGCGAACAGCGGCGCGAAGTAATCGCGAATCTCCTGCTCCGGGCGCGACAGCCCGCCGCCTGCCCTGCTCATGCCGCCGCCGCCGCGGTACGCGCGAGTACCATCCGGGCATCGGCTGCGACCGCCCCATGGGGCGAAACGATGAGGGGATTGATGTCCAGCTCGGCGATTTCATCGCGCAACTCCCAGAGGAGCCCGCGCTCGCCGCCGACCCTGAGCAGAACGTCGGTCAGATAATCGCGCCGGACGGGTGTCCGCCCGCGCGCGCCCTTGAGCACCGGCGCCGCGCGCAGCTCGTCCAGCATCTCCCCGGCATCGCGCGGCGTGATCGGACAGATGCGGAAGGCGACGTCGGCGAAGACCTCGACGAAGATGCCGCCGAGCCCGAGCATGACCAGCGGTCCGAACTGCGGGTCGATGACGCCGCCGATCACGAGCTCCTGCCCCGGCGCCGCCATCTCCTCGACCAGGAACCCCTCGACCCGGTCGGTATGGGCGGCCATGGCCAGGAGAATCGCCTCCGCCGCCGCGACCGCGGCCGCGGCGCTGGTGATGCGGAGCCGGACCGCGCCAGCCTCGCTCTTGTGGATCACGTCGGGCGAGATGCCTTTGACCACGACTGGCGGGGTCAGCGTGTCAAAAGCCGCCGCCACCTCGGCGGGGCTCACCACCACCCGCGCCCGCGGCACCGGTATGCCATAGGCGGTGAGTACCTGCTTGCCGGCCGGCTCGTCGAGGGCTGTCCGCCCCCGGGCGCGCGCCGCCGCCAGGAGCTCCCGCGGCCGCATCACTTCTCGAGGATGACGGCCACGTCCCCCTCCGAGATGGGTTCGCCTTCCTTGACGCGGATTTCCTTCACGGTGCCGGCCTCCGGCGCCAGGATCGGAATCTCCATCTTCATGGATTCGAGGATGATGAGGGTGTCTTCCTCGACAACCTTGTCACCGATGTTGGCGACGATCTTCCAAACCGATCCCGTGATTTCGGACGCGACCTTGACCTCGGCCATATACGCAACGCTCCGTTTCTACTGAAAGGTTCTACCGAATGGTTCTGCGGGGTGGTTCTGCCGGATGGTGAAGGGTTAGCCGCCGACTGCGAATCAACCGAAGCTGGTCGGCCAGGTGCGCATGAGATGCTCGCCAACGCAATTGGTCATCCGCAGGCGGTGCACCTCGATCATGTCGATCAGATATTGCCGGGTGTCGCGCGGGTCGAGCACCTCTTGAGCCTCGTACAGCACGGCCAGGTCCCAGGCCGATGTGTCGCGCGACAGTTCCTCGACCTTCTGCTTGAAGAGCGCGGGGTCGTCCTCCTCGCGGATGCCGTAGACCACGTTGACGCCGGTGCGCGGGTCCATGAAGCCGAGATCGGCGGTCGGCCAGAGCGCCACTTCGTCCGAGTTGCGCCCGCCGCCCATGTTCAGATAGGCCTGACCATAGCTCTTGCGCAGGATCACCGAAATTTTCGGCACGGTGCAGAGCGCAAGCGCATTCATCCAATTGATGATCTTGCCAGGGGCGCCGCGCCGCTCGCCCTCGATGCCGATGAGAAATCCGGGCACGTCCACCAGCATCACGATCGGGATGTTGAAGCTGTCGCAGAGGACCAGGAAACCCGTCACCTTGGCGCAGCCGTCGGGATCGACCGCGCCGCCCTTGAACATCGGGTTGTTGCCGATGAAGCCAACCGTGCGACCATCGAGCCGCGCGAGCGCGGTGACGACGGCGCGGCCAAAGCCTGGCTTGAGCTCGAACACGCTGTCCTTGTCCGCGATGGTCTTGATCACCCGGCGCATGTCGTAGACCTGGGTGCGCGATTCCGGCACCAATTTCAGGATGTCCTTGATCGGCTCGTCCGAGCCTTCCGGCACCGGGTAGGTCGGCGGTGCTTGGTTGCTATGGCTCGGCAGGTAGGACAGGAATTTTTTCGCCAGATCCAGAGCCTGCTGGTCGGTATCCACCGCCACGTCGACCAGACCGCTTATGGCAGTGTGCAGCTTCCAGCCACCGAGATCTTCCTTGTCCACCGGCTGGCTGATCGCCAGCGACGTGACGCGGCTGGAGGCGACCGCCATGGTCGCGCCCTTGCGCATCACCACATAGTCGGCCATGCACGCGTACCAGGTGGACGAGCCGTAGCAGTCGCCGAGCTGGGCCGTGACCCAGGGTGTCTCGCGCATGCGCCGATACTCGTAGCGGTCCTGCCCGAGGATCGAGCGCCCGATGGCGCCCATGCGGTCCGGCATGCGCGCGCCCGTCGATTCCCCGAGGAACACCAGCGGCATCCCGCGCTGCGTGGACACATCCTTGATGTGCTTCATTTTCTTGCCGTTGATGGCGGCCGAAGAGGCGCCCATCACGGTGAAATCGTTGGAGACGATACCGACCCAGCGACCGTCGATCTTGCCGAAGCCGGCGACCTTGCCGTCGGCCGGAGTCTTGGCCCGCGCCTCCGGCCGGGCCGAGCGCGCCAGCAGGCCGGATTCCTTGAATGTGCCGGCATCGAGCAGATGGTCGAGCCGTTCGCGCGCGTTCAGAGTGCCCTCGGCCTTGCGCTTGGCGAGCTTTTCGGCGCCTCCCATCTGCAGGGCGCGCGCCCGCTGGCGGTCGAGCTCGGCGAGGGGTTCGGCGAAGGGCTCCGTGGCGGGGGTCAGGGGGCGTTCCTTGGCGTCGACACTCATTACTTCGGGCTCCATCGGGGATGGCGGCACCGCCCGTGGGCCCGCCCCAAGGCCGAATAAAAACACAACACTACTTGGTGCGCGCGAAGGCCAATTCGCACGCTGTTGCGGCCCACCTGATACGCTTATGCTACCCCCCCGTCAATGCCGAGGCACCCGGACAGAACAAGGTTCGCACCCATGAAGATTCGCGACGTTGAAGCCATCGCCCTCGCGGTCCCGATGGATAAACCGGTCGCCGCCCCGATCAGCATCCCACGCGCGGACGAGGTCGCCGGCGTGGTGTTCGGCCAGTATCGCACCACGCTCGTGCGCATCACCACGGACGAGGGTATTTCGGGGGTCGGCGAATGCATGGTCCGCCTCGCCCCGACCGCCACCCGCGACATCGTGCACGCGGTGAAGCCGCTCCTGATCGGCCGCGACCCGCGCGACATCGCCGGGATCTGGGATCTCCTTTGGTCGGTGATGATCAACCGCGGCCATGTGAAGGGCTTCTACATCGAGGCGATGAGCGGCATCGACATCGCCCTCTGGGACATCTTCGGCAAGTCGGTCGACCTGCCGGTCTACCGCCTGCTCGGCGGCAAGACCAACCCCAGGCTCTGGTGCTACGCCTCCTCGCTCCGCTTCCGCGGGCTCGAGGTCCTCAAGGAGGAGGTCGCCCACTACAAGGAGATGGGCTTCACCTCGATGAAGATGAAGGTGGGCAAGAACCCGCACGACTGCCGTGAGGACATCCGCTTCGCCGAATCCCTGCGCAAGGTCGCCGGCGACGACGTCATGCTGAGCGCGGACGTGAATTGCGGCTATGGCGACGACGTGAAGACGGCGCTCCAGGTCGGGCGGGCGCTCGAGGCGCTCAATTTCTACTGGCTGGAGGAGCCGCTCTCGCCCGAGAACGTGGATGGCTACGCATATCTGCGCCAGAACCTCGACATCCGCATCGCCACCGGCGAGGGCGACTTCACCCGCTTCAACATCGCGCCCTTCTTCAAGCGCGACGCCATCGACATCGTGCAGCCGAGCGCCTGCCGCATCGGTGGCATCAGCGAGGCGCACAAGATCGCCGACATGGCGCATGCCTTCCACGTCGCCTACGCGCCGCATACGGGATCGTCCTCGGCGGTGGCCATGACGGTCGGCCTGCACCTGGCGACCGCCGCGCCCAACTTCCTGATCTACGAGCACATGCAGAGCGACTGGAGCAAGGAGCAGCGCAACCCGCTGCGCTGGGACCTGTGCGAATTGCCCATCACGTCGTTCAAGGATGGCTACCTCGAGATCGGCGAGAAGCCCGGCCTCGGCATCGAACTGAACGAGGCAGTGGTGAAGAAATACCGGGTCGCCTGAGGCCTCAGCCGAGCGGCGCGACGTAATCGAACGGCGGCGCCTCGCCGCGCAGCATGCCGGCGACCACCTCGGCGATCGCGAGCGACGCCGTGATCCCCGGACTCTCGAACCCGAACAGGTTGACCAGTCCAGCGACGCCGTGCCGGTCCTCGCCCTGGAACAACCAATCGGCCTGCGGCTTGCCCGGACCGTTCAGCTTGGGCTGGATTCCGGCATAGTCCGGGTGGAGGGCGCCATCCTTCAGGTCCGGCCAATAACTACGGACCGCCCGATAAACGCCTGTCACCCGCGCGGGGTCGAAATCGTAGCCGATCCGCTCGACCATGCCGACGTCGGGGCCGAAACGGCCCTCTCCGCCGAGGTCGAGGGTGAAGATGCCGCCGCGGCCCCAGACGCCGGGGTCCGGCACCACCAGCCGAGCGAACGGCGCGCGCCCGGCCAGCTTGAAGAACGCCCCTTGCACGAAATGCACCCGTGGAATGCGGTCCGGGGGCATGTCCCGGATGCGGCCGGCGATTCCTGCGGCCCAGGGGCCCGCCGCGTTGATCAGCCGCGCGCACGCGATCTCGGTCACCGCGCCGTCAGCGCCCTTCGCTTCGACCACGAAGCCCCTGCCCTCGCGCCAGGCGGCGGTCATCTCGGTGCGGAGCGCGATCATCGCCCCCGCCGCCTCCGCATCGCCGCGATAGGCGACCATCAGCGCATGGCTGTCGATGATTCCGCTCGCCGGCGAGAAAAGCGCGCCCTGGCAGCGCACGGCGGGCTCGAGGGCGCGCACCGCGTTCGGCCCGATCAACTCCAGGTCCTTGGTGCCGTTGCGGCGGCCGTTTTCGAGCATCGCCGCCAGCCAGTCGGTGGCGTCCGCCGAGACCGCCAGCACCAGCTTGCCGACCCGCCGGTACGCAATACCGTGCTCGGCGCAATACCCATAGAGCAGCCGTTGACCGCGCACCGAGAGGACGGCCTGCGGTCCCCCGGCCCGGTAGAAGATGCCGGAGTGCATCACATCGTTGGACCGCGAGCTGGTCTCGGTGCCGATGGCGTCCGCCTTCTCCAGCACCAGGACCTCGCGACCCTCCTGGGCCAGGGCGCGCGCGGTGGCGAGGCCGATGACCCCGGCCCCGACCACCACGCACTCGACCCGGTCCAAGGGCGCAGCCATCTAGTCGACGCTCCGTGATAACGCGGCCCACCGGTACGCCAGCATCATAGCGGAGGGGCTACTCGATCAGAGCCCGAGCGCCTTGCCACAACTCGCGGACGATGTCACCGGCCTCGTGCGGGCGTGCCAAAGCCGCCGATTGACCAGCCCAGGCCTGCATCCGATCGATGTCATTGTTCTTCACGGCGGCGTCGCGCATGGCCTGTGTCAAGCCGCGCTGGACGGGATATTGGGCCGGTGACGGCGTGCTCGCGGAAGCCGCGGCCTGCGCGTAAGCAGTTGCGATACTGCGCCCCAAGCGACCGGAGAATGCGCGCGTGAGCAGCGTCTGTTCCGGCAACGTCCGGCCGAGGGCGTCGGCCCACGCCGAAGGCAGTTTGGCCTCGGGGGTGCGCAGGAAACCAGTACCGATCTGCACCGCCGAGGCGCCGAGAATCAAGGCCGCGGCAACGCCGCGCGCATCGGCGATGCCGCCGGCTGCGATTATCGGAACCTTCACGGCGTCGACGACGGCCGGCAACAGCGAGAACAAGCCGATCATGCTGACTCCGGCTTCTGCTGCGGCGAAGGTGCCACGATGCCCGCCAGCTTCCATGCCCTGCGCGACGATCGCATCCGCGCCTGCGGCTTCGGCGGCTCTGGCTTCGGTCACCGTGGTCGTGGTCGCAAACCACTTGATCCCGCGCGCCTTCATGCGGGCGACGAACTCGGGTGGATAGAGCCCCATGATCGACGAGATGACGGCCGGGCCGACCTCGAGCATGGCCTCAGACTGCGCCGCGAAGTCGGGCGGCATCGCGTTGCCAGCCTCGCGCGCCACTTCCGGTCCCCAAGAACGCAGGAAGGCGCGGACCGCATCCTCTGCGGCTGCATCCCGGATCGGCGGCGGATCGGGGATCCAAAGGTTGATCTGGAACGCCCCGTTGCTGCCAGCCCGCATATCGGCTGCCCACGACTTGATGGCCGCTGGCTGCATCAGCAGCGCGCCACACGCACCGAGCCCGCCTGCGCTTGCCACAGCTATCGACAGCGATGGCGGACACGCCCCCGCCATCGGAGCCAGCAGAATCGGAACGCGAATATCGTGCGCCCTGCAAAAGGTATCGACGCGGGCGAGGGTCCGCTGGGATTTCGCCATGATGACCGCTCCGACAGGGGCCAGGCTGGTGGTTCGAGCCATTCGCCAGCCGCGGAAAGCCTACGGCAAGTCGCGAGCCATCTGGTAGCGGTTTGCTCAGATCGCCGCCAGCACCGGCGAGCACGCGCTTCGCGTCATCGAACCGACGGTCAGATGTGGGGAATGGTCGCCTGCATCGACGGGCGCTGGTTGAAGGTCGCGAACCAGGCGGCGAGCTTGGGCCGCCCCGTGCGCCACTCGATCCCGCCCACCATCTCCTCGCGGAAGTCCAGATGGCCGAGGGCGATGCCATAGGCGATGTGGCCGACCGTGATGTCGTTGCCGAGCGCGGCCGCATCGCGCTCCATCATGTCGAAGCACCGGGTCAGGACGCGGGCCTGCCGCTCCACCACGGGGGGATGTTGTTTGTCGGCGGGGCGGCGATGCATCTCGTTGATGATTACGACGATAGCGTCGAGCGCCGCATCCCCGAGCGCCTGCCGTCGGAGCGCCGTCCAACGCGCCTCGCCGCCACTTGGAAAAAGCTTGGGGCCGGTGCCGACCGAATCCAGGTACTCGCAGATGACAGGTGAGTCGAACAGCACGCCGCCATCGTCACGGATCAAGGTGGGGACCTTGCCGGCGGGATTGAAGTCCGGGATCTTCGTGGTTTCCTCGAACGGATTGTCGCGCACCTTCTCGACCTTGTCGGCGAGGCCCTTCTCGATCACCGTGACCAGCGCCTTGCGCACATACGGCGAGGCGGGGACGTACATGATCTTCATGGTCTGCTCCTCCATTGCTCGGCGCTTGGTCAGGAACGCCCGTGGGGTTTTCGCCACTCCCGAACGTAGTCGGCAAGCCCCCGCCCAACCGTGTTCGGCCGAAGTGTACGCGCGGGCCGACCAATGCAGCAATCGCACGGCCAGGGGCATTGCAACCCCGCCGTGGCCCGCTTACCGTCGCCGGCAGAGCGTCAGGAAATCGCGAGGGGACGGAAGCCCATGGCCACCACCTTCACCATCAATACTTTCTCCTACATTTGGACCATGACCGCGAAGGACTGCGTCGCGCACCTGGCCGACCAGGGCTACCGATCGTTCGAGCTGATGATGTGCGGCCCGCACCTGTTCCCGTCCGCGGCGACCCCGGCCCTGCGCAAGGACATCGGGGCGATGATGGCCGCGCGCAAGCTCGACGTGGTGTCGCTGAACGCCGGTGCGGCCGACAACAACCTGACCAGCCCGTCGCCGGACATGCGCCGCTTCAGCGTCGACTATCTGCTGCAGGTGATGCGGCTCGGCGCCGATCTCGGCGCGCAGGGCATCGTGATCGCGCCCGGGCTGCCACGCAACCTGCTGCCGGCCCCGTTCGAGCAGATGATGTCCTGGATGCAGCAAGGGCTCGAGCCGTTGCTCAAGGAGGCCGAGAAGAGCAGGCTCGACCTCCTGTTCGAGAACATCCCCTCTACCTTCCTGCCGCGGGTGGACCAGATGATGCGCGCGATCGAGCGCGTCGGCAGCGACCGGCTGAAGATCGTCTATGACGTGGCCAACGGCGTCTACATCAAGGAAGACCCCTGCGCCGCGATCCGCGCCGCCGCGTCCCGCCTGTCCCTGGTGCACCTCTCCGACACCACTACCCAGGTGTGGAAGCATGACCCCGTCGGCCTCGGCACCGTACCCTTCGCCGCGATCGGCGAAACGCTGCGCGCCATCGGCGCGAAGGTGCCGATCGTCGCCGAGATTATCTCGACCAACGCCGATCACGACATCGCCGACAGCATCAAGAAGCTGCACGCCATGGGCTGGTGACGGCATGGCAAGCCCACCCCACCCCTTCGTGCATACCTCGCTGCTGGTGGTAAGGCCGGAAGCGGTGGAGCCGTTCCGCGCGCGCATGGCACAGCATGCCATCAACAGCCGGACCGAGCCCGGCTGCCTGGTGTTCGAATCCCATCAGGACAACGCCCGGCCCACCGACTTCATGCAGTACGAGGTTTACACCAACGAGGACGCCTTCGAGGCGCACCAGCAGACGCCCCACTTCAAGTCGTTCCGTGCCGACGTGGACGGCTGGGTGACGAGCCGCACCTGGTGGTTCTGGGACCGCTTCACCAGCAACTGACGGTCTCGCCTTCAGGGCGAGGTCGCCAGCTCCGCTACGCGCTCGGCCGAGGCCGTGCCGGTGGTCTCGGCACCGACGATGCGCTCGCGTGCCGAGTTCAGCATCAGGGTCAACAGATCCGAGTACCGCATGCCGGCGAAGCCCGCCATGAGGTTCATCTTGCCGTCCCACACCCACCCCGGGTTCGGGTTCGCCTCGAGCAGCTTGATCTCGCCGTCCGCATTGGCGCGGAAGTCGAAGCGCGCGTAGTCGCGGCAGCACAGGCGGTCGAACAGGCGGATGGCGTAGCCAACCAGTTCCGCCTGCTGCTCCTCGCTCAGGTTGGTTTCGCGGTAGCGGATCTGGTTCCAATAGGGGCTCTCGGGCTCCCACTTCGATTCGTAGCCAAGAATGCGCGGCAGCCCCGGATCGAGGCCGCTGTAGTCCACCTGCAGGATCGGCAGGGCGCGCAGCCCCTGGGCCGGGTTGCCTACCAGGCACACGCTGAACTCGTCGCCCTGCAGGAACTCCTGCACCAATATCGGCTGACCCTGAAACTGGTCGCGCAGCCGCTCCAGGTAGTCGAGTAGGGCCGACTGGTCCGTCACCACGGCATCCTTGGTGATGCCGACGCTGGAATCACCGAAGTTCGGTTTTAGGATCGCCGGGAAGATCGACGGCAAGGTCGCCGACTGGTCGGTCGCGCGCACATAGGTCTCGAGCGGCACCGGCACGTCGAGCGAGGTCGCAATCGCCCGCACCATGGCCTTGTCGTAACAGATGGCGAGGCAGGCGGGACCCGAGCCGGTATACGGCATGTCCAGCATCTCCAGGAGCGCCGGGACGTGCAGCTCCTTGAAGGCGTCGTTGTTCCAGCCCTCGTCGCACAGATTGAGGACCAGGTCCGTCTTGCCTTCGGTGAGATCGCGCTCGAGCGAGGCGTGGTTGTTGAGGTAGCGGAAGCGGTAGGCCTGGACCTCGGAGAGCGCGTCTTTCAGGCGCGTGACCGCCTCGTGGTCCTCGGGGTTGAACACCCCGCCCCGCTTCACCGCATCGGGGAGGCTCGGGTCGCCCATGGCGACCGCGACTTCGAGCGCGCGCCGCTTCCCGCTCTTGGGGATCACGGTTTCGCGCCGGGGCGCTATCGCGCTGATCAGCATGCGGTGGCTCATCATGCCGAGATCCTGGCCACGGTCGGAATGGGTCTGCACCGAGCCGTGCTGGCGCACGTTGCGAAACCCGGCCCGTTCGAGGAGCGCGCGGATGCGCTGGAAGGAGTAGAGCCGCTCGGCGTAGAACTGGTCGGCGATGACGCCGTTGTCGTCGTGGACGATCACCTCGCGGCTGATCAGCCGGTCGCCGTCGCTGGAGAGCGAGCGCTCGCGACAGACGAAATGGTGCTGGTCGATCCACTCCCAGGAGCGGGCGTCGAAGTGCTGGCGGATCCACTCGCCGTCGGTGATGTCGAGGACCACCGTGCCGCCCGAACGGAGGGCGCGGACCACGCTGGAGAGCACCTTGAGATCGTCTTCCTCGCTGGCGAAATAGCCGAACGAGTTGCCCATAAGCAGGACATAGTCCTGGCTACCCTCGGGCACGCGGAAGGTGCGGGCGTCGGCCTCGCGGAACACCGCTTGGATCTTGCGGTCCTGCGCCCGGCGCCGGGCCAGGCGGACCAGGTAGCGCGACCGGTCGATGCCGGACACGAAGCGGAAGCCGCGCTGCGCCAACTCCATCGAGTGGCGTCCCTGGCCGCAGCACAAATCGACGATCCGGTCCTGGGGCGTCATCCCGGTCGCTGCGATCACCGCGTCGATCTCGCGCCGGGTGTTGATGTCGTTCTCGACCACGTCGCCGTCGGTCATCAGGTAGAGGGAATCGAACAGATTGTTCCACCACTCCTCTGGCAGATGACTTTCCAGATCGGCGATGGGACCCAGGCTGGTGTGAGAGGTCTGACCCCTCTGCCGCTTCCCGATCGGAAGACGCTTCATGTGAAGCTTACCGCATTGAGGCTGCCGTGGACGGGCGCGCCGTCCCTAACAGCGCCGGGTTGATGCCTGCGATCGGCGCCACCATGGCGCGACCGACGGTCGCTCTGCGGATCGGCGCTGGGTAGCGGGCCCGGGCTGGTCAGCCCGAAGGCTTCATGCGGTATGCGCGAACGACCAGTGGCGCTAGTTCACATCATTGAAATGACCTGTCAACGGCTTTGTGTCGCCGCGCACTCGTGCTGCCGACCCGCCCGAAAAAGCCGCGGAAAACGCACTTTCAAGTCTTCTGCCCGACACCGACTTTCGTGGCGGCGACGTCCAGCTTCCAGGCCGCGCGCACGACTCGACTGACTGGCGGCTTCGGCGGCGTGCCGCCGTGGGCCGACAACCTGCGCCAGAGCGCGGCCATCGTCACGCGCCGCGCACCCGCGCGAGCCCCTGGTCGCAACGGCGGGGCCATGATTGAATGCGCTCCGTCGCGACCCACCACCTTGAGACGCCATGACCCTGAAGCACGAGGACGTCCAGGAAATCCTTCGCATCGTCGACCAGGCCTCGCTGCGCGAAGTGCACCTCGAGGTCGGCGGCATGTCGTTGATCCTGCGCAAGCGGGGGGCGGGCGAAGCGCCCGTCGCTGAGCCGCCATCGTTGCCGCCGCTGGCCGCCGCGCCGCCGCCGACGCCAGCCCGGAAGCCGGCAGCGAAGGCGCCCGCCACCACAGCCGTCGCGCTGCAATCGCCCCTCTCCGGCACGTTCTACCGTGCACCCGCGCCGGGCGCCCCGCCCTTCGTCGAGGTCGGCAGCCGGGTCACCGACCGTGACACCGTCTGCATCCTCGACGTCATGAAGGTGATGAACGCCATCAAGGCTCCTTGCGCCGGCGTCGTCACCCGAATCGAGGTCGCCAACGCCGAAGCGGTCGAGTCCGGGCAACCGCTGCTCTGGATCGAACCCGCCTGAAGGCCCGAGCGAGGACCGCCATGAAGCGCCTGGAATTCTGGGATACCACGCTCCGCGACGCCCACCAGAGTCTGTGGGCGACCCGCATGACCAGCGCGATGATGGAGCCGATCGTCGGCACCATGGGCGAGGTCGGCTATTGGAACCTGTGCACCGCCGGCAGCGCGGTGTTCGATTCCTGCATCTACTACCTGGCCGAGAACCCGTGGGATCGGCTCGACATGATCCACGCGGCGACGCCGCGGCAGCGGAAGAGCGTCTATTTCCGCAGTCTCAATCTGCTCGGGTGGGATCTGTTCGCGGACGACGTGTTTCCCTTCGCCGCCGCGCTGATGAACCGGCACGGCCTCAACGTCATCAACACGTTCGACGCGTTGAACGACACCGCCAACATGGCGCCCTCCATCAAGGCGACCTTGGATGCCGGGCTGCATTCGGTCGGCTCGATCGTGTTCACCTTGAGCCCGGTGCACGATGACACGTATTTCGTGCGCAAGGCCAAGGAGCTGGTCGCCCTCGGCGTGCACGGCGTGCAGCTCAAGGACTCGGGCGCGCTGCTCAATGTCGACCGGGTGCGCGTGCTGGTGCCGAAGCTGCGGGCTGCGATCGGTGACCAGTTGATGCTGCATTTCCACACCCACTGCACTTCGGGCCTGGGACCGCTGGTCACGCTCGAGGCCTTGCCGCTCGGCGTCGACGTCGTGCACTCGGCGATCTCGCCGCTCGCCAACGGCACCTCGCAGCCGGCCACCGAGCTGATCGCCCGCGAGGCGCGCCTGATGAGGTTCGAGGTGCCGCTCGACGACACCAAGATGAAGGCCCAGGCCGACCATTTCCGCACCCAGGCGATCCGCCATGGCAAGCCGCTCGGCCAACCCATGGCCTACGACCCCGGTCTCTACCGCCACCAGTTGCCCGGCGGGATGATCTCCAACCTGGCCCGGCAGATGCACGACCTCGGCCAGTCCGACCGCATGCCGGCGCTGCTGGAGGAGATCGTCCGCCTGCGCGAGGAACTCGGCTACCCGATCATGGTCAGCCCGATGTCGCAGTTCGTCGGCGTCCAGGCGCTGTTCAACATCATGCACGGCCAGCGCTACCGGGTGGTGGTGACCGAGATCAAGCGCTACTGCCTGGGCTGGTATGGAAAGCCCGCTGCACCGATCGATGCGAACGTGCTCGACCGCGTTTCCGACGGCGAGGCGCCGATCACGGTCCGGCCCGGATCGCTGCTCGAGCCGATGATGCCAGGGTTCCGCAAGCTGGTCGGCCCGGGCGCGAGCGACGAGGACCTGTTCCTCGCCATGCACTACAAGGAGAAACTACTGACTGACTGGCGCAAGATGCGGCAGGACAAGATCTCCTACCCGACCCCGCGCACGCCGGTCGCGACGCTTCTGAAGGAACTGACCGCCCGCCCCGACGTGGCTTATCTGCAAGTGCGCAAGGACGACACCCGCCTGACCTACGTGGCGTGAAGGGTCCACACCTGCGCCCGCCACCATGACGACACCCCTGCCCCATCCGCTGCACGGACCCCACCCCTTCAAGCTCGGCATCTTCTGCGCCAATTGCGACGGCGGCCTGACCATCTCGACCGCTCCCGAGCGCTGGAAGGCAGGGTGGGACGACCTCGCCGCCATGTGTCGCATGGCCGATGCCGCCGGCATCGATTTCATCCTCCCCGTGGCGCGCTGGCTCGGCTTCGGCGGGGAAGCCGACAATCTGGGGTGGAGCTTCGAGACCTTCACCCACTCCGCGGCGATCGCAGCCCTCACGACCCGCATCGCGGTCTTCGTCACCGTGCACGTCCCCATGCTGCACCCGGTTTACGCGGCCAAGGCGCTCGCCACCATCGACCACATCAGCCATGGCCGCGCCGGCCTCAACATCGTCTGCGGCTGGAACCAGCAGGAATTCGACATGTTCGGCCTCGAGGTCGAGCATGCCGAGCGCTACCAGCGCGGGCTGGAGTGGTACCAGATCGTCGCCGGCCTCTTGGCCGGAGGGCCGCCGTTCGATTTCCAGGGGCGCTTCTATGACCTGAAAGGCCTCAGCACCAAGCCCCTGTCGCTGCAGCGGCCGCGCCCGGTCACCATGTCGGCGGCCTATTCGCCGGCCGGGCGGGATTTCGCCGCCAAGGCCGCCGACCACCTGTTCACCAGCATGACCGAACTGAAGCAGAGCCAGGGATTGCTCGCCAGCGTGCGCGAGCGCGCGGCCGCCCATGGCCGCACCATGGGCGTGCTCAGCTTCGCCCATGTGGTCTGCCGCGAGACCCGGCAGGAAGCCGAAGACTTCTACCACTACTTCGCCGAGGAGAAGGCGGATCACGCCTCCCTCGCCTATTACCGGCGCCAGAAGGAGGTCAACCCCAACGAGGTCTACCGGCCCCTCGCCACGCGCTTCAACCGCGCGCGCGGCGGCACCTACGCCGGCTCTTACCCTGGGGCCTTTCCCATGGTGGGAACACCCGAGGACGTGGCGGCCGAGATCATCGCCTTGCACCAGGGCGGCCTGACCGGGGTCACGGTCAGCTTTCTCGACTACCTCGCCGAGCTGCCGTTCTTCATCGCCCGGGTCCTGCCCGTTCTCGAGCGCGCGGGGCTGCGCCGGCCGGGCGCCTGACGCGGCTCAGTCCATCCACAGGCCGCCGTTCACGTCGATCACCTCGCCGGTGATGAACCCGGCATCGTCGTCGGCAAGAAAGGTGATCGCCCGGGCGACATCGGCGGTCGTGCCCATGCGCCCGACGGGAATCAGCCGGCGGAGCGAGTCCGGGAACTTGGTGGTCAGCGCCGAGGTAACCGGCCCCGGCGCCACCGCGTTCACCGTGATGCCGTCGGCCGCCAGTTCCTTGGCCAGGTAGGCGGTCATGGCGTGCACCCCGGCCTTGGTGACGCCGTAGGCGACGTTGCCGGCGCGCTGCTGCTCGCTCGGGTCGATCCAGGGGCGTGGGTTGCCGCCATTCTTGCCGAGGACCGAGCCGATGGTGACGATGCGCCCGTAGCCCTGGCGCCGCATCGGCGCGATCACCGCCTGGCAGCAGAGGAAGGTGCCCTTCAGGTTGATCCGGATCACCCGGTCCCACTCGGCCTCGGGGAGGTCCGCCGCCGTGCCCTGGGAGGTGATGCCCGCGACCGTGGCCAGGATGTCGACCCGGCCGTATGCGGCAAGGGTTGCCGCCACCATGGCTTGGACGGCCCCCGTGTCGCCGACATCGGCGGTGATGCCGAGCACCTCGGCGCCGGCCGCCCGTGTCTCTGCCTCGACCCCGGCGAGCGGAGCGGTATCCGCGAGCGCGAGCCGTGCGCCCCCCGCCGCCAGGGCAAGGGCGGTCGCACTGCCGATGCTGCCGGCGGCGCCGGTGATCAGGGCCACTCTTCCCCGCACGCTCATGGTCGGTTCCCGCGCGCACGCCGCGCGCCCTCCGCGCCGGCAATGCGGCCAAAGACGGCGCCCTTCAGGACCGAGGTCGATCCGGTGTAGGTGCCGTAATAGAGGCCGACCACCTCGCCCGCGGCGTAGAGCCCGGGAATCGCGTCGCCGTCGCTGTTCAGCACCTCGGCCCGAGGGGTGACCTTGAGGCCGCCGAAGGTAAAGACGTTGGCCGAGATGATCGGCAGCGCCCGGAACGGAGGTGAATCGAGCGGCCGCGCGAAATTCGATTTCGGCGGATCGAGCCCGACCGTTGCCAGCCCGTCCGGCGCAAGCGGTGTGAAGGTCCCCGGCCGGCAGGCGGCATTGTAGGCGGCGACCGTACTGGCGAGGGTTTCCGCCGGCAGCTCGAGCGCCGCTGCCAGCGCCCCCAGGCTGGCGGCCTGGATCGGCGGCTGGTCGCTTCTGACCGCGACCCGCCAGCGCGGCACGTCTTCGATTCCAGCATCGAAAATCATGTAGCCGATGCCCCCGGGCTGGGCCCAGATCATGCGGGTGATCGCCTCGTAGGTGGCATCCACCCGGCCCGGAGCCTCGTCGCAGAAGCGGCGCCCCGCGCGGTTCACCAGGATCCCGTATGGAAAGGCGAACACCGCCGGCTCGGCGATGCCGGAGCGAGGATCGACCGGCTCGGCATGATAGCTGCCGAAATCGCCCGCCGGCGCCGCCCCCAGCCTGAGCGCGGCGGCGATCCCCTCGCCCTTGTTGTAATAGCCGCCGCGGGCGACCGGGCGCAGCAGCAGGGCACGCGGACCGAGATAACGGGCGAGCATCTCCGGGTTGCCCTGGAAGCCGCCGCACGCCAGAACCACCGACCGGCCGCCGAGTACCAGCGCACGGTGGCCGCTCGCCACCGCCCGGATGCCAACCACCCGGCCCGCCTCATCCTGGACCAGGTCCTGCATCGTGGTCTGGTAATGAACCTGCACCCCCGCCGCCGCCAGGCGGGGATAGAGCGCCTCGACCATTGCCAGCCCACCCCCGACCGGGGCCATGCGCGGCGCCGAGAGGGTGAGGAATGGGGTGCTAGCCAGATCAAAGCTGATGCCGTGGCCACCCAACCACTGCAGCGTCGGCCCAGCCGCGGCGGCGAAGGCCGCGACTACCTCGGGATCGGCAAAGCCCAGCGCGCGCACGATTCCAGGCCAGTCGGCGTAGGGATCGGCGCAGTGGCGGGTCAATCCGGGGTCGAGATGGCCGCCGGCATTGGCGGCGAAGCGGGCCTCGAAGTCGTCCGCCACCTCGGCCACGCTCTTCATCCGCAGGAACGCCTCGGTATAGCGCGTATTGCCGCCGCGCTCGGCCTCCGGCGCCCGCTCCACCAGGATCACGCTGGCCCCGCCCTCGCGCGCGCTGAGCGCCGCCGCGAGCCCGGCGATGCCACCGCCGACGACGATCACGTCGGCGCTCTCGACCCCTTCTGTCACCATCGTCGTCCTTCGCCCTATGGCCGCAGCATTCGGAGACCCTGGCAACCCATAGCAAATGACGGGCGCCAGTGCACGGGCCGCCGCCGACTACCCCCGCCCCTCCAGACCGGTTAAGCCTCGGGTTTCACCCGAAAATTCGGTGTCGATTTCGCCTCCCAAGCCACTTTTCCGTCTGCTAGAGTGCGCCCGGTCAAAAGATTTAGGGGGACCCTGAAATATCCAGCTTCGGGGGCGTGTTTACGACTTAGTCGATTGCCTGATCAGGAGTACGGACCGTCCAGTTCCGGTGAGTGGCAAATTCAGGGGGGATTTCGCCGAATAGGCGAACGGACTGGCGGACTCCTGGCAAGGCAAGCGACTAACGAACGACGCGATCGTTACCTGTTTCGAGTCTGTTGCGGTCTGCGGCGGCCGCGGGTGCTGCGGACGTTTGCAGCACCTCTGGTCATGCGCGGCCGCTCGCTCGACAGCCCATGAAAGGCACAGCGAAGAATGCTTGGCTACGGATACTCGCGAGTGTTGGTGACGGGTGGCGCCGGGTTTGTTGGCTCGCATCTCTGTGAGCAGCTCCTCGGCCAGGGCCACGAGGTTCTGTGCGTGGACAACTTCCACACCGGGACCAAGTCCAACGTGGCGCACCTGCTGACCAACCCACGCTTCGAGCTGGTCCATCACGACATCACCCAGCCGCTCTACGCCCAGGTCGGCCAGATCTACAATCTGGCCTGCCCAGCGTCGCCGGTGCACTACCAGTCCGATCCCGTGCACACCATGAAGACCAGCGTGATCGGCGCGATCAACATGCTGGGCCTCGCCAAGCGGCAGAAGGCGCGCATCCTGCAGGCCTCCACCAGCGAAGTATACGGCGACCCCAAGGTTCACCCCCAGGCCGAGACCTACTGGGGGCACGTCAACCCGATCGGCCGCCGCTCCTGCTACGATGAGGGCAAGCGCGCGGCCGAGGCGCTCTACTTCGACTATTGGCGCCAGCACAAGGTGCAGATCAAGATTGCGCGCATCTTCAACACCTATGGCCCGCGCATGCACCCCCAGGATGGGCGGGTGATCTCCAATTTCGTGGTCCAGGCGCTCAAGGGCGACCCCATCACGATCTACGGCGACGGCCGGCAGACGCGCTCGTTCTGCTACGTCGACGACCTAGTCGACGGCCTGATCCGCCTGATGAATTCACCGGAGGAGGTGACCGGTCCGATCAACCTCGGCAACCCGGGTGAGTTCACGATTGCCGAGCTCGCCAACATGGTCGTGGTCCTGACCGGCTCGAACTCCGAGGTCGTGCACCGGCCGCAACCGCCGGATGATCCCTACCAGCGGCGCCCCGACATCACGCTTGCCGAGGAAAAGCTGCAATGGCGGCCGACGGTGCCATTGCGCGAAGGCCTGATCCGCACGCTCGACTACTTCCAGACGCTGCTCGGCACCGGGCCGCGCTCGGGCTACCCGAAGGTCATCCAGTTCGAAGCGGCGGTCCAGGCCTCTCAGCGGGCGGAAATCGCCTAGGCCTCATGTCCACCCCGGTCCTGGTGACGGGCGGCGCGGGCTACGTCGGCAGCCACGCGTGCAAGGCGCTGGCCGCCGCCGGTGCCCTGCCGGTGGTCTACGACAACCTGTCGCGCGGGCACGAATGGGCGGTGCGCTGGGGGCCGCTCGAAGTCGGCGAACTGAACGACACGGCCGCCCTCGAGGCGGTCATGCGCAAGCATCGGGTTCAGGCGGTGCTGCACTTCGCGGCTCTGGCCTATGTCGGCGAGTCGATTCAGGCGCCCGGCCGCTACTTCGCCAACAACGTCGCCGGCAGCCTCGCGTTGTTGCAGGCGATGCGGGCCGCCAGCGTCCGCCGCCTGATCTTCTCCTCGACCTGCGCCATCTATGGCGTTCCAGAGCGGATGCCGATCACCGAGGAAACGCCGACCCACCCGGTCAATCCCTACGGCGAGTCCAAGCTCATGGTCGAGCGGATGCTGACCTGGTACCGCACCTGCCATGGGCTCGAGTGGATTGCGCTGCGCTATTTCAACGCCGCTGGCGCCGACCCCGCTGGTGAACTCGGCGAGGCGCACGACCCGGAACCGCACCTGATCCCGACGGTGATCCGCGCCGCCCTCGGCCAGCAGCCGATCTGCGAAATCTACGGCACCGACTATCCGACGCCCGACGGCACAGCGGTGCGCGACTTCATCCATGTCACGGACCTCGCCACCGCCCATGTCGGCGCCCTCGACCATCTGAGTCGCGGCGGTGAAAGCCGGGCGCTCAACCTGGGCACCGGCCGGGGACACTCGGTGCGGACCGTGATCGAGGCGGTCGCGCGCCACGCCGAACAGCCGATCGCCACGGTTGCCAAGCCGCGCCGGCTTGGCGATCCGCCGGTCCTGGTCGCCGACGCCACGGCGGCGCAGCGGGTTCTGGGATGGATACCGCGCCACTCGAACCTCGACCAGATCGTAGCCACCGCCTGGCGCTGGCACGCGGCTCGCGCAGAGCAAAGCTCACAGCTCCGGGCGCAAGCCCGCACTGCGTAGCGACCACGACCGCACCCCATGGCCCCCGCCGCTTCCCTCCGCCTCGTCGGTGACGCCGAGAGCGGCGCCTCCGCTGCCACCCATCGCCACGCCCTCTTGGGCCATGGCGATGGCGCCGTCGGCACGCGCCCCGTGGCCCTCGGCAAGTTCCTGTTCGTGCGCGGCAAGAAGCTCTGCGTGAAGGGCGTGACCTATGGCGCCTTCGCGCCCGACACCGCGGGCAACGAGTACCACGACGTCGACCAGATTGAGCGCGACTTCGCGCAGATGGCGGCAGCCGGTATCAATACCGTCCGCATCCCGCATACCATGCCACCCGGCATCCTCCTCGACATCGCCGAACGCCACGGCCTTTGGGTCATGGTCGGACTGTCGGCGGAGCAATTTGTCGGCTATCTGATCGACGCTAAGGGCGCCCCCGACGTGGTCGGCGACGTGCGCGCCAAGGTGCGCCGGGTCGCCGGGCATCCCGCCCTGCTCTGCTACGCCATCGGCAACGAGATTCCGGCACCCACGGCGCGCTGGCTCGGGCCGCGGCGGATCGAGCGTTACTTGCGGCGGATCGCCGCTGCGATCCGCGCCGAGGATCCCGACGGGCTGGTCACCTATGTCAATTATCCGACCACCGAGTACCTCGACCTGCCGTTCCTCGATCTGCTCTGCTTCAACGTCTATCTGGAATCCGAGGAGCGGCTGGAGGCCTACCTGGCGCGGCTGCAAACGCTGGCCGGCGACCGCCCGCTGCTGCTGACCGAGGCCGGGCTCGATGCCATGCGCAACGGCGAAGCCCGGCAGGCGGAAGTACTGGACTGGCAGATTCGCGCCACCTTCGGCGGCGGAGCCGCCGGTATCGTGATCTTTTCCTGGACAGACGAGTGGCACCGCGCCGAGCAGCAGGTAGAGGACTGGGCGTTCGGCATCACCGATATCCAGCGCCGGCCCAAGCCCGCGCTCGAGACCATCCGCCGCGCCTTCGCGTCGGTGCCGCACGTCCCCGACGCGAGCTGGCCGCACATCAGCGTCGTGGTCTGCAGCTACAACGGCGCCCGCACCATCCGCGATACGCTCGAGGGCCTGGCGCGGCTCACCTACCCCAACTACGACGTCATCGTGGTCAACGACGGCTCGCAGGACTCGACCCCCGCGATCACCGCAGAATACGCCGTGCGCTTGATCTCGACCGAGAACCGGGGCCTCTCCGCCGCCCGCAATACCGGCTGCGCGGCGGCGACCGGCGAGATCGTCGCCTACATCGACGACGACGCCTACCCGGATCCCGACTGGCTGACCTACCTCGCTGCTGCGTTCCGGCGTAGCGACCATGTCGGCATCGGCGGCCCCAATCTGCCGCCGCCCGGCGACGGCAGCATCGCGGAGTGCGTCGCCAACGCGCCCGGAGGCCCGATGCAGGTACTGATCACCGACACCCTGGCCGAGCATATCCCCGGCTGCAACATGGCCTTCCGCAAGACGGCGCTGGACGCGGTCGGCGGGTTCGACGCCCGCTACCGCGCGGCGGGGGACGACGTAGACATTTGCTGGCGCCTGCAAGAACGCGGCTGGACCATCGGATTTGCGCCGGCCGCGCTGGTGTGGCATCACCGCCGCGACTCGGTCGAGGTGTATTGGCGGCAGCAGAAGGGCTATGGCAAGGCCGAGGCCCTGCTCGCCGAAAAATGGCCGGCCCGCTACAACCGGCTCGGCCATCTCCATTGGCGCGGCCGCATCTACGGCAGCGGCCTGACGCAGCCGCTGTTCCAGCCGCGGCGGGTCTTCCATGGCGTGTGGGGCGGCGCGTCGTTCCAGTCGCTCTACCAGGGCGCCCCGCCCCTCGCCGCGGCCTACCCGCTGATGCCTGAATGGTTCCTGCTGCCGGGCATGCTGCTGTACGTGGCCCTCCTCGGCCTGTCGTGGCCGCCGCTCGGCTATGCCCTGCCGCTGGCCCTGCTGGCAGTGCTGCCGGTGCTCGGCCAGGCCGCCCTCAGCGCCGCGCGCGGCTCGTTCAAGCGAGGCGCGCGCGCGCCCTCGGAGCGGCTGCGGCTATGGGCGATCACCGCCACGCTCCACGTCATACAGCCCCTCGCGCGGCTGTGGGGGCGTTTGCAGCATGGTCTCACCCCCTGGCGGGGCATCGCCGGGACCGTCCGCCTGCTGCCCCGCCCGCGGCGCCTCGCCGTCTGGACCACACTGTCGGAACCGCCTGAGACACGCCTGGCCGCGTTCATCGACAGCCTGCGGGGTTCCGGGTGCACCCTCGCCTTCAGCGGCCCCTATGACCGCTGGGATGTGGAGGTTCTGGGCGGGGCGCTGGGGTCGGCCAGGGCGCTGATGTCGGTCGAGGACCACGGCGCCGGCAACCAGTTTGTGCGCGTACGTATGGCGCCCCATTGGCCGCGCCCGCTGCTGCTCGGGCTGGCCCTGCCGTTTGCCGGCGCCCTCGGGGCGGCCATGGCCGGCGCCTGGATCGCCGCGCTCGGCCTCGGCGCCCTGGTTCTCGCACCGGCGCTAGCGGCCGTGCGCCATGCCGGCGGCGCGATGTATCATATGGAGCGCGCCGCGACGGTCATGACTGATCGCTGGACGCGCGAGGATCAGTGATGGCCAGTTTGCCCCGGTCCGATTGGAGCCTTTATCGCCGGCTGGCGGCCGAGGCGGCGCCGTTCCGGCTGCACGTCCTCGCCATCATCATACTGCAGTTGCTGGCGACCCCGATCAGCCTGCTGACTCCGCTGCCGCTCAAGATCGTGGTCGACACGGTGCTGGGTCCGGAGCCGCTCCCCGGGTTCATCGAAGCGATCAGCCCGGCCTGGACGTGGCACTCGGAATACTGGCAGCTCATCGTCGCCGTGATCTTGATGCTGCTGGTCAGTCTGCTGAACTATGTCCGCTCCATGGCCGACTGGCTGACTCAGGCCTACACCGGCGAGCGGCTGGTGCTCAGCGTGCGTGCCAAGTTGTTCCGCCACCTGCAGCGCCTTTCGCTCGTCTACCACGACACCCGCGGCACGACCGATTCGGTCTACCGGCTGCAATGGGATGCGATGGGGATCCAGCACCTGGTTACCAACGGATTCATCGCGCTGATCTCCAGCTCCTTCACCGTGATCGCGGTGGTGATCGTCACGGCGATGATCAACTGGCGCCTCGCCATGGTCGCCGCAGCGGTGGTGCCGGTTCTTTTCATCCTCACGTACACTTGCCGCTGGCTGCTGCGCAAGCGCTGGTTCGCGGTCAAGGAAATGGAAAGCGTCGCCATGCAGCTGGTGCAGGAGACGCTGTCGTCGCTGCGTGTGGTGAAGGCCTTCGGTCGGGAAGACCACGAGCGCGCGCGTTTCGTCGAACAGTCTTCCAAGGTGATTCGCGGCCATCTCGGCGTCGCCGGCATCGAGTCGGGCTTCGACCTGCTGGTCGGGATGACGGTCGCGATCGGCACGGCGGCCGTCCTGGTGATCGGCGTGACTTTGGTCCTCGACGACAGCATCACCATCGGCGCCCTTTTGATGGTGATGGCCTACATCGCCCAGTTGTTCGGCCCGCTCGAGACCATCAGCAAGAAGATCGCCGAGGTGCAGTCATCACTGGCCGGGGCCCAGCGAGTGTTCGATGTCCTCGACGAACAGGCCGACGTGACCGAGCGCCCGGACGCCCTGCCGTTGCTGCGCGCCAAGGGAGCGATCGCCTTCGAGGGAGTCGACTTCTCTTATGACCGCCGACTGCCCGTGCTCGAGGGGGTCTCGGTCCGGGTTCCTGCGGCGACCCGGGTCGGCATTCTCGGCCACACCGGTGCCGGCAAGTCGACCTTGATCAGTCTCCTCTTCAGGTTCTTCGATCCGACGCGGGGCCGCATCCTGCTCGACGGGCACGACCTCCGCGACTATCGCCTTGCCGACCTGCGCGCCCAGTATGCGGTCGTCCTGCAAGAGGCGGTGTTGTTCTCCGCCAGCATCCGCGAAAACATCGCCTACGCCCGGCCGGGGGCGCGCGAGGAAGAGATCGTGGCGGCGGCCACGGCGGCCAACGCCCATGACTTCATCATGGCGCTGCCCGACGGCTACGCCACAACGGTCGGCGAGCGTGGATCGCGCCTTTCCGGCGGCGAGCGCCAGCGCATCTCGATCGCCCGCGCCTTCCTCAAGGATGCCCCGATCCTGGTGCTGGACGAGCCGACCAGCGCCGTCGATTCGGCCACCGAAAGCGTGATCATCGCTGCGATCGACCGCCTGATGGTGGGGCGAACCACGTTCATGATCGCGCACCGGCTGAGCACGCTCCGCGACTGCGACATGTGGCTGCAGCTCGATCATGGCCGACTGGTCGAGATCGGCACGACGCCACCGCGCGGCGTCGAGGCCGCGGCGCGGGCCGAGGGCCTGGCCATGGGCGCCCGCTGATGGCCGTGCGCCTGCGCATCGTCGTCACCGGGCTGATCGCCCAGCATCCGCGGCTCGGCGGTGTCGCCTGGGACTATGTGCAATATCCCGCCGGCCTCGCCCGGCTCGGCCACGACGTCACCTATGTCGAGGATTCCGGCGAGTGGGCCTACAACTTCGATGGCGGCCCGACCGGTAACGACCATGTCGCCCGCGACCCGGCCCCGACCCTCGCCCATCTGGCGCGAGTGATGGAGCGGTTCGGGCTCGCCGATCGCTGGGCCTATCGGTTCCCGCTGACTGGCCAGTGGTTCGGCCTGCCGGATGCGCGGCGGCGCGAGATAGTGGCCAACGCCGATCTGGTCCTCAATGTCTCGGGCACGATCGAGCATCCGGAGCGCTACCGCGGCCGCGGCCACCTAGTCTACATCGATTCCGATCCGGTCTTCACCCAGGCGCGGATCGCCCTCGGCGATGCCGATTTCGTCACCCGGCAAGATGCCCACGACTGCCATTTCAGCTTCGGCGAGCGGCATTCGAGCCGCATGCCGAGGACGGCCGTGGCGTGGCGCCCAACCCGACAGCCGATCCTGCTCGACGCCTGGTCGAGCGCGAGGCCGATCGGCGCCGCCTATACCACGGTGATGAGCTGGACCAGCTACAAGCCGCTCCGCTGGGGCGGACTCAGCCTCGGCCAGAAGGACATCGAGTTTCGCCGCTTCCTCGACCTGCCAGGGCGGGTGCCCTCGGTCGGGCTCGAGGTTGCGCTCGGCCCGACCCGCCACCGCGACTGGGAGGCCGAAGGCGCCGAGCTGCCGCAAGGCCTCCGCGCCGCCGCTGCGGCCCATTCAGAATGGAGCGTCTCCGATCTGTTGCGCCACGCCGGCTGGCGCGTGGCCGACGCCCTCGCGGTCGGCGGCGACGTGGATAGCTACCGCGACTACATCCAGGGCTCGCGCGGCGAGTGGAGCGTGGCCAAGAACGGCTATGTGCTCGGCCAGCCGGGCTGGTTCAGTTGCCGCTCGGCCTGCTACCTCGCCGCCGGACGCCCGGTCGTGGTGCAGGATACCGGTTTCCCGGCCGTGATCCCCTCGGGGCGCGGCCTGTTCGCCTTCGCCGATCCTGACCAGGCCGTGGCCGCACTCGAAACGGTGGAGCGGGATCCGGCCGCGCACGGCCGCGCGGCGCGGGAGCTCGCCCACGAGTTTTTCAGCCACGACCGCGTGCTTCCCCGGCTGATCGACGACGCACTCGGCGCCGCGGCAGGTCGTCCGTCGCGGCCGGCCGAGGCGGCCGTCGGCTGAGGGCGGGAGAGGTCGCCGATGGCTCGGGTCGTCCTCGCCTCCTACATGATCCGCTATCCGCTCGGGGGAAACCTGTCGTGGGCGATTCAGTGGCTGTCGGGCTTCCGGCGGCTCGGCCACGACATCGTGTTCGCGGAACGCGCTGGCTACACCGAATCCTGTTTCGATCCCACGCGGCGCACCCTGAGCGACGACTGCAGCTATGGCTGTGCAACGACCCGGCGCCTGCTGGCGCAGCTCGGCCTGGAGGACAACTGGTTCTACGTGGATTCCCACGGCACCTACCATGGCATGAGCCAGGCGCGCGCCGACGCCGCACTCAAGGATGCCGATCTGTTCATTGACATGGGAGCGCTCGGCGACTGGCCCGCCGAGACCGTCACCTCCCGCCGCAAGGTGACCATCGACCAGGAGCCGGGATACACCCAGATGCGCATGGCTTCCGAGCCGGGCATTGCGCGCGCGCTCGCGGGCTATGACCACTACTTCACCGTCGGCACCAACCTGGGCACGTGCCGTTCATCGGCACCGACCGGGGGGCGCACCTGGACCCTCGCCTTCAATCCGGTCGACCCGACACTGTTCGCGGCCGAGGCTCCGCCGCCCGATGCCCCCTTCACCACAGTGATGAACTGGAAGGCGCACCCGCCCATCACCTATGGCGGCCGCACGTTCGGTCAAAAGGACATGGAGTTCGACCGGTTCATGTCGCTGCCGCGGCGCGTCAAGGCCCCGCTGGAAGTGGCGGTCGCCGGCAACGCCATCCCGCGGGCACGCCTGGTCGGCAATGGCTGGCGTGTGCGCGAGGGCCACGCGGTGACCGCCACGCTCGCATCCTATTGGCAGTATATCTGCGGCTCGCGCGGCGAATTCAGCGTCTGCAAGAACGTCTTCATTGCCACCCAGAGCGGCTGGTTCAGCGACCGCAGCGCCGCCTACCTCGCCAGTGGCCGGCCGGTGGTATTGCAGGATTCGGGCTTCTCCGACGTGGTGCCGCACGGGCGCGGGCTGTTCGCGGTGCAAAACGTGGCGGAGGCCGCGGCCGCCATCGACGAGATCAACGGCGATTACGCGCGCCACTCGGCCTGGGCGCGGGAGCTCGCACGGGACGTGTTCTCGGTGGATGTGGTGATTCCCCGGTTTCTCGGCGCGCTCGGGCTCTAGCCGATGGCGAGTGGGCTTCGCATCGTCCTGCTCGGCTACATCGTACGCTGCCCGGTCGGGGGCATGGCCTGGAGCCATTTGATGTACCTGCTCGGCCTGTCCGAGCTGGGCCACGACGTCTACTTCCTGGAGGACAGCGGCGACCACGCCGACGGCTGCTACGACCCGGTCGCCGGCGTCAACGGCGCCGACCCGACCACCGGCCTCGCCTTTGCCGCCGACGCCTTCAGCCGCCTCGGGTTCGCCGACCGCTGGTCCTACTACGACGCGCATCAGAGTCGCTGGCATGGACCGGTGGGCGACCGGATGTGCGAGATCCTGGCCGGCGCCGACATGGTGATCAACGTTGGGGGCGCCAATCTGCTTCGCCCCTGGGTCGAGGCCGTGCCCATTCGGGTGCTGATCGACCAGGATCCGGTCTTCACCCAGGTGGCGCACCTGACCCACGTCGGAAAACGGACCGAGGCCCTGAAGCACACGGCGTTCTTCACCTTCGGCGAAAACTTCGGCCGCACCGGCTGCACCATCCCCGACGACGGCTTGCCGTGGCAGCCGACCCGGCACCCCATCGCCATCGCCCAATGGCCGCAGCAGCAGCCGGAACCGGGCGGCGCCTTCACCACCGTCATGCAGTGGCAAAGCTACCCGGCGGTCGAGCACTCGGAGCGGCGCTTCGGCACCAAGTCGGCCACCCTGATCGAGTTTCTCGACTTGCCCGGCCGGGTGAGGGGGCCATTCGAGATCGCCATGGGCGGGTTCGGCTTTCCGACCGAACGGATCGCGGAAGCGGGCTGGCGTCTGGTCAACGGCGTCAGCGTCTCCGCCGACCCCTGGGTCTACCGGCGTTACATCCAGTCGGCGAAGGCTGAATTCTCGGTCGCCAAGCACGGCTACGTGGTGACACGCTCGGGCTGGTTCAGCGAGCGCAGCGCGTGCTACCTCGCCAGCGGTCGTCCCGTGGTCGTGCAGGACACCGGCTTCACGACCTGGCTCGCGCCGGAGGCTGGGGTGCTCACATTCAGTGATCCCGAGCAGGCCGCCATGGCGGTGGCCAGGGTCAATGCCGACTATGCGCGCCACGCCCAGGCGGCCCGAGCCGTGGCCGTGGAGTGGTTCGATGCCCGCCGGGTTCTCGGGCGGCTGATCGAGCAGAGCTTCGCGCCGCTGCCGCGGAGTGCCGAGCCAGCGGCACCCCCTCCCGACCGTGCGGCGCGCGGATGACGGCGGCCGCGGCCGGTCGGGCGCGACCGCTGATCGCCTTCTTCGACCACGCCGACATCTTCGAGGACTTCTATCCCCATTACGGCGTCACCCAGCGCGACTTCGCCACGCGCTATGCCGACACCGGCAACCACGCCTTCCTGACGGTCCTCCAGCGCGCGGTCGGCGACGTGATCTGGTACGAGATGTCTCGGGCACCCGAGCTGGACGAGGCCCGGCACGAAATGGTCGGCTGCCGCGTCCGCTTCCTGCGCGCGACGCTCGCGCACCGCATGCTCTGGAGCGCCTTCTATCTGACGCCGGGGGCCTGGCGCTGGCGCGGCCTCTACCACCACTACGCGCCCCTCGCCGCCTATCTCTCGCTGCTCTCTCCGCGGCTTCTCGCCGCGTTCCGGCGTGACCGACCCGATGCGATCTTCGCTCAGGACTATTCCTCGGGCCGGTTCGAGATCCTGCTGCTGCTGGCGCGTCTCTTCCGCATTCCGCTGATCGCCTACCACTCGGGCAGCCTGCCGGAGCACTATGCGTTCCCGAGATTGAAGATGCGTACCATTCGGCGGGCGGATCACCTGATCGTTTCCAGCCACGCCGAGCGTGACCAACTGGTGCGGCGCTTCGCGGTTGCTGCCGACCGGGTCTCGGTGATACTGACGCCGATCGACACCGACCGGTTCAAGCCAGCATCCCGGGAGGCGGCCTGCACGGCCGAGCGCCTCCCCGGCGATCGCCGCTATCTCCTGTTTGTCGGCCGGCTCGAGAACCGGGTGAAGAAGGTCGATTTGCTGCTCGCACAGTTCCTGGCCATCGCGCCCCGGATTGCCGACGTGGACCTGCTGATCGCGGGCACGGGGCCAGATGCGCACCGTTTACAGGCGCAGGCGGGTGGATCGGCACGGGTCCGGTTCCTCGGCTGGATTTCCGACAAGGTGCGGCTGGCACGGCTCTATTCTGTGGCCGAGGCGCTGGTGCTGCCGTCACTGAGCGAGGGCTTTCCAACCGTGGTCGGCGAAGCCATGGCCTGCGGCACGCCGGTGATCGCCTCCGCGGTCGGCGGCATGCCGGAGATGGTCGGCGAGTCGACCGGGTGGCTGATCCCGCCGGGCGACGGGCCGGCGCTGCGGGCGGCGCTTCTCGACCTGCTCGACGCGGACGCCATGCGGTCGAGCGGGTTGCGCATTGCCGCCCGCGCTTGGGCCGAAGAGCGCCTGTGCCCCGCCGCCATTGGCCGGCGACTGCAAGAATGCTTCCAGAAAGTGGCGGCGCGCCATGCCTGAGCCGCGCGCCCACCGCCTGGTCCTGATCACCGACGCGCTGCCCGCAGCAGCCCGCATCTGGGGCACCGGCGGCTGGCAGATGCCGGAGGAGCGCGAGGCACTCGACTGGCTGACGTTGGCGCGGCTTCTCGGTTGGGACGTGGCGATCGCCCGGCCCGAGCGGCTCGGCCGGCTGCCGCCCGCCGATTGGATCGTCGTCGCCTGCGACCCCGACCGGCTCGGGACCGAGGACGTGGCGCGGATCGAGGCACGGCTGGCAGCCGGCCCGGTACTGGTGGTCGCCCGCGCCGCCGGCCGCGACGCGGCACTGGCGCGGCTGACGGGGTCTGCCGGGCGGAGCGACCGGAGCCGGTCCCGGATCCTCGCCTGGACCCGCGCCGACGGCACCTCCGGCCGGGGGACGCTGCACACACCCTTGGCCATGGCCGATCTCGCACCGGGGGCTGCCGCCTGGGCGACCCTCGGCCGCCGCCCCCTGGTGACGATCAAGGCCGTGGGCTGCGGGCGGCTGGCGACGCTTGCCGCGCACCCGAGCGCGCTCCGCGATGCCTCGGGCGCCGGCACGGCGCTGCTCACCGACCTGCTGGTGGCGGCAAGCGGCCGCCCCGTCGCCTGGCGCGACTGGCGCGGCACCATGGTGCTGCGCATGGACGATCCCGGCGCGGCGCAGAACGTCCATCTGGCGAGCTGGTCGTACCCGAAACTCCACGCGCCAGACTGGGCTCGCGTCGGCAAGACCCTGGTGCGCCACGGCGCCCGCTTGTCGATCGCCTATGTCTCCGGCTGGGTCGATGATGGTGACGCCACGCGGGGATCCCTCACCGTCGCCGGCCGGACGGTGCCGCGCTGGCCGGGGCGCGTCTTCCCATCCTCCCAGGTGGTCTACCGCGACCGCGGCGGACATGCGCCCGGCACGCGGCACGACGGGCAGAGCGAATTCCGTGGCATAGAGGCACTGCGGCGGCGCGGTCTAGTCGAGGTCGAATTGCACGGCCATACCCACATGCACCCCGATACCCGCGCCTGGGCCCGGGCGCCCGACCGCTACACGCGCGTCGGATGGTTTCGCGAGCTTGGCTGCGCCGCCCTGCCGGTCCTCGACCGTCTGACACCGGAACGGCACCCCTTGGCCCGGGGCCAGCGCAGCCTCGCGCGCCAGTTCCGCACCCACCCCACCACCCTGGTCGCCCCCGGCGATGACTTCACCGATGCCGCACTCGAGCACGCGCTCGATCTCGGCCTGGATCTGGCGAGCAGCTATTACACGGCCTTGCGCCACCTGGACCATTTCGCCTGGTGCACCCACCTCTGTGCCCCCTACCTAGCTGAGGCCGCGGCACACTGGTTCGAGAGCGGGCTGCCGGTGGTCGGCTATTTCCACGACCGCGACCTGGCGGTGCACGGAACCGGCTGGCTCGATCGCCACTTGGCTGCCTGGTGTGCGGCGGGCGCGACCCGGTTCATTGATTTCCGTATGCTGGCGGCAGCATTGGCGACTCGGTGCGGCGCCGACGACGCCACGGTTGACCCGCATGGGTCGGTACCGGTGCGGCACCACGATCCGAAACTTGTCTGACGCGGGGTACGCACCTTATGGTTGGCGACCCGCGGGCAGGCCAACGCCCTTGGTGCCGCTGAACCGACCAACGAAGGATGCGCGTTGATGTCCCAAGTACCCGTGACGGTGCTGACCGGCTATCTCGGCGCCGGCAAGACCACGCTGCTCAACCGCATCCTGACCGAGCGGCACGGCAAGCGGTACGCCGTGATCATCAACGAGTTCGGCGCGGAGGGGATCGACGGCGATCTGGTGGTAAACGCCGACGAGGAGATCTTCGAGACCAACAATGGCTGCCTCTGCTGCACGGTCCGCGGCGACCTGATCCGCATATTGGGCAGCCTGATGAAGCGCAAGGATCGGTTCGACGCCATCCTGGTCGAGACCACCGGATTGGCGGCGCCTGCGCCGGTCGCGCAGACGTTCTTCGTCGACGCCGAGGTACGCGCGCGGACCCGCCTCGATTCGATCACTACGGTAGTGGACGCGAAATACATTCAACAGCGGCTCGACGATACCAGCGAGGCCGCCGAGCAGATCGCCTTCGCCGACATGATCCTGCTCAACAAGACCGACCTGGTGAGCGCCGAGGAGCTGGCTGCCGTCGAGCGCCGCATCCGCGGCATAAACCCGTACGCGATTCTGCATCGCACCAGCCGCTGTGACGTGCCCCTCGACCGGGTGTTGGGCCAAGGTGCCTTCGACCTCGAGCGTATCCTGGCGCAGGAGCCGGAGTTCCTGGCGGTCGACGATCACGACCACCATCACGACCACCATGGAGACCACGATCACGGGCATCCGGCTCCGCTACGCCACTACCATGACGAGCAGATCGGCAGCCTGTCGCTGCGTAGCGAGCGGCCGCTGGACCGCGAACGTCTGCAGCGTTGGCTCCAGGAGTTGCTGGCGACCAGCGGCAAGGACATTCTTCGCTCAAAGGGAATCGTGTCCTTCCGGGGCGACGATCGCCGCTTCGTGTTCCACGCCGTGCACATGACCATGGATGGGGATTTCATGGCGCCCTGGCCGGATGGCGCGCCGCGCGTCACACGCCTGGTGTTCATCGGCCGCGATCTTGACGAGGCCGCAATCCGCCGCGGGTTCGAGGCCTGCGTGGCGGCATGACGGCGGCAACCGCGGACGAGCTCGGCGCTCCGGGCAGGCGCCTCGCGTTCGACGGTGGCGCCATCACCGCGGCCCGGATCGACGCCACGGGGCGGGTTGCGGCCTTCGCCCTCGGCGACGGCAGCGTGCGTCTGGTGCCGCTGGCCGGAGAGGAGATCATCACCGTCGGTGCGCACGCCGGTCTCACCCTGGCGCTTGCGCCGGGGATCGATGGCGGATTCCTGAGCGGCGGTGACGACGGCCGCCTTTGCCGCATCGCGCTTGACGGCACCACCTCGGTTCTAGCGACCTTCAAGGGCAAGTGGATCGAGCAACTGGTGGCAAACGCGGCCAGCGGTACCATCGTCTGCGGCGCTGGGAGCAACGCGGCCGTGATCGCGGTCGATGGCCGACCGCTGCCGCAACCAAGGCTGTTGCCCCACCCCAGCACCGTTGCCGGGCTCGCGCTCGATCCCCGCGGCCGACGCCTCGCCGTTGCCCATTACAGCGGCGTGACGCTCTGGTGGTCCAAGTCGGCCGAGCAGACCCCGGTCAAACTGGAATGGGGTGGCTCACACCTTGGTTGCCTGTTCAGCCCAAATGGACAGTTCGTCGTCTCCGCCATGCAGGAGAACTCTTTGCACGGGTGGCGCCTGGCTGATCGCGCCGACATGCAGATGACCGGTTACCCGCATAAGGTGAAAAGCTGTTCCTGGCTGACGCGCGGCCGCCTACTGGCTACCAGCGGGGCGAAGCGAATCGTGTGCTGGCCCTTCGAGGGACGCGATGGACCGATGGGGAAATCCGCAATCGAATATGGTCCCGAAGACGCGGGCTCGGTAACCGTGGTCGCCGCCCACCCGGACAAAGACCTGATCGCTTCTGGCCATGACGACGGCGCGGTCTGGCTCTCGCGGCTACAGGACGGTCGCGCCATTCGCCTGGCTAACGGGGCGGGAGCACCGGCATCGGCTCTGGTCTGGTCGGCGTCGGGTGCCACCCTTGCCGCCGGCGCCGAGGATGGCACCGCGGCCCTATTCGATTTTCGCACGCCGCCCAAGTGACTGCAGAACCGCCCTGTGGCAGGCGCCTGACCTCGTTTGCGTTTTGCCATTAGCCACCCCTGCCGGCCCGCCTGAAGACAAGCGCGAACTCATTGACCAACGTGTGTTTTCACGGTCCGGTCGGGGCCGACTGCGCGGCGGCGCTCGCGAAGACCAATCCCTTGCGATCGGATTTTTCAATTCGATTGGTCTACGATTGCCGCTACTGCGCAATTGCCCGAAATCCGCGAGTACGGACTGCTACGCCACCCATGAGTTCCCCGCCGCCCCCGGAGGCCAAGTTCGGTTTTGCCACGGCCGTAAGAGGCGCGGCGTTTGCCGTACTCCTGCAGT
>SHWA01000011.1 GCA_009693995.1 Alphaproteobacteria bacterium | reverse complement strand
CGCAGGTACCCCCCACCCTGACCCTCCCCCGCAAGGGGGGAGGGGATAAAGACTGAACGGCGCCCACACCTTCCCCCTCCCCCTCGACGGGGGAGGGTTGGGGTGGGGGTGAAGGCGACGGGTATCGAGCGTTTGAGTCAATCCACTAGTCGGCGTCGGACAAGGGCACCTTCCGCGCCTTCTCCAGCAGCGCCAGAAGCTCGTCTTGCGTACTCCGCGTCATCGCTATTCCTCACTCTTGCCAACCGGCCGCAGGATCACCCATCCTGGCGTTCGTCGCGACGGCTGGATCGGTCAGGAACTCTGTTCCGATCCAAAACCATGCATAACCAGGACACGCGCCCGAAGCCCCGGCGGGCAGTTGGCGGGATCCCGGAGCTGTTGAGACAACCTAGGCCCGATTCGGGAGGAATTCCATGCCGAGCCCGGAACGCCTGAAGGAACTCTATGCGCTCATGTGGCGCATTCGCCTGTTCGAGGAGGCGGCGAACGCCGCCTTCGACTCCGAGCCGGCGTTCTCGGTGCTGCACATGTGCTGCGGCCAGGAGGCGGTCGAGGTCGGCGTGTGCGCGGCCCTCAGGCCCGACGACCTGGTGTTCGGCAACCACCGCAGCCACGGCCATCTCTTGGCCAAGGGCGGCGATCTCAACACCACCATGGCCGAGCTGTTCGGACGCGCCACCGGCTGTTGTGGCGGCAAGGGCGGCTCGATGCACGTGGTCGATGCCACGGTCGGCTTCATGGGGGCGAACGGGATCGTATCCGCGGGCCTGCCCATCGCCACCGGCGCCGCCCTGGCCCAGGCGATGACCAGGTCGGGACGGGTGGTGGTGGTGTTCTTCGGCGACGGCGCCACCCACCGTGGCGCCTTCCACGAGGCGCTCACCCTGGGGAGTCTCTGGCAGTTGCCGGTGGTCTATCTCTGCGAGAACAACGGCTATCAGCAGTGGGTGCCGCAGAAGGAGGTGGCGCCGGTATCCGAGGTGGCCCGGATGGGCGCGGCCTACGCCATCCCCGGCGTCACCGTCGATGGCCAGGACCTGGAGGCGGTGATGGCCGCGGCCGCGGCGGCGGTGGCGCGCGCGCGCACCGGCGGCGGCCCCACCCTGCTCGAATGCCGCACCTACCGCTTCTACGGCCATTCCTACGGCGACACGCAGGGCTATCGCACCGCGGAGGAGGTGGCGCGCTGGCGCGAGCGCGACCCCCTCACGCTGCTGGCGCGCAGCTTGCGCGAGCGCCAGGCCATGAGTGAGGGCGAGGACACCGGCATCCAGGCGGCGGCAGCGCGCGCGGTCGCGGACGCGGTCGCCTTCGCCAAGGCGAGCCCCTACCCGTCGCCCGAGGTCCTCGACCGCGACGTGTTCGACCCCGCCTGGAGGCTCGGCGCATGACCACCATCACCTTCCGCGATGCCGTGCGCGCCGCCCTGGTCGAGGAGATGGAGCGGGATGCGCGGGTCTTCCTGATCGGCGAGAACCTGAACGGCCGCGGTGCCGCCGCGACCGTCACCAAGGGGCTGGGGGAGCGCTTTCCGGGGCGCGTCCGCGAGACCCCGATCGTGGAGGCGGGGCTGACCGGGGTCGCGGTCGGCGCCGCGATCGCCGGCATGCGCCCGGTCGCCGAGCTGATGTTCTCCGACTTCGCCACCTGCGCCATGGACGAGATCGTCAACCAGGCGGCCAAGGCGCGCTACATGACCGGCGGCCAGGTCGGCGTGCCGCTCGTGGTCCGCATCCCGACCGGCCTGCAGCGCTATCTCGGCGCCCAGCACACCCAGACCTTCGAGTCCTGGTTCATGCGCGTGCCCGGCCTGCACGTGGTGGTGCCCTCCAGCCCGGAGAGCGCCAAGGGCCTGCTCAAGACCGCGATCCGCTGCCCCGATCCGGTGATCTATTTCGAGTACAAGTCGCTCTACGACCTGAAGGGCGAGGTGAGGGACGGCGAGCATCTGATTCCCCTCGGCGTGGCCGAGGTGCTGCGCCGGGGCAAGGATGCGACCGTGATCGCCATCGGCGCCCTGGTGCAGAAGGCCCTCGCCGCGGCGGCGACCCTGGCTGCGGACGGCATCGAGATCACCGTGGTCGACCCGCGCTCCCTCTCACCACTCGATGTGGCTACCCTGACCGAGGCCGCCGCCGGCACCGGTCGCGTCGTGATCGCCGAGGAGGAATCGGTCTTTGGCGGCGCCGGCGGCGAGATCGCGGCCCAGCTCGGCGTGGCCTGCTTCGGCCGGCTCAAGGCACCGATCCGCCGGGTCGGCGCGCGCCACATTCCGATGCCCTATTCCAAACCCCTCGCCGACCTCGCCTTCCCCGCCGCCGATTGGATCGAGCGCGAGGTGCGGGCGCTGCTCCGCTCCTAAACACGGCGCCGACTCAGGGGCCGGCGGGCGCGCGAGGTCCACAACCAGCGGATGCCAGGCGGCGCACCGGCTCTACCCCGAGCCTTCGCGGAAGGCCACAAAGGCTGCTTTAACAGACGTTTACCTTAAGTTTTTCTTTATTATCCGTGGTCCGTGCCTGGACAATGGCGGTCGCCTGACGTGCGCGCCTAATCGCCGAGAAGGCTCGTGAGCCGATGATCGGCGCGCCGGTGGAGATGGCCCGATGACCTTGCAGCCCAACCCGACGGCGAGTCCGTCCGTGGCGACAGCGTCCCCTCTGTTGGTCGACGGGCGGCAGGGCGGCGAGATCCTGTTGCCGGCGGGTATCGATCTGGCGAACGCCTGGTACGAGCGCCTCGGCGGCGACCTGATCGTGCATCTGGCCGACGGCGGCCAGATCCTGATCGGCGGCTACTTACGCCAACCCTGCCCAGCCCGACCTGGTGCCGGCGGGCGAACCGGCGGTCCTCGGCGCACTGCTGGCCATGGTTCCGGCGGAGAGCGATGGTCCGGCGGTTGCCCAGGCGGCGCCCGGCGTCCTCGGCGCCCAGGCGATCGGTCGCGTCACCACGGTGAGCGGCACGGTGACGGCGACCCGCGTCGACGGCACGGTGGAGGCGCTCCAGGTGGGCTCGCCGATCTACCAGGGCGACGCGCTGCAGACCGGGCCCAAGGCGGCGGTCGCCATCATCTTCGCCGACAACGCGACCTTCGCCCTCGACCAGAACGCGCGCATGGTGGTGGACACCTACCTGTTCGCGCCGGCGACCGGCAAGGGCGCCCTCGCGCTATCCGTTCTGAGTGGCGTGTTCGGCTTCGCCAGCGGCGACATCGTTGCCAGCACGCCGGGTGCCATGACCATCAAGACGCCGCGGGCGATTGCCGGCGTGCGCGGCTCGGAGGGCGGTGGCCAGGTCGGTGACGATACCGACACCTTCTTCCTGAACTCGGGCGAAATGGTGGTGACGTCGTTCGGCGGCAGTGTGGTGCTGTCGGGCGCCAACCCGACGCTGCACTCGCTGATGGTCGTGGTCAGCGGCGGCGCGCTGCCGCAGGTGAGCTTCCGCACCGTCATCGACGATCACAGCTTCTCGCGGGTGATCGAAATTCACCCCGCGCAGCCGGGTGGCCACAAGGGCATCCAGCCGACCGACACGAGCGAGGGCGACGCGGCGGCCCTCGGCCTGATCAATCCGGCCGCCGGACCCGCGGACCTCGGCGGGATCGAGGGCTCGATCGTGGTGACTCTCGGGTTCAGTGGCGGGGCCGTGACATCCGAAGGTGGGACCTCGCTCATCCAGTTTCTCGGGCTCGCCAACCTCGACCCACCGCCGGTGGCGCCATCCCTGACCGTTTCGGACTTGCCGGACGAGCCGCCATTCGTGCCCCCCGTGCCGCCCGAAGGCGGCATCACGGTGCGGGGCGGCGACGCGGGTGACGTGATCGTCGGCTCCGCCTTCGGCGACTTTCTGGCCGGCGGCGGCGGCGACGACTTCCTCGACGGCGGCCCCGGCAATGACGTCCTCGACGGCGGTGAAGGCAATGACGTTCTCGCCGGCGGCGAGGGCAATGACTTTCTCGCCGGCGGCAAGGGCAGCGATGATCTCGCCGGCGGAGGAGGCATCGACGTTCTCGGCGGCGGCGAGGGCAACGACGCCCTCGAGGGCGGCGAGGGTAATGACTTTCTCGCCGGCGGCGCGGGCGACGATGATCTCGCCGGCGGAGCGGGCAATGACTTCCTCGGCGGTGGGGCCGGCGACGACCTGATCATCGGTGGCCACGGCGAAGGCGACGACGCCATCGACGGCGGCGAAGGTGCCGACACGGTCTCCTTCGCCAGCACCGACGCGGGCGTGGTCGTGGACCTCGCCGGCGGCACCGCCGGCGGCGATCCGGACATCGGCGCCGACACGCTCACCGGTGTCGAGAACGTGATCGGCGGCAGCGGCGGCGATGTGCTCCTTGGCGACGGCGCCGACAACCAGCTCGAGGGCGGCGGCGGCGACGACGTGCTGGTGGGGCGCGGCGGCGACGACCAGCTCGAGGGCGTCGGCGGCAACGACGTGCTGACCGGTGGCCTCGGTGACGACCTTTTAGTCGGCGGCGACGGGGCCGATCTCGCCTTCTTCTTCGGCTTTCCCGACCAGTTCGCCATCTCCCTTGCTGCCGGTACGGTCAAGGACCTGGCCGGCGATGGGGGAACCGACACCCTGGTCGGAGTCGAGACCGCCATCTTCGTGGTCGACGATCAGGTGGTGCGGGAGATTTTCTTCGACGGCACCGACAATGCGCCCATCGGCCGGACCGACATCTATTTCACCGCACCCGGCCAAATCCTGTCGGTTGCAGCTGCCGGCGGCCTGCTCGCCAACGATGTCGATCTGGAGGGCGAGGTGCTGCGGATCCTCACGCCCGTTACCAGGACGGTCTCTGGCGGCTTTCTGCAAGTCGGTGCCAACGGCGAGTTCGGCTATCGGCCGCCGACGGGCTTCACCGGCGTCGATGCCTTCGAGTACGTGGTCGCCGATTCCGACCCCAGCCACACCGATACGGTGCAGGTCTTGATCGTGGTTGGCGAAGCGGACGCGGACGGCTTCACCATAGTCGCCGCGGGCGACACGCTGGCCGCCACCGACGAGACCCTGGTGGCCGGTGGCTGAGGCCGGCCTCAGCCCTGCGGGCGCTTGGCGAGGCCGACGCCGATCATGCTGTCGCGGGTGACCAGCGCCGCCAAGTCCGCCTCGCTCATCCCCTCGGTGCCCTGGGGGCGCAAGGGCAGCACCAGGTAGCGGTTCTCGGCGGTGTTATCCACCACCCGCACCTCGACGCTCTCGGGCAGCACGGTGCCGAAATCGCCGAGGACGGCGCGCGGCTCGACCACCACGCGCGCGCGGTACTCGCGCCCCTTGTACCAGTCCGGCGGCATGCCGAGGACGGCCCGCGGATAGCAGGAACAGAGGGTGCAGCAGACCACATGATGCAAGGTCGGCGTGTTCTCGAGCGCGACGATGTCGGGGCCGCGCGCGTCGATGCCGAGCTCGGCCACCGTCTCGATGAAGTCCTGCTTGAGGCGCGCCTTGAAGGCGGGGTCCACCCAGGCGCGGGCGACGATGCGGGCGCCGATCGCCGGCGTCTTGGCGTCCCACTCGACGATCTTCTCTTTCAGTTCCGCCGGGGTGATCACACCCTTCTCGAACAGCAGCTCGCGCAGCGCGATCTCCAGCACCTCGAAGTCGGAGGGCGGGCGGTCGCCGTCGAACATCTCGGCCAGGAAGTCGTCGGCGCCGTGGGTGTGGGCATGATCGTGGTCGTGATCGTGCGCGTGGGGGTCCTGGGTCATGGCATCGCCTCTGGTTGCGGGTCCAGCCAGTGGTCGAAGATGTCGACGGCGAGCTTGTCGCCTGCTGCCCCGCGGTAGGCGGGCCAGATCGCCGGCTGCTCGAACATGACGTGGTAGACGATCTCCTGAGGCAGGCCGGTGCGGCCCTCGGCGCATTGCTCGGGGTTCGCGAAGAGGCCAATGTCGCCGACCACTCGCCCCACCTTACCGCGGATGTAGTAGGGCGTGCGGATGTGGCACGTGGGCGAGTGGTCGGCGCGCACCCGCACGCGATCGCCGACCTTGAAGCGGCGCGCCGCCATGGCTCAGCCCTTGGCCGCCAGGCGCGCGCGCACTTGCCTGATGCGCGCGTCGATCGCGGCCGGGGTCAGCACCCCCTTCTTCTCGAGGAGTGCGCGCAACGCATAGACCCAGCGCTCGTAGTAGTTGAAACGCTCGTAGCTGTCCTTGGGCAGGGATTCGATCGTGTGGCGCATCTCGTCCACGTTGAAGACCTCGCGCCCGGGCCGGCGCATGAGCAGCATCATGGCGTCGATGCGCCGCTCCGAGAGCGAGAGGGCGTGATCCACCGGGCGCACGGTCCCCGCCGCCTGGCCGCCGATGTCGTGGGGGCGCCGCATGGCCGCCTGTCCTCCGCTCGATCGCAGCCAACCAGTATGCGCCGGTGCTGGCGGCGGCTGCAACACGGCGGCAGAATGAGAACCTAAGTCGCCGGAGCCGAGCAATGACCACGCCCGAGAGCCGCTTCCGCCCCGCCGCGCTCGGTGACAGCCCCCGCTTCGCCGGCGTGGCGACTTTCATGCGCCTGCCTCAGGTCAGCGATCCCGCCCGCCTCGACATCGCCATCCTTGGCGTGCCCTTCGACGGCGGCACCACCAACCGCCCGGGCGCCCGCCACGGGCCGCGCGAGATGCGCGTCGCCTCGAGCTTCCTGCGCCCCGTGCACCCGCAGACCCGGCGGAGCCACTACGATCTCTGCCGCGTGGCGGATGCCGGCGACTGCCCGATCAACCCCGTCGACCTCATGGACAGCCTGGGCCGCATCGAGCGGCACCTGGCTACCTTCGTCGCGGCGGGGTGCGTGCCGCTCCTGGCCGGCGGCGACAACCTGGTGTTGCTGCCCGCGCTCCGCGCCGTGGCCAAGGCGCGCCCCGTCGGCATGGTGCACTTCGACGCCCACTCCGACACCTGGGACAGCTATTTCGGCGGCAGCCGCTACACCCACGGCACGCCCTTCCGCCGCGCGGTCGAGGAAGGGCTGCTGGATGCGAAGCGCACGGTGCAGATCGGGCTGCGCGGCTCGCTGAACGCGGCCGACGACCTGGAGTGGGCCGCCGCCGCCGGCATGCGCCTGATCACCATCGAGCAACTTCGCGCGGCTGGCATCGAGGCGACCCTCGCCGCGGCCCGCGCCGTGGTCGGCGCCGGCCCGACCTATGTCTGCTTCGACATCGACGCCATCGACCCGGCCTTCGCGCCGGGCACGGGAACGCCGGAGATCGGCGGCCTCACCACCTTCGAGGCGCAAGCGTTGGTGCGCGGCCTCGGCGGCCTCGATCTGATCGGCGCCGAGGTGGTCGAGGTTTCGCCGCCCTTCGACGTCGGCGGCATCACGGCGCTGGCCGGCGCGACGCTGCTGTTCGAGTTGCTGTGCGTGCTCGCCGAGGCCAAGGCGCGGCGCGGCTGAGTTGGCGTCACCGACATTCGGTCCTATAATCGGCGCCAGCGAGAGGAGGACCCTCATGATGAGCGCATTCCGAACTGCGGTGACCGCCGTCCGCGACCAGCTTGCCTCCCTCGCCACCGGCCACGTCGTGGTGCGCGAGGTGAAGAGCGAGCAGGTGGCGGCCTTCCGCTCCGAGGCGCAGGTGCGCCGGTTCACCATCACCATCGACGAGCCGAAGGCGCTGGGTTCGACCGACGCCGGGCCGACCCCGATCGAGATGCTGCTGGCGGCCTTCGCCACCTGCCAGGAGGTGACCTATCGCCTGCACGCCGAGCTGCTCGGGATTGCGCTCGAGAAGGTGGCGGTCGCGGCGAGCGCGCGGATCGACCGGCGCGGCCTGTTCGGCGTCGGCGACGCCAAGGCCGGGCTGCTCTCGGTCCACGCGGCGGTGACGCTGACCACGAGCGCTCCCCAATCCGACATCCGCCGCCTGCAGGAGGCGGTGGACCGGTTCTGCCCGGTGCTGGATTCCTTGCGCGTTCCCACTCCGGTAACCAGCGCGCTCACGGTCGTCGCTCCCGCCGCCACAGGCCGTGCCGCCGAGTAGAACCGGCGCCCAGGAGTCGTGACCGTGCCCCACCTTTCTCCCGAGCAGCAGGCCGCCTTTGCCCGCGACGGCTTTCTCTTTCCGCTGCCCGTGCTCGGCGCGGCCGACGTGGCCACCCTTCGCGCCCGGGTCGAGGCGATCGCCGCCGATGAGGACGCCGAGGTCAGAAGCTTCCTGCACAACAAGGGGCACATGGTCCTGACCTGGATGGACGCCCTCGTGCACCATCCCGCGATCCTGGACGCGGTCGAGGGCGTGCTCGGCCCCGACCTGCTCTGCTGGGAGGCCAACCACTTCATCAAGCAGCCGGGCGACAAGCGCTTCGTCTCCTGGCACCAGGACATCAACTACTGGGGCCTGCAGCCGGCGGACGTGGCGAGCGCCTGGGTCGCCCTATCGCCGGTCACGATTGCCAACGGCTGCATGCGCTTCCTCCCCGGCAGCCACCGGGGACCGGTCTACAGACACGTCGAGACCTTCCATGCCGACAACATGCTGAGCCGGGGTCAGCGGGTAGAGGCGGAGATCGACCCCGAGAGGACCGTCGCGGTCGAGCTGCAGCCCGGCGAGATGGCGCTCTTCCACGTCGGCCTGCTGCACGGCTCGGGCGCCAACCAGGGGAGCGAGCCCCGCATGGGCGTCGCCATCCGCTATATGGCGCCGCATGTGCGCCAGACCCTGGGCGCGGGCGACACCGCCATGCTGGTCAGGGGGCAAGACCGCCACCACCACTTCATCCACGAGCCGCAGCCCCCGCGCGACCGCGACCCCGAGGCGGTCGCCTTGCGCCGGGCCTATGCCAGGCGCCATGCGGAGATCCTGATGCAGGGCGCCGGCCATCCGGGCGGGTGAGGGAAGCCCGGTCTGGATTGGGACCCGAGGCAGGCCCCTTTACTTCTTCCCCAGAAGTGAGGCGGAACGACCAAACGCAGCCCAAAATCGTTTCTGTGCGGAACGTATGCCTTCCTTGAGAACTGAGAGCGAATATCCGCTACCTGTAACAACGAAATGCAGATCGCAAAACACCTGCTCCGCCAAAGCCAAAGATTGTTTGATCCGAGAATCGGTCAGCGGCTCCACAGATGTTACCTTAGTTTCCGGAACAACCAGGGCATGGGCTAAATTATTGTCCCGAACGAATTTTACGGTCTTGCACTCAAGAATGCGGTTGAGCGTTTTAAAGAAATTTCAGATCGCGCTCAGAAGGAAAACAATGTTGGACACGCCGCTGTATCTCTAGAGCCGGTCGTCACATAGACGACGAAGGAAGGCAGTCGATCAGTAGAAAATTCTACCGCTGCTCGCCGCCATGGTTCCTGCTGCTGGCACTCCGCGATATTTGTGACGGAGTATAGCAAGGAATCGAGAGCGGGACGCCTGTGACATCCCGCCCTCTCGCGACCCTCACCTGGGGATCGGGGATTCGGCCCCTTACTTCGGGAACGGACCCTCGATGTAGATACGCTTGCCCCAGTCGGCGGTCTCCGCCCACTCCCAGACCGGCGCGCCGCCGTTGACCAGGATGTCGCCATAGAGCGCCGTCTTGCCGGCGAAGCCCTTCTTCATGTCGGCGACCGAGATCTTGTTGGCCATCAACTCCCAGGCCCGCTTCTGCACCGCCGCGCCCTTGAGGAAGGTCGGCTTCAGGTCGTCGAAGGTGAAAGCCTTCTCGCGCACCTTGAGGTATTTCAGGAATTCGGACGCCTTCACCAGGGTCAGGAGGTCCCACTCCAGCAGGAAGGGCGCCTTGCGGACGCCAGAGGACTCGGCATAGGTCTGCAAGGTGGTGTCGGCGATGATCCTATCCTGCTTCCACATGTCGGCCGCGCGCGCCGAGGCGGCGTCGAGATCGGCCAGAACCCCCTTCTGCGCCTCAGCCAGGGCCAGGATGTAGGCGACCAACACGTCCGGATGCTGGGCCAGAAATTTCTCGGTCGAGAAGGCGTAGAGCCGGTCGGTGTTGTAGCCCTCGGGGTAGGCCCAGGACTTTTGCACTTCGGGCGTGCGCGCCCCCGGGTTCTTGTAGCCCTTGCCGGTCTGGCCATTGGCGTCCGTCAGAAGCTCGGCGGTTCCCAGGAGCGGGCCGATGTAGCGCACCGGCACCCAGACCACGGCGGCGTCGATGCCGGTAGGCATCTTGATCGCCTCGGTCACCGGCATGTTGATCAGCTTGATGCCGAGCTCGTCCGGCGACTTGCCGAAATGGGTGTACAGGATGCTCGCCAGCACGTAGTGGGCCGAGGTGCCGATGGGGAGGCCGATGGTTTTTCCCGGCAGCATGGAAACGTCGTTGATCGGCGATTTCGGCGCCACCAGCACCGCATTGGCGATGTTGCTGCCGACCATGGTGAAGGGAATCGAGGGCACGCCGGTGGCTAGTCTGTTCACCGTCGGCAGCGCCGAAACGCCCCAGTCGATGTCGAGCAGACCGGCGATCACCGCTTCGGTCTGCGGCGGGCCGGCCGGGAAGGTCCGCCACTCTATCTTCAGGTCGTAGCCGAGCTTGTCGGCTTCCTTTTCGAAGATCTTCTCGCGCACCATGTGGTCCATGATCACCGCGCTGCCCCCGCCGAGGGGCTGCCATCCGACGCGCACCTCGACCACCTTCTTGGCTTGGGCAAGGGCGGCGCCCGGCTGCAATGCCACTGCGGCGGTGGCGAGCCCCAAGCCCAGCGCCACGGCGAGGCTCAGGCGAAACGGCATTCTCGTCATAGAGTTTCCTCCGGGATCAGGTTGACTACTGGATCATGTGCGCCTTCAGGGTCTGCCAGAGGGCGCCGACGAGCCGGGTGAACTCCGGTTCGAGCCGGGTGGCATCGGTACGCCGGAGCGAATTCGCGAAGCGCCGCATCCCTCATTTCGGGAACGGACCCTCGACGTAGACGCGCTTGCCCCAGTCGGGGGTCGCCGCCCACTCCCAGATCGGCGCGCCGCCGTTGATTAGGATCTCGCCGTAGAGCGCGGTCTTGCCGCGGAATCCCTTCTTCATGTCCTCGACCGAGTTCTTGTTGGTCATGGCGTCGTAGGCACGCTTCTGCACGGCCGCGCCCTTCATCAGCAGCGCCTTCACCCCGTCGAAGGTGAGCGGCTTGTCGCGCACCTTGGCGAAGGTCAGGAACTCGGACGCCTTGATCAAGGTCAGGATGTCCCACTCCAGGATGATGGGTGCCCTGCGAATGCCCGCCGTCTCGGCATAGGTCTGCAAGGTGGTGTCGGAGATGATCTTCTCCTGCTTCCACAGCTCGGCGCCGTCGTCGACTGCCTTGGCAAAGTTGGCAAGCACCCAGTCCTGCGCCTCGGAGAGCGCCAGGAGATAGGCCACGATCACGTCCGGGTGGTCGGCCAGGAACTTCTCGTGGACGAAGCCATAGATGCGATCGGTGTTGTAGCCCTCGGGATAGGCCCAGGCCTTCTGCACTTCGGGCGTGCGCGTGCCCGGGTTCTTGTAGCCCTTGCCGGTCCAGCCGTTGCCGTCCACCAGCAGCTCGGCGGTGCCCAGGTGCGGGCCGATGTAGCGCACCGGCACCCAGACGGCGGCGGCGTCGATCCCGGTCGGCATCTTGATCGCCTCGGTCACCGGCATGTTGATCAGCTTGATGCCGAGCTCCTCGGTCGATTTGCCGAAGTGGGTGAAGATCACGCTCGCGAACACGTAGTGCGCCGAGGTGCCGAGCGGCAGACCGACGGTCTTGCCCGGCAGCATGGAGATGTCGTTGATCGCCGACTTCGGCGCCACCATCACCGCGTTGGCGATGTTGCTGCCGACGACCGCGATCGGAACCACGGGTACCCCGACGGCGATCCGGTTCACCGTGGGCAGGGCCGCCAGGTGCATGTCCATGTCGAGCTGGCCGGCGATCATCGCCTCGTTGGAGGGCGGCCCGGAGGGGAAGGTCTTCCAGTCGATCTTGAGGTCGTAGCCGAACTTGGCCGCCTGCTTCTCGAACAGCTTCTCGCGGATCATGTGGTTGGTGATGATGGCGCTCCCCCCGGCGAGCGGCTGCCAGCCCATCCGCACCTCGAGGGACTTGCGCGCCTGCGCGGCCGCGTCTCCGGATGCCCAGGCGAGGGTGGCCGCGAGCGCGAGCCCGACGGCCGCCAGGCGAAACCTTTTCGGCATCTCAATTCCTCCCACTGTCGATGGCTTGCACCATGTGAACCTTGAGCGTCTGCCAGATTTCCGCCACCAGGGGCGAAAAGCGCGAATCCAGGCGCGTCGCATCGGTACGCGGATAGCCGAAGGGCACCTCGAGCACTTGCAGGATGCGCCCGGGACGGGGTGTCATCACCACGATCCGGTCGGAGAGAAATACCGCCTCGTCGATGGAATGGGTAACGTAGACCACGGTCTTGCGCGGAACGCCGTCGCGGGCGGCGCAGACCTTCAGGATCTCCTCTTGCAGCTGGTTGCGCGTGAGCGCGTCGATGGCGGCCAAGGGCTCGTCCATCAGCAGCACCTCGGGGCTGTTGGCGACCGAACGGGCGAGGGCGCAGCGCTGGCGCATGCCACCCGACAGCTGGTGCGGGAAGCGGTTCTCGAAGCCCGTGAGGCCGACCAGGGCGATGTAGTCGCGCGCGATCCGCTCGCGCTCGTCCCGCGTCATGCCACGCAGCTCGAGGCCGAAGGTCACGTTCTCGATCAGGGTCTTCCAGGGGAACAGCGCGTAGTCCTGAAACACCATGCCGCGGTCGGCGCCAGGGCCGGAGATGGGGCGGCCGTCCAGCACCACCCGCCCGGCGGTCGCCGCCTCGAACCCGGCCAGGATATGGAGCAGGGTGGACTTGCCGCAGCCGGACGGCCCCAGCAGGCTGACGAACTCCCCATCCTCGATGCCGAAGCTGACGCCATCGAGGGCGTGGACGGAGATTCCGTCGTGGCCGGGGTAGTGCTTGCTGACCCCCGCGATCTCGAGCTTGACCGCCATGGGCTAGAGCTCCAGCCGCACACGCCAGGGCAGCAGCTTGCCCTCGAGCCAGATCAGGCCGCGGTCCATCAGGAAGCCGACCACGCCGATGGAGAGCATGCCGACCAGGATCAGGTCGGTCCGGATCACCTCGCGGTAGTAGGAAATCATGAACCCGAGCCCGCTCGATGCCGCGATCAGCTCGGCGGCGACGATGCTCATCCAGGAGACGCCGAGGGCGATGCGAAAGCCGGTGAACAGGTGGGGCAGCGTCGCCGGCAGGATCACCTTGCGGATCAGGACCGACTCAGTCGCGCCCAGCGAAAGCGCGGCGCGCACGAGCGACTTCTCGACGGCGCGCACGCCGGCGATGGTGTTGAGCAGGATCGCGAAGAAGGCCGAGATCGAGGTGATGAACACGACCGCCTTCTCGCCCACCCCGAACCAGAGGATGGCGAGCGGGATCCAGGCCAGCGGCGGGATCGGGCGCACCAGGTTGACGATCCCATCCATCAGATTCTCGAACGGGCGGTAGAGGCCCATGAAGAAGCCGAGCGGCACGCCGATGCCGATGGCGACCGTGTTGGCGATGGCGATGCGCCGGAGCGAATCGGCGAAGTGCCGCAAGAGTTCGCCCGAGGCGATCATCTTGCAGGCGGAGATCGCGATCTGGCTGGGCGCGGGGAAGAAGATCAGGTTGATCCAGCCGAGCTGGGCGAGGGCTTCCCAGGCCGCGATCAGGACCACGGGCACGATCATCAACTGTGCCCAGCGCGGCAGGCCCAGGCCCGTCGGCGGGGCGCCAGGAAGCACGATCGTCTCGGCCGTCACGTGTTCGGTCAGGATCCGTCTCCCCTAATTCTTGATTCTCGATTCTTGCGGAATCCTGGACTCAGTCCCCGCGCCAGCACAAGGACAAAGATGCGCCGCCTCCTGCCTCTCCTTAGCCGCAGCTTCTTTCTCAGGATTCGCGACCACACCACACGGCAGATGGGAACCCGCGGGCCGGCCCTTGAACCTCCATTAGCGGCTTCTTATACAAGGCGCAGCCGGTGATGCGACCCCCCCCATGCGTCACCGGCCCAATTACCTCCCTGTGAGACTCGCGCCGTCCTTTGCGGACGGCGCGTTTTTTTCGGCGCCCGTGGCGGCCTATGGTGCCGCGTGTTAGACGCAGACCGAAGCGGAGGCGTGGGGTCAGTCATGGGCAGGCACCGGATCGCGGTCATTCCCGGCGATGGCATCGGCGGCGAGGTGATCGCCGCGACAGTGGCCGTGCTGGGTGCGCTGCAGGCGCGCGAGCCTGGCCTCGGGTTCGATTGCCGAACCCTCCCCTGGGGCTCGGACTACTACCGGCGCGCGGGGCGCATGATGCCCGAGGATGCGCTGGCCACCCTCGGCCGGTTCGACGCCATCCTGTTCGGCGCCGTCGGCGCCCGCGACGTGCCCGACCATGTCACGCTCTGGCAGCTCCGCCTCGCCATCTGCCAGGGGTTCGACCAGTACCTCAACCTGCGCCCGGCGCGGGTGCTGCCGGGGATCGCCTCGCCGCTTAGGTGCGTCGATGGCCGCCGCCTGGATTGGCTGGTGGTGCGCGAGAACTCGGAGGGCGAATACGCCGGCGCCGGCGGTCGGGTGCACCAGGGATCCGCCGGCGAGGTCGCGATCGAGACCGCGGTCTTCACCCGCGCCGGCTCGGCTCGGGTCATCCGCCAGGCGTTCGAGCTCGCCCGCCGCCGCCTCCGCAAGCGCCTGACCCTGGTCACCAAGTCGAACGCCCAGCGCTTCGGCATGGTGCTCTGGGACGAAGTGTTCGCGGAAATTGCTGCCGAGTACCCGGACGTGGCCACCGACCGCGAGCTGGTGGATGCCATGACGGTGCGCATGATTCGCCGCCCCGAATCCATCGACGTGATGGTCGCCTCCAACCTGCACGCCGATATCCTGAGCGACCTGGCCGGGGCGCTGATCGGCTCCCTCGGCCTGGCGCCCTCGGCCAACATCAACCCGGAGCGCGTGCACCCCTCCATGTTCGAGCCCGTCCATGGCTCGGCCTTCGACATCGCCGGGCAGGGCATCGCCAATCCGCTGGGCGCGGTCTGGAGCGCAGAGATGATGCTGGAGCACCTGGGCGAGAGCGCCGCCGCCGCGCGCCTGATGGCGGCGATTCTGCGGGTCGCGGCCGATGCGTCACTCCACACCCCCGACCTCGGCGGCAAAGCCACCACGGCCGCCGTTAGGGACGCCCTGATCGAAGCCCTGGGCGCACCCTGACCCTTGCCCCTACTAATTCGGGGACACAATACTTAATTCCATGCATCAGAAATAAGTATTGTGTCCCTGAAATATCCCTCAATCCGCCGGACGCAGGTCGTAGGAGATGGTCAGGCGCGGATCGAGGCTCTCGAACGGCACGGTCTGGTGGAACACGTAGGACGGGAACATCACCGTCAGGCCCGGGGCGGGGCGCACGGTGATGACGCGGCGGCGCGCGTGGAGCGGCATCCGCTCCGGCGGCCGCCCCAACATCAGGTGGCCGGCGGTGCTTTCGCCACGCCGCACCGCCTCCGGCACCGCCACATAGTAGGTGCCGGAGAGCCAGCCCTCCATGTGCAAGTGCGCGGCCTGCCAGCCGCCTGATTCGAGCACCGTCCCCCAGGCCTTCAGCCACCATGTGCGCGGGCGGCAGGCGAGGTAGGGATGGCGCGCATCCTCGGGAAGTGCGGCGACATACTCAGCGATGCTGCGCCGGATCAGGGCCTCCAGCCGGTCGAAGGGATCGCGCGTGGCCGGGAAGATGTCGTCCACGTCGATGCCCTGCGTCAGCACGGCGTTGCCGAGCCGCTTGAGATCGGCGCCGGTGAGGAGCGCTTGTCGCAGATCGGCATTCAGGCGCGCGAGGCCGCCCGCGACCTCGTCCTCGCGGAACTGGCGCGGGCGCACCAAGCGATCGAAGTCCAACAGCAGGGCGGCCTCGCGGCCCTCGCCCACCTCGTCGAGCGCGACCGCCAGGTGACCGAGCGCGTGGGCGTGGCCGGGTTGCAGGCGCAAGCATTCGCGGCAGGCGGCGATCGCCTCCGGCAGCCGCCCCAGCACCAGCAGCATGCTGCCGACCTTGGCGTGGGGCGGGTAGGCGCCGGGTGAGACTCGGACCGCCTGCTGATAGGCGGCGAGAGAGTCCACGATCCGCCCGGCGGCCTCGAGCGCGATGCCGAGGTCGTAATGGCGCCGCCCCTGGTTTGGCAACAGGTGCACCATGAGCCCGCAGGCGGCGATCGCCTCCGCATCCCGCCCCTCGGCCTGGAGCGCCGCCGCCAGCTCGCGCGCGGCCTCCAGATAGGTGTCTTCGGGGGCGAAGGTGCGCCAGACGCTGGCGACCGGGTCCATCTCGGCAGCCGGCGGCTCGGGCGGCGGGTCGTGCAGCAGCGCCGCCGCCTCATCCAGCCGCTGGCTCCGCACCAGCAGCACCACCAGTAAAAGGCGTGCGACCCAAAGGCCGGGGTCGCGGTCGAGCGCGGCCCGCAAGTGCCGCTCGGCCGCCGCGCGGTCCTTGCGGGCCAGCACCGCGATCGCCAGGAGATGGGGAATCTGCGCGTCCCTCGGGCGGAGCGCGCCGGCCGCCGCCAACAGGCCCTCCGCCGCCGCCGCGTCGCCGGTGGCGAGGCGCGCGGCGCCGAGTGCCGCCCGCGCGAGTGCGTCGTCGGGCCGCGCCTGCACCAGGGCCTCCATCGCGGCGACCGCGCGCGCGCCGGCGCCGAGGCGGAGGTCGGCGAGCGCCGCCAGCAGACGCGCCTCTCCGTGGCCCGGGTTCTGGGCGAGGATCGCCTGGTAGGCCTCGCGCGCCTTGGCCAGGGCGCCGCCGACATGGAGCCCGGCCGCAGCACGCAGTGCCGCCGCCGTATTCGGCGGCACGGCTCCTGGCAGGTTGAGGAAGGAGGGCAGCGGCAGCAGCATGGGGTTCAGTTCCGCAAGCACCATACCGCACCGCGGAGCGCGAGAACACGACCCAACGGCGGCCGGTTCCTCGCGGCGCTTTCCAAACCGGCGTGTGCGCCCTTCACGAATCAGCAACACCGGCCGCCTATAAGGGAGCGTGACCAACCGTGCGCCGCGGAAGGTATCCGTCGCGCTGTGGCAAAGGAGCAGGTATGTTCCGACCCGGGCCCCAAGCGCTCATGCGGGGGTACCGCTTCGACGAACTCGAAGTGGGCATGGCCGCCGCGGTGACGCGGACCATCAGCGATTCCGAGATCCTGATCTTCGCCGGCATGTTGGGCGACGTGAACCCGCTGCATCTGGATGAGGACTTCGCCGCCACCACGGTCTTCGGCGGGCGGATCGCCCATGGCATGCTCTACGCCAGCCTGATCTCGACCGTGATCGGCACGCGCCTCCCTGGACCGGGCTGCGTCTACGTCTCGCAGGAGATCCGGTTCAAGGCGCCGGTCCGGGTGGGCGATGCGGTGACCGCCACGGTCACGGTGGCCGAGCTCTATCCCGAGAAGGCGCGCACCCGCCTCCTCACCCTCTGCCGGGTCGGCAACCGGACCGTGATCGACGGCCAGGCCGTGATCCAGGTGCCAGAGCGCACCTTGGTCGCCGCGGAGTAGCCGCCGCCCTCCAAGTTGACCGGCCCAGGCATTTGGTGAAAATGCGCCCATGCGGGTGTTCCGGGACGTGTTCCGTGCGCCGGCGCCGGAGCGGGGCGCCGTGGTGGCGATCGGCAATTTCGATGGCGTGCACCGCGGCCACCAGGCGGTGATCGCGGCGGCCAAGGCGATCGCCCTGGAGGTCGAGGCCCCGACCAGCATCCTCACCTTCGAGCCGCACCCGGTCCTGCTGTTCCGCCCCGAGCGTGAGCCCGAGCGCCTCACCGCCTTCCGAGCCAAGGCGCGGCTCCTGGCCGAGACCGGCATCGCCAGCCTTGCGGTCGCCCGCTTCACCCGCGCGTTCTCGGGCCTGTCCGCCGAGGCCTTCATCGCCCGGGTGCTGGTGGAGGGGCTCGGCGCCCGCCATGTGGTGGTCGGCGAGAACTTCATCTTCGGCCAGGGCCGCCGCGGCAACCCGACCTTGCTCGCCGATGCCGCGGGGCGCCATGGCTTCGGCATGACCGTGGTCGCGCCCGTGGGCGGGGCCAGCGCCTATTCCTCGACCCGGGCGCGGAGCCTGTTGCAGGCAGGCGAGGTGCAGGAGGCCGCCGCCATCTTGGGGCGCGACTGGGAGATCGAGGGCCGGGTCGCCCACGGCGATGCGCGCGGCCGCCGCCTCGGCTTCCCGACCGCCAATGTCTGCCTCGGCTCCTACCTCCGCCCCAAGGCCGGCGTCTACGCGGTAAGCGCCGGCATTGCGGGCGCGGGCGGCGTCACCTGGGTGCCGGCGGTCGCCAACTTCGGCCGCCGCCCGACCTTCGACGGCAAGGACCAGTTGCTCGAGGTGCACTTGTTCGACTTCGCGGGCGATCTCTACGGCCGCTCCTTGCGCGTCGCCTTCGTCCAGCGGATCCGCGACGAGCGCAAGTTCGACGGGCTGGACGCCCTCACCCGCCAGATCGCCGCCGATTGCGATGGCGCCCGGCGCCTGCACGCCGAGCGGCGCGAGCGGGCGCTCGCCCGCGCGAGCTGAACCCCAGCCGCCCGCGCCACCAAGGAACCGCCATGACCCAGGACTACCGCGCGACCGTGTTCCTGCCCGCGACCGGCTTTGCCATGAAGGCCGATCTCGCCAAGCGCGAGCCCGAGATCCTCCGGCGCTGGGCCGAGGAGGATCTGTTCAGCCGCCTGCGGCGGGACGCGAAGGGGCGCGAGAAGTTCATCCTCCACGACGGCCCGCCCTACGCCAACGGCCATCTGCACATCGGCCACGCGCTCAACAAGATCCTGAAAGACGTCATCAACCGCACCCAGCAGATGCTGGGCAAGGACGCCAACTACGTGCCCGGCTGGGACTGCCACGGGCTGCCCATCGAGTGGGAGGTAGAGCGCCGCTACCGCGCCGAGGGCAAGGACAAGGACGCGGTTCCCCTGGCCCAGTTCCGCGCCGAGTGCCGCGCCTTCGCCGAGCACTGGATCACCGTGCAGAAGGACGAGTTCAAGCGCCTCGGCGTGCTCGGCGACTGGGACCACCCCTACACCACCATGTCGCCGGCGGCGGAAGCGCAGATCGTGCGCGAGGTGTCGACCTTCGCCCTCAACGGCGGCCTGTTCCGTGGCGCCCGCCCGGTGCTCTGGTCGCCGGTCGAGCGCACGGCGCTCGCCGAGGCCGAGGTCGAGTACCACGACCACAAGTCGACCACCGTCCATGCACGCTTCCCCGTGGCCGAGGCCTCCCACCCGGTGCTTGCCGGCGCCGCGGTGGTGATCTGGACCACCACCCCCTGGACCTTGCCCGGCAACCGCGCCGTCGCCTACGGCCCCGACTTCGCCTACGTCGTGATCGAGGTGGCGGAGGTGAAGGAGGGCAGCCTGGCACGGGTGGGCGAGCGCCTGGCGCTGCTCGGCTCTCTCGTCGCCGAGGTGGCGGCCAGGGCCGGCATCACCGGCCACCGGGTGGTCGCCGAGCTGAAAGGCGCGGACCTTGCCGGGACGCGGTGCCGCCATCCGCTCCATGGCCACGGCTATGACCTGGAGGCGCCGCTGCTGCCGGCCGATTTCGTCGAACAGGAGGCCGGCACCGGCTTCGTCCACATCGCCCCCGGCCACGGCGCCGAGGACTTCGCCCTGGGGCAGAAGTTCGCCCTCCCCGTGCCCGAAACCGTCGGCCCCGACGGTTGCTACCTGGCGAGCGTGCCCTGTTTCGCCGGCCAGAACGTCTACAAGGTCGATCCCCTGATCGCCGAGGCGCTCGGCGCCGCCGGCACCCTCTTGGCCCGCGGCACCCTGGTGCATTCCTACCCCCATTCCTGGCGCTCGAAGGCGCCGCTCATCTTCCGCACCACGCCGCAATGGTTCATCAGCATGGCGACGAACGGCTTGCGCCGGATCGCGCTCGCCGAGATCGACCGGGTGCGCTGGGTGCCGGCCGCGGGGCGCAACCGCATCCACGCCATGATCGCCGAGCGCCCGGACTGGGTGATCTCGCGCCAGCGCGCCTGGGGGGTGCCGATCACGGTCTTCACCCACAAGGCCACGGGGGCGCTGCTCAAGGATCCCGCGGTGCAGGCGCGGATCGTCGCGGCGGTCTCGGCCGAGGGCACCGACACCTGGTTCACCAGCCCGCCCGAGCGGTTTCTCGGCAACGACTACCCGGCCGCCGACTACGCGAAGGCGACCGACATCCTCGATGTCTGGTTCGAGAGCGGCTCGACCCATTCCTTCGTGCTGGAGGGCAATCCGGATTTGGCCTGGCCGGCCTCCCTCTACCTCGAGGGCGTCGATCAGCACCGCGGCTGGTTCCACTCCTCGCTGCTCGAGGCCTGCGGCACCCGCGGCCGCGCGCCCTACCAGGCCGTGCTCACCCACGGCTTCGTGCTGGACGGGGAGGGGCGCAAGATGTCGAAGTCCCTCGGCAACGTGATCGCGCCCCAGGAGGTGACCGAGCGCCACGGCGCCGACATCCTGCGCCTGTGGGTGGCCAGCGCCGACTACTCGGACGATCTGCGCATTTCCAACGACATCCTCAAGCACCAGGCGGACGGCTATCGGCGCTTCCGCAACACGCTGCGCTACCTGCTCGGCAACCTGGCCGGATTTGGCGCCGCCGAGCGCCTGGCGCGGGACGAGATGCCGGAGCTCGACCGCTGGGTGCTGCACCGCTTGACCGAGCTGGATGCGCAGGGGCGCCAGGCGGCGGCCAACTTCACCTTCCACGCCTTCTACAACCAGTTGCACAATTTCTGCGCCCTCGACCTCTCGGCCTTCTATTTCGACGTGCGCAAGGATGCGCTCTATTGCGATTCCTCGAATGCGATCCGCCGCCGCGCGGCGCGCACCGTGCTGGACGAGCTGTTCTCGTTTCTCACCGCCTGGCTCGCCCCCGTGCTCTGCTTCACCGCCGAGGAGGCGTGGCGCCACCGCCTGGGCGAGGCGGCGCCGAGCGTACACCTGCGCCAGATGCCGAACCCGCCGGCCGCCTGGGCCGATGCGGCGCTGGGGGCGCGCTGGGCGCGCATCCGCGACCTGCGCCGGGTGGTGACCGGGGCGATCGAGGTCGAGCGCCAGGCGAAGCGCATCGGCGCCAGCCTGCAAGCGCATCCGACCGTATACGCACCGGCAGAAAGCCTGGCGGACTTGGCCGGCCTGGACCTGGCCGAAATCCTGATCACCTCCGACGGGACCTTGCTCGCTGGCGCGGTGCCGGAGGGGGCTTATACCGTGCCCGAGGTGCCCGGCATCGGCGTGGTGGTCGGCCTGGCGGCGGGCGAAAAGTGCGGCCGCTGCTGGCGAGTCCTGCCCGAGGTCGGCGGCGACTTGGCGCACCCCGCCCTCTGCGGCCGGTGCGTGGGTGCGGTTGCGGCGGCAGGGGGCGTGCCCGCCCAGGCCCAGGCGACGTGAGCCCGCGCGCGGCCGGCCTGGCGATCGCGATTCTGGTGGCCGTGGCCGACCAGATCACCAAATGGTGGCTGGACGGCGTGCTCCAGGGGGCCGGCGGGCGGATCGTGCTCGCGCCCTTCCTCAACCTGGTGGCGGTGTACAACACCGGCATCAGTTTCGGCCTGCTGGTAGCGGCCGAGGCGCGCTGGACCCTGGTCGTCTTCACCGTGGCGGTGGTGGGCGCGCTCGGCGTCTGGCTCTGGCGCGGGGTGCCGGCCCTGCTGGCCGCCGCCCTCGGCCTGGTCATGGGCGGTGCCCTCGGCAACCTGATCGACCGGGCGGCCTATGGCGCGGTGTTCGACTTCCTCGACCTGCACGTGGCCGGGTTCCATTGGCCGGCATTCAACCTGGCCGATGCCGCGATCACCGTCGGCGCCGGCCTGGTGCTGCTCGATGCGACCTTGAAGCGAGAGCCGAGAGGGGCTAAATGACTTATCTATGCGACGCACCGGATACTCCGCGCTGACCCTGGTGGCGGCGCTTGCGCTCGCGCTGCTCGCCGGGGGCTGCGCCAAGGCGCGCGGCGTGCTCGGCCTGGAGAAGAGCTCGCCCGACGAGTTCGCGGTGGTCTCCCAGGCGCCGCTCGCCATGCCGCCGAGCCTCGATCTGCGCCCACCCAAGGCCGGCGCCCCCCGGCCGCAGGACCCCGTGGTCCGCGACCAGGCGCGCGATGCTTTGCTGGCCAATGTCGGCCGCAACCCGACGGCAGGGTCCACCCGCCCCGGCGCCGGTGCCCAGGCGGGGGTGCTCCCCGCCGGTGGCGGCGCACCGGGCGCCCCGGCGCCAGCAGCTCCCGGCAGTGCCGGCGAGCAGGCGCTCCTCAACAAGGTCGGCACGGCCGGGGTCAACCCCAGCATCCGCGTCATGGTCGACCGCGAGACCGCGCTCTTCTCCAAGGAGGACCTGGCGCTGACCGAGCGGCTGATGTTCTGGGCCGACTGGCCCGAGCCCGGCGTGGTAGTCGATCCCGAGAAGGAGGCCCAGCGCCTGCGCACCAACGCCGCCGTCGGGCGCCCGGCGAGCGAGGGCGAGGTGCCGATCATCCAGCGCCGCACCCGCGCGCTGCTGGAGGGGTTGTTCTAGGGGGGCGCTGAATCCGACAGTTCTACGCGCATGAACCCTTGGTGACGCCGCCGCCAGCTTGTTTTGACGATTGACGTAATTCGTCAATTTTATTAAGTTTCCTTCCTGTGATCCAAAGCTATCGTGACAAGCGCACTACCGCATTTGCGCGCGGGGAACGCGTGAGGGAGTTTCATGGATTTGAGCGGCAGGCATACAAACGCCTTGAGATTCTTAATGCCGCGACCGGCATCGGCGATTTACGCGCGCTCCCCAGCAACCGACTCGAAGGCCTGAAGGGCGACCGCGCTGGTCATTTCAGCATTCGCATAAACCAGCAATGGCGCATTTGCTTCCGATGGCCCGCCGGTGCAATCGGTCCATCCGACGTCGAGATCGTGGATTACCACTGAGGAGCCTCCGTGTAATGTCCCGCCCCGCGATCCATCCCGGCGAGATTCTCGCCGACGAATTGAGTGCGCTTGGCGTGCGCCCGAGCGAACTCGCGCGCCAGATCAACGTGCCACCCAACCGCGTCTCCCAGATCATCCGCGGCCGGCGCGGCATCACCGGTGACACGGCGCTCCGGCTGGGTCACTGGTTCGGCATGAGCGCGCAGTTCTGGCTCAACCTGCAAAGTGCATACGACCTGCGGCTCGCCGAGGCAACCGCCGGGCCTGAAATCGCGCGCCTGCCGAAGCGGCCCAGGAGTCAGGGCGGTGAGCGGGCGCGGCGACCATCGGCAGCTTGACGCGACCCCGAAGCGGGGACGGACCGGCTCGCTGGTGCTCCGAAGTTGATCGTATGGTAGCCGCACTGCGGGTGATTTCAAATTAGGACACCATCCCCCACCCCTTGCCCCTCCGCCCCCGCGCATCAGATAGAATAGGGTCGCCCCGCGTCCCCGCCCGGTGCTTCAGGAGCTTCTTCCATGCGCCTTCCCCTCGCGGCGCTCGCCGCCGCCCTCCTCCTCGCCACCTCTCCAGTCGCGGCGGAGCCACGGGCGGAGACCTTCACCCTCGCCAACGGTCTCCAGGTGGTGGTGATCCCCGACCACCGGGTGGCGGCGGTCACCCACATGGTCTGGTACCGGGTGGGAGCGGCGGACGATCCGCCGGGCAAGTCCGGCATCGCCCACTTCCTCGAGCACCTGATGTTCAAGGGCACCGCGATGCTTGCGCCCGGCGCCTTCTCGCGCACCATCGCCGCCAATGGCGGGCGCGACAACGCCTTCACCTCCCAGGACTACACCGGCTACTTCCAGCGCATCGCCAAGGACCGCCTGGAACTGGTGATGGGGATGGAGGCGGACCGCATGGTGAATCTCCGCCTGACCGATCCCGAGGTGCTGCCCGAGCGCGACGTGGTGCTGGAGGAGCGGCGCAGCCGCACCGACAACGAGCCTTCGGCGCTGCTGCGCGAGCAGGCGAGCGTGGTGCAGTTCTTCGCCCACCCTTACGGGCGCCCGGTGATCGGCTGGGAGCACGAGATCCGCGGCCTCACCACGGCCGACGCGCTCGACTTCTATCGCCGCCACTACGGCCCCAACAACGCGATCCTGGTGGTGGCGGGCGACGTCACAGCGGCCGAGGTGCGCCCCCTCGCCGAAAAGCATTTCGGTCCTCTGCCGGCGCGCGCCCTGGGGGCGCGTGCGCGCCTGGTGGAGCCGCCGCAGCGCGCCGCGCGGCGGGTGGAATACCGCGATGCGCGCGTGCGCCATCCGACCTGGGCACGCAGCTTCCTCGCCCCCTCGCTGCTGACCGGCGGCGCGGCCACGGCGGCGGCCCTCGACGTGCTGGCCGAGATTCTGGGCGGCGATGCCACCAGCCGGCTCTACCGCACCCTGGTGGTGGATGGGGGGCTCGCCACCAGCGCGGGCGCCTATTACGACGACGTGCAGGTGGATCAGACCACGTTCCACCTGAGCGCGAGCCCGCGCCCAGGCGTGACCATGGCCGCGCTGGAGGCGGCGATCGAGGCCGAGATCCAGCGCCTGCTCCAGCACGGGGTGGACGCGGCCGAGGTGGGGCGCGCCCGCGACCGGCTCCAGGCCCAGGCGATCTTCGGCCGCGACAGCACCATGGCGGTCGCGCGCCGCTACGGGGCGACGCTCGCCGTCGGCGGCACCCTGGCCGACGTGGAGGAGCGCGAGGCGCGCCTCGATCAGGTGACGGCCGAGGCGGTGACCGCGGCGGCGCGCGCCGTGCTGGTGCCGGAACGCTCGGTCACCAGCCTCTTGCTGCCGAAGGAGGGGGCCTGATGCGCGGTCGCAAAGTCGCCGTTTCCACCACGTTCCTCTGCACCGCGCTCCTCTGCCTCGCCCTCGGCGGTGCCGCCCAGGCGGCGAGCCAGGTGGTCCGCGTGGTCAGCCCGGGCGGGATCGAGGCCTGGCTGGTGCGCGAGCCGAGCATTCCCTTCCTGGCGGTCCAGCTCGCCTTCCGCGACGCGGGTGCGGCGGCCGATCCGGCGGGCCGGGAGGGCCTCGCCAACATGCTGGGCGGCCTGCTCGACGAGGGGGCAGGGGACCTCGACAGCAAGGCGTTCCAGGACCGGCTCTCGGCGCGCTCGATCGGGCTCCGCTTCGATGCCGACCGCGACCGCTTCCAGGGCGGCATGGACGCGCTCAGCCACGACCTGGAGGAGGCGTTCGGCCTGCTCGGCCTCGCCCTCACCCGCCCGCGTTTCGACGCCGAGCCGGTCGCCCGCATCCGCGACCAGATCCTCACTGGCCTGCAGCGCGATGCTGAAGACCCGGGCAGCCTGGCGCACCGGCGCTGGGCGGCCACGGCCTTTCCCGGCCACGCCTATGGGCGGCCACGGGAAGGGACGGCGGAAACCGTCACCGCCATCGCCGCCGCCGACCTGAGCGCCTTCGCGCGGCGCCGGCTCGCCCGCGACCGGCTGGTGATCGGCGCCAGCGGCGACGTGGAGCCGGCCGCCTTCGGGCGCCTGCTCGACCGCGCCTTCGGCGGCCTCCCCGCCCGCGCCGAGCCGCTGCCCCTGGCGGAGACGGCGCCGGTCGCGGCGGCCGCCGTCGCGATCATCCCGAAGGCGATCCCCCAGAGCGTGGTGGTCTTCGGCCAGGCCGGGCCGAAGCGGAACAACCCCGACTTCATGGCCGCCTTCGTCATGAACCACCTGCTCGGCGGCGGCGGCTTCAGCGCCCGGCTGATGAACGAGATCCGCGAGAAGCGGGGCCTGGTCTACGGGGTCTCCACCGGCTTGAACCCGCTGGTGAAGGCCGGCGTGCTTTCCGGCCAGCTCGCCAGTCAGAACGCGCGCGTCGCCGAGGCGATTCTGCTGGTGCGGCAGGAGTTCCGGCGCTTCCAGTCCGGCGAGGTGGAAGAAGCCGAAGTGGCGGCCGCCAAGGCGTACCTCACCGGCTCCTTCCCGCTCCAGCTCGACACCAACTGGCGCCTCGCGCGCATGCTGGTGACCATGCAGCTGCAGGACCTCGGCATCGACTATCTCGAGCGGCGCAACGCCCTGGTCGAGGCGGTCAGCCGCGACGACGTGGTGCGCGCCGCGCGCACGTGGCTGCGCCCGGACGAGCTCCGCTTCGTCATCGTCGGCGCGCCGGTCGGCGTCGCCGCCACCAACTAGGAGCGCAAGCGCCGGTGCCGATCCGGGTCCTGCCGCCCGACCTCGCCAACCGCATCGCCGCCGGCGAGGTGGTGGAGCGCCCGGCCGCGGTGGTGAAGGAGCTGGTGGAGAACGCGATCGATGCCGGCGCCACCCGGATCGATGTGGCGATCGCCGGCGGCGGCCTCGGCACCATCGCGGTCGAGGACGATGGCGGCGGCATGGGTCGCGACCAGCTCCCGCTCGCGCTCCTGCGCCATGCCACCTCCAAGCTTCCGGACGACGACCTGGTGCGCATCACCCAGCTCGGCTTCCGCGGCGAGGCACTGCCGGCGATCGCGGCCGTCAGCCGCCTCACCCTCGCCAGCCGCGCGCGGGGGGCGGAGGACGCCTGGCGGGTCGCGGTCGAAGCGGGCGCGAGCGCCCCGCCCGTGCCCGATCGCCAGCCGGCGGGCACCCGGGTCGAGGTGCGCGATCTGTTCTTCGCCACCCCGGCCCGGCTCAAGTTCCTGAAGTCGGAGCGGACCGAGACCCAGGCGGTGCAGGACATCCTGGTCCGCCTCGCCCTCGCCCACCCGAAGGTCGCCTTCCGCCTCACCGTCGATGGCCGCGAGACCGTCGCCGTGCCGGCGCACCCCGCGGCCGCTGGCGGCGGCACGCGGCTGGCCGCGCTCCTCGGGCGCAGCTTCGCCGACAACATGCTCCCCCTCGCCGCGGAGCGCGACGGGGTCAGCCTCACCGGCCATACCGGCCTGCCCACCTTCAACAAGGCGACCACGAGCGCGCAGTACCTCTTCGTCAACCGCCGCACCGTGCGCGACAAGCTGCTGGCGGGCGCGCTACGCGGTGCCTACCAGGATCTGGTCCCGGGCGGGCGCCACGCGGCGGCGGTGCTGTTCCTCGCGGTCGCGCCCGAGGCAGTGGACGTGAACGTGCACCCGGCCAAGGCCGAGGTGCGCTTCCGCGATCCCGCCGGTGTCCGCGCGCTGCTGGTCTCAGGCATCCGCCAGGCGGTCGCCGGCGCCGGTGTGCAGGGTGCGACCACAGTCGCGGCGGCGACGCTTGCCGCTGTTACCCCGGCGCCCCGCACCTGGGCCGGTGGTGGCGGTGCCCAGGGGCGGGGCCTTGCCGGCTTCCAGGGGCGCGCCGCCGCGGCCTATCAGGCGGCGCTCGCCCCGACCTTCGCCCAGCCCTCGGCGCGGGCCGAGGCGGCGCCGGAGGCGGCGGTCGCGCACCCGCTCGGCGCCGCGCGCGGCCAGCTCCACGGCACCTACATCGTCAGCCAGACCGCCGACGGACTGATCCTGGTGGACCAGCACGCGGCCCATGAGCGCCTGGTCTACGAAGGACTGAAAGCCGCGCTCGCCGGGCGCGGTGTGGCACGCCAGGCGCTGCTGCTGCCCGAGGTGGTCGAGGTCGGCGCGGCGGCGGCGGCCGCCCTCCTCGCCCGTGCCGGGGAACTGGCCGAGCTCGGCCTGGTGGTCGAGGGCTTCGGCGCTGGCGCGGTGGTGGTGCGCGAGGTGCCGGCCCTCCTCGGCCAGGGCGACGTGAAGGCGCTGGTGGCCGATCTCGCCGAGGAACTGGCGGAGCTCGGCCACTCCACCCGGCTCCGCGACCGCCTGGCGGAGGTGGCCGAGCGCATGGCCTGCCATGGCAGCGTGCGCGCGGGGCGTACCCTCAACGTCGCCGAGATGAACGCGCTGCTGCGCCAGATGGAGGCGACGCCGCTCTCGGGCCAGTGCATCCACGGCCGCCCCACCTGGGTCACCCTCAAGCTCGCCGACATCGAGCGCCTGTTCGGGCGCACCTGAGCTCAACCTCGTGCCAGGAACACCACCCGCCCCGCCCCCCAGCGGCGCATGTCGGTGACCACGAAGGGGGCGGGCGGTGCGAACGGCTCGGCGGCGGCGATCTCGACCGTGACGACCGCCGAGGCCGCGATCCAGCCCGCCGCCGCCAGGGCGACCAGCGCCGGCGCCGCCAGGCCGCTGCCATAGGGCGGGTCGAGCAGCACCAGCGCGCAGGGCTCCGGCGCCGGGGGCGGGCGAGTCGCATCCGCGGTCAGGATGGTGCAGGCATCGGCCAGGCCGAGCAGGGCCGCATTACCCGCGATCAGGCGCGCCGCCGCCGCGTCCTGCTCGATGAAAGTCGCGTGGGCCGCGCCGCGGCTGAGCGCCTCGAAGCCGAGGGCGCCGGTGCCGGCAAAGGCATCGAGCACGCGCGCGCCTTGGAATGCGCTGCCCAGGGCACCGTGGATCAGCACGTTGAAGAGCGATTCGCGCAAGCGGTCGGCCGAGGGCCGCACCTGGCGCCCCGTTGGCACCAGCAGGCGCCGTCCCTTAAGGCTGCCGGCGACGATGCGCATGGCGTGGGCGCGCGAGCCGGATCTGCCAATCGGCCGGCAGCGCGGCGGCGAGGGCCCGCGTCTGCACCTCCTCGATCGCGCGCTTAGGGAGAGCGCCCAACTGGAACGGGCCATAGGCGGTGCGGATCAGGCGGGTGACCGCGAGGCCGAGATGGGCCATCACGCGGCGCACCTCGCGGTTCCTGCCCTCGCGCAAGCTGATCGTCAGCCAGGCGTTCGACCCCTGTACCCGATCGATCGCTGCCTCGATCTCGCCATAGCGCACGCCCGCGACCTCGATTCCCGTTTTCAGCGCGGCCAGGGCTTTGGGGTCGACGGCGCCGTGGACCCGCACCCGGTAGCGACGGCGCCAGCCGGTCGCCGGCAGCTCCAGATGGCGGGCGAGTGCCCCGTCGGTGGTGAGGAGCAGGAGCCCCTCGGAATTGATGTCGAGCCGCCCGACCGAGATCAGGCGCGGCAGCTCCGCGGGCAGGCGCTCGAAGACCGTCGGCCGCCCTGCCGGGTCGCGGTGGGTGGTGAGCAGCCCGGCCGGCTTGTGGTAGCGGAACAGGTGGGGCGACAGGGCGGCGGGAATCGCTGCGCCGTCCACCGTCACCCGCTGGCCGTCGGTGACCACCGTCGCCGGCGTGGCGAGGGTCTGCCCATCCACCGCGACCCGCCCCTCCGCCACCCAACGCTCGGCCTCGCGCCGCGAGCAGAGTCCGGCCTGGGCCAGGCGCCGGGCAATGCGCATGCCCGCCTGCGGTTCGCTCTCCGCCATGGCTCAGCCGGCGGCGGCGGCGACGAAGGCGCGCAGCAGCAGGCCGTCGCCGGCGGAGATGCCGTACTCCGGGTGCCACTGCACGCCGAGACAAAAGCGCCTGCCCGTGGCCTCGATCCCTTCGATCACACCGTCGGGGGCGAGGGCGTTCGCCACGCAACCGTCCGCGACCCGTTGCACCGCCTGGTGGTGGGCACTGTTGACGGCCAGCCGCTCGACGCCGGTGATGCGGTGGAGCAGCGTGCCGGCCACCACCGTCACGTCGTGTCCGGGCTCGGTGCGGGGATTGGGCTGCTCATGGGCGAGGGCGCCGGCGACTTCGTCCGGGATGTGCTGGATGAGGGTGCCGCCGAGGACCACGTTCAAGAGCTGCTGGCCGCCGCAAATGCCGAGGACGGGGCGGTCGGCGGCAAGCGCGGCCCGAGTGATGGCGAGTTCGAAGGCGGTGCGCCGATCCTTGGTGGTGACCTTCGCATGCCGCGCGGTCGCGCCGAAGAGAGCGGGATCGACATCGAAGGCGCCGCCGGTTATCAGGAGGCCGTCGATCAGATCGAGGTAGCCTGCGGCCGCATCCGGCTCGTGCGGCAGCGCGACGGCCAGCCCGCCTGCGGCGGCGACCGCGTCGAAATAGTTCACGCGGAGCGCGTACCAGGGCAGCTTGGAGTAGCCGCCGGGCGCCTCCACATCCAAGGTGACGCCGATCACGGGGGGGCGAGCCATGGCCGAGACTGTAGGCAGGCCGACGGGTGCGCGCAAGAAAGCCGCGCCGCGTGTCACGCCCATGGCGCGCGCCTTCGCCGAGGCCGAGGCCGCCGCCGCCCGGGGCGAGGTGCCGGTCGGCGCCGTGGTGGTCGAGGCCGCGACCGGCGCCATCCTCGCCGCCGCCGGCAACCAGGTGGAGGCCCGCGCCGACCCGACCGCCCACGCCGAGATGCTGGCGATCAGGGCGGCGGCGCAGGCGCGGGGCAGCGCCCTGCTGATGGGTTGCGACCTCTATGTCACCCTCGAGCCCTGCCCGATGTGCGCGGCCGCGATCGGATTCGCCCGCCTGCGCCGCCTCTATTACGGCGCACCCGACCCCAAGGGCGGCGGGGTCGAGCACGGCGCCCGCATCTTCGCCCAGCCCACGTGCCATCACCGCCCCGAGACTTACGGCGGCATCGACGAGCAGCGGTCGGCGGCGCTGCTGCGCGCCTTCTTCCGCGCCCGGCGCTGACACCCGCGGGCGGCGGCCGGCTGCCCGGCTGCGCTTGACAGGGGTGAGGCATTCCAGTCAGTTCTAGAGCAATAAGAAAATCCGGGCCGCGCGGCGGGCGGGGTCCGGACCCGAGGGAGGCCCGCTCAGCAATGCGGATTGACGAAGGGGTGGTAGCGCGTTTCGCCTGGTCCCGGCGCGGGGTCGATTTTTGCCGGGGCGTGCCGTGCTGGCGCTGATCGATCGGCTCGAGGCCGGCGTGGTCGCCTTCAATCGCGCCGTTGCCTTCTTCCTCGAGTGGCTCTCCATTGGCCTGCTCGCCGTCCTCACCGTGATCGTGGTGGCGTCGGTCTTCTGGCGCTATGTGCTGAACGACGCGATCTCCTGGTCGGAGGAGGTCTCGAAGTTCCTGATGGTCTGGATGACCTTCGCCGCGGCACCCATCGGCCTGAAAAAGGGCGCCCATGTCGCGGTCGAGATGGGGATCAACCTGACCAAGGGGCGCCTGCACCAGTTTCTGCTGTTGCTGATCTCGCTCGCGATCATCGCCCTGATGTACGTGTTCATGGCGGAGGGCTGGTTTCTGACCCAGAACGCCCGCATCCAGCGCGCGTTCACGGTCGATGTCTCGATCTTCTGGGTCTATGTATCGATGCCCGTCGGCAGCTTCTTCGTCGCCACCGTCGCGCTCGAGTTCCTGCTGGATGCCGTGCGCGGGCTGATCGATCCGGCCCTGGCGCGGCGGCAGCCAAGCGGGCAGATCCTCAGCACCCAGTAGCAACCGACGGGCAACGGGAGAGGCTGACCCGCCATGACGTTCCTGTTCTTCTGGCTGTTCATCGCCGGGCTCGCGATCGGGATACCGGTCGTGTTCATCCTCGGGCTGGCGCCGGTGATCTCGTTCCTGGTCACCGACCAGGCGCTGTTCCTGAAGATGATCGTGCAGCGCACCTATGCCGGCATCGACCAGTTTCCCCTGATCGCGATCCCCTTCTTCATCCTCGCCGGCGACATTTTCAACCGCGGCGGCATCACGATTCAGATCGTCAACTTCGCCAAGAGCCTGGTCGGGCATTTCCGCGGCGGGCTCGGCCATGTGAACGTGGTCACCTGCATGCTGTTCTCGGGCATCAGCGGCTCGGCAGTCGCCGATGCCTCGGCGGTCGGCTCGATCCTGATCCCGGCGATGGAGAGGGACGGCTACGGCCTGAAGTACGGCGCCGCGATCACGGCGGCCGCCGCGGTCATGGGGCCAATCATTCCGCCCTCCATCATCATGGTGGTCTATGCCTTCATGATGAACGTCTCGGTCGCCGGCCTGTTCGCGGCCGGGATCGTTCCCGGTGTCATGGTCGGGCTGATGCTGATGGGCGTGAACGCGATCATCGCCCACCGCCGCGGCTTCCCGCGCGCGGCGCGGCGCGCGACCGTGAAGGAGATCGGCCAGGCGGCCTGGGGCGCCGGCCTGCCGCTGGTCGCGCCGGTGATCATCCTGGGCGGCATCGTCGGCGGCATCTTCACGCCGACCGAGGCGGCCGCGATCGCCGTCACCTACGGCCTGTTCATCAGTCTGATCGTAATGCGCTCGCTGCCGATCAAGGAGCTGCCGCAGATCCTGCTGCAGTCGGCGGTCTCGTCGGCATCGATCCTGCTGATCGTCGGCACGGCGACGGCGTTCGCGTTCATCGCCACCCTCTCGCAGCTGCCGAACAATCTGAGTGCCCTGCTGCTCGGGTTGACCAAGGATCCGTACCTGCTGCTGTTCATCGTCAATGTGTTCCTGCTGATCGTCGGCATGTTCCTCGACGCGGGGCCGGCGATCCTGATCCTGGGTCCGATCCTGGCGCCGACCATGATCAAGCTCGGCATCGACCCGCTGCATTTCGCGATCATCATGTGCGTCAACATGTCGGTCGGCCTGGTGACGCCGCCGATGGGGCTGATCCTCTTCGTCTGCTCCAGCCTGACGCGGCTCAGCATCGAGGTGATCGCCCTCGAGATGCTGCCGTTCCTGCTGGTCGAGATCGTCGCGATCTTCGTCATCACCTATTTCCCGGTGATCTCGATGATCGTACCATGGCTGCTCGATTACGTGCCGACGGCGCCCGACATATTCTTGCGGGTGCCGGCACTCTAGAGCGTTTCCCGATTAGATGGAACATAGCCTGAGTTGATGAGGTAGTTGGTGCATTCGTCTGCTGGGAAGCGATCGAGGGTGTCGATTGACCCCTTGGCGTGGACGGCGCTACCGTCGGTCGATCGGCGCGCACCCGAACGATTTTCTGGCCGAACCCGCAGCGGGTCGGAGGGGCGAGCGGACCATCGGATCGACGCGCGAGGGTTGCTGCCAGACACGGCCGAACACCAAGCGACGCTGCGCAGCCCTCTGCCGCCAGCGGCGCCGGCAGCCGCTCGGTTGCATCACCTCCGGTCGTCGAATCCGGGCGTTCAACCAGGGAGGAACGGCAATGGACGTGCGTAAAGGACTACCGCGGTGGCTGACCACCGGGGCGGTGGCGCTGGCCAGCCTCGGACTCGCCGGCGGGGCGCTGGCGCAAACGACGCTCAAGATCTGTCACATCTCCTCGGTCGAGGATGAGGACCACAAGGGCGCCCTCGTGTTCCAGGAATTCGTGCAGTCGGCTTCCAACGGCAGGATCAAGGTCGAGGTCTATCCGGGCGGGCAGCTCTGCAACAACTTCCGCCTGTGCCTGGAATCGGTACAGATTGGCACCTGCGAGATCACCGGCTCGACGGTCGGCGGCATCTCCGGCATCTTCCCGGAAATCCAGGTCACCGACCTGCCGTACATGTTCCCGGACGATCGCGTCGCCGAATGGATCATGAACAGCGAGTTCATGGACGAGGTGCGGCGGGAAGTCCTCAAGAAGACCGGCACGTTGCGCCTGATGGGGGTCAACAACACCGGCGGCTGGCGCGATTTCTTCACCACCGGCAAGCCGATCAAGAGCCCGGATGATCTCAAGGGCCTGAAGATCCGCACCATCGAGTCCGAGCTGCACGTGGAGATGGTGAAGGCGCTCGGTGCCTCGGCCACGCCGATCCCGTGGCAGGAGCTCTATACCTCGCTGGCGACTGGCGTGGTGGTCGGCACCATGAACGGCGTCACCGACATCGTGAACATGAAGTTCCACGAGTTTCTGCACAACGTGACGCTCGACAACCACATGTACATGTTCGGCTTCTGGTGGATGAACGACAAGACGCTGAAGGCCCTCTCGCCGGCCGACCAGAAGATCGTCATGGAAGGCTTCCACCACATGACCACGACCGCCAACAACGATCCTAAGTTCACGGCGCTCGCCGCCTACAAGGCGTTCCGCGACAAGGGCGGCAAGGTCTATGTGCCGACCGCCGCCGAAAAGGCGCAGTTCGTCGAGAAGGTGAAGCCGATCAAGGACTGGTACGTCGGCAAGTACGGCGACAAGTGGCTGAAGCTGCTGGAGAAGTCGATCGCCGACGCACAAGTCTCGATCGCCAAGGAAGACGCGCGCAAACTGGCTAACTGACCGGCGCGGCCGAGCGCGCCTGAGGGACACGGGCCCGCCGGCGACGGCGGGCCCGCATCTC
>SHWA01000010.1 GCA_009693995.1 Alphaproteobacteria bacterium | reverse complement strand
CCTGCGTCTCTTCCAGCCCTATGGCAGCGACGGGGCAACCCGACTGTTGCTCTCCGTCGCCCTGATCGCGCTCTACTCCTGCGGCAGCCTGTCGCGCGTGGTGCGGATCGAGTTCCTGCGCGTCGTCCAGCAACCCTATTTCCGCACGGCGCTCGCCAAGGGATTGCGCCGCCGTACCGCCCTCTGGCGTCATGGTCGCCGGCACGTCGCCATCACCCTGGTCGCCGCCGTGGTGCCGGAGGCCGCCTGGGTCGTCGGCGGCACCGCCGTCACGGAAGTCGTGTTCGCGGTGCCGGGCTTCAGCCAGTTCGCGGTCGACAGCGTCGCCGCCCGCGACTACCCCGTTCTACAGGCCTACGTCGTCGTGGTGGCGGCATGGATGGTCGCGGTGCACAGCGCCGCCGGGCTGTTGTCGCTGTGTCTCGACCCGCGCCTCGCCAGGAGCGCGTAGCGCCGTGCGCCGCTCCGTTGCAGCCGCCTTGCTCGCCGTCCTGTTCCTCGTCGCGGGCTGGTGGCAGCCTCACGATCCGGCGGCCATCGACCTCGCCGCCCGACATGCTGAGGCAAGCGCTGCACACCCGCTCGGCACCGACCACCTGGGACGCGACGTCCTGTCGCGCCTGCTGGCAGACGCGGCGCGGACGGCCCTCGTCGTCTTGATCGTCGCCGTCGTCTCCAGCTCGGTCGGCACGGCCCTCGGAACTACGGCCACCTTTGCCCCGCCTGCGCTCGCCGCGGCGCTTATGCTCCTCGCCGACCTCGGCCTGATCCTGCCCCCAATAGTGCTCGGGCTCGCGGCTGGCGCCCTCTTCGGCCTGTCGCCGGTAAGCGCCGGGATCGCCCTCGGCCTCGGCGGCTTTGGCCCATTCGCCATCCTCGCCCACGGCCTGACCCGGCGCGCCCGGGTGCTGCCCCACGTCCGCGCGGCCGAGGCGCTCGGGGTCGGCCGGCTGCGGGCGATCGTCCGCCACATCGGCCCCGACGCCCTCGACGTCCTCCGCACCTATCTCGGCAGCGACGCCGCGCGCCACGCGATCTCCTATGCGTCGCTTGCGTTTCTCGGCCTCGGCGTGGAAGTCGGGCAGCCCGACTGGGGCGCGATGCTGTTCGAATACCGCCCCCACATGCTCGAGCATCCGACTCTGATGCTGGCACCCGGCCTCGCGATCTTCCTGTCCGCGCTCGCCCTGCATATCCTGATCGAACCGGCGACCGCTCCTGGCCGTCGCCGCCATGGACAGGGAGCGAGGAGACCAGCGTCATGATCTGGCAGAGCCTGGGCGGACTTCTCGCCCTGACCATGGTCGCCTACGCCCTGGGTGCCCTGGAGACCGGTGGCCGGCTGCCGCCGATCCGCCCCGCGCTGCGCATCGCCTGCGCCGGCCTCGCGCTTCAGGCGGCGATCGCGGCGCTCCTGCTCGGCGTGCCGGCGGTCGAGAAGGCCCTTCTGGTCCTGAACGGGGCCGTGACCGCCGTGCAGCAGGCGGCCGATGCCGGCACCGGCTTCGTTTTCGGCTATCTCGGCGGCGCGCCACTGCCGTTCCTGGAAACCCGGCCGGGCGCCAGCTTCATCCTGGCGACCCGCGCGCTGCCGCTGATCCTGGTGGTCAGCGCCCTCTCGGCGGTGCTGTTCCACTGGGGCATTCTGCCGCGGGTGGTCGGGGTGTTCGCGTTCGCGCTGGAACGCACGCTCGGCGTCGGCGGCGCGGTCGGCGTGGCGACCGCAGCCAACGTGTTCGTCGGCATGATCGAGGCGCCACTCCTGATCCGCCCGTATCTGCGGGTTCTCAGCCGGGGCGAATTGTTCATCGTGATGACCGCCGGCATGGCGACCATCGCCGGGACTGTCATGGTGCTCTACGCGGTGATCCTGAAGGACGTGATCCCGAACGCGCTTGGCCACATCCTGATCGCCTCGCTGATCAGCGCGCCGGCGGCGATCATGGTCGCGCGCCTGATGCTGCCCGAGGACCGACCGGCGACCGGGGGCGGCGGAGCCATGGGTGAGCCATACGCCGGGGTCATGGACGCGATCACCCGCGGGACGCTCGACGGTGTCACCCTGCTGATCAACGTGATCGCGATGCTGTTGGTCCTGGTCGCGCTGGTGCACCTGGTGAACCAGGGGCTGGCGCTGCTGCCGACGATTGCCGGCACGCCCCTGACCTTGGAGCGCATGCTCGGCGCCGGCCTGGCGCCGGTCGCCTTCGCCATGGGCGTGCCCTGGGCCGAGGCGGCGGCCGCCGGGGCGCTCCTCGGCACCAAGATCGTGCTCAACGAATTGATCGCCTACCTGCAGCTCGCCGCCCTGCCGCCGGGAACCTTGAGCCCGCGCAGCCAGGTCATCATGCTCTACGGCCTGTGCGGCTTCGCCAACCTGGGCAGCCTCGGCATCATGATCGGCGGGCTCGCCACCTTGGTGCCAGAGCGCCGGGGCGAGGTGGTGGCGCTCGGCGCGCGCTCGATCATCTCCGGCACCATCGCGGCCTGCATGACCGGCGCGGTCGCCGGCCTGATGCTGTGAGCGCCGGCCTCAACCGCCGGCAACCGAGGTCACGCGGGCGTAGGCGGGCAGCGTCAGAAACTCGATGAAGTCCGGCTGCAACACCAGATCGAGGAGGAGTGCCGCGGCGGCGGTAAACGCGCCGGCCGCATACCGCTCCGCCCCGACCAGGTCGCGAACCTTGGCCAGTTCCTCGTGTAGCAGCCGGCGCACGAGGCCAGCGTCGATCACCGTCCCACCACTGATGCGCGCGCCGTGGCGCACCCACTGCCAGAGCTGGGCGCGGCTGATCTCGGCGGTCGCCGCGTCCTCCATCAGGTGGTAGATCGGCACGCAGCCAGTGCCGCGCAGCCAGGCCTCGAGGTACTGCACGCCGATGTTGAGGTTGCGGCGCACGCCGCCCTCGGAGATGGTGCCGTCGGGCACCTGCAGCAGATCCGCCGCCGTCACCGCCACGTCCTGGCGCTTGCGGTGCACCTGGTTCGGCTCGGGCATGCCCTGGTCGAAGACTTCCTTCGCCAGCGGCACCAGGCCGGGATGGGCGACCCAGGTGCCGTCGTGGCCGGCGCCGACCTCGCGCTCCTTGTCGGCGCGCACGCGCGCCATCGCCGCGCCGTTCGCCGCCGCGTCGCCGCGGATCGGAATCTGCGCCGCCATCCCGCCCATGGCATGGGCGCCACGGCGGTGGCAGGTCTTGATCAGGTGCAGGCTGTAGCAGCGCAGGAAGTGCCGGGTCATGCCGATCTGGTCGCGGTCGGGGAGGACGCAGGCCGGATCGGCGCGAAACTTCTTGATGAAGCTGAAGATGTAGTCCCACCGCCCGCAGTTGAGGCCGGCGATGTGATCGCGCAGCTCATAGAGGATCTCGTCCATCTCGAAGGCGGCGAGAATGGTCTCGATCAAGACGGTCGCCTTGATCGTGCCCTGCGGCAGCCCGAGGGCGTCTTGCGCGTGCAGGAATATCTCGTTCCAGAGTCGCGCCTCGAGGTGGTTCTCGAGCTTCGGCAGGTAGAAATAGGGGCCGGTTCCGCGGTCGAGGAGGACCTTGGCGTTATGGAAAACATAGAGGCCGAAGTCGAACAGCGCGCCCGAGAGCGGCGCGCCATCGAGCCGGACATGGGCCTCCGGCAGATGCCAGCCGCGCGGCCGCACGATCAAGGTGGCAATCCGCTGGTTCAGGCGATAATCGCGCCCCGTGGCGGCATCGTTGAAGGTGATGGTGCGCCGGACCGCGTCTTGCAGGTTGATCTGGCCCTGGATGAGGTTGTCCCAGGTCGGGGTGCTGGAGTCCTCGAAGTCGGCCATGAACACGTTGGCGCCGGAATTGAGCGCATTGATCACCATCTTGCGGTCCACCGGGCCGGTGATCTCGACTCGCCGGTCGCGGAGATCGGCGGGAATGGCCGCGACCTGCCAGTCGCCGGCCCGCACCGCCGCGGTCTCAGGTGGGAAAGTGGGGCGCCAGCCGGCGTCGATTCGCGCCTGGACCTCGCGCCGCCGCGCCAGCAGTGCCGAACGGCTCCCCTCGAAGCGGCGTGCGAGCTGGGCGACGAACTCTAGCGCAGGCGCGGTCAGGACCCGGTCGTAGCCGGGGCGAAGGGACCCGAGAATCACCATGCCCGCGGGCACCGGAGCCGCGGCGCGCCCATGGGTCGCCAACTGCATCATTAGGTACCGTCCTTATCGCCGCCCCTGAAACCGGGCGCCATCCTGGCGGAAGCGTGGCGTCAACTCAATCTCGGCCGCGCGCATGGCGCGGGCCGGGGCCATCCGCTACTCTTCCGCCCCGTTCCAGATGCCCGAGGGAGACATGCGATGGCCTGCTACCTGGTTGCCGACGTCGAGGTGCACGACCCCGAGAAGTACAAGGAATACAGCAAGGACAATCCGCCCCTGCTCAAGAAGTACGGCGGCTGGTACGTCGCCCGCAGCCAAGCCTACGAAGTGCTCGAGGGCAACCTGAAGCCGAAGCGGTTCGTGATTATGGGCTTTCCCGACAAGGCGACGTTGCTCTCCTGGTACAACTCGCCCGAGTACCAGAAGCTCCTGCCGATCCGGCACGCCAACTCGACCGGCAACCTGATCATCGTCGAGGGCGCCGATTAGGTTCCGCGGCCCCGCCGCTTGGAGAGCGCCGCATTGAACTCGGCGCCGAAGATGAAGGTCATGGCGCTGAGGTAGAAGAACAAGAGCGTCACCGCCACACCGCCGAGCGAGCCATAGGTGACGGGGGTGTTGGCGAGCGTGCTGAGATAGAAACCGAAGCCGCTCGCCACCACCACCCAGAGCATGACTGCGAGCGCGGCGCCCGGCAGCACGTTGCGCCAGTCCTGCCGCAGATTGGGTAGCCAGCGGTAGAGCAGCGCAAACACCACCAGCGCACCGGTTGCACCGATCCCATAGCGGATACCGTCCCAGAGCGGCCGCCACTCCAGCAGCTCGAACACCTCGAAGTAGTCGATCGACAGCCGCCACAGCAGCGGCCCTAGGATCATCAGGAAATTGCTGGCGATCAGCGCGGTTCCTGCCAGTAGCACCAGGACCACGCCCTGCGCCCGCCGCCGCCAGAATGGTCGCGGCCGGTGCACGCCATAGGCCTCCTCGAGGGCGAGGCGGAGTGAATCGATGCTGGAGGAAACCGCCCAGAGGGTGCCCAGGAAGCCGAGGGTCATCAGCCCGCCGCGCGGGCGGGCCAGCACCTCGGCCATGAGCGGGCGGATGACCTTGGCCACCTGCTCCGGCATCAGATCGAGGTTGTAGTCGATGGCGGCGCGAGCCGCCTCGCTCTGCCCGACGTTGCCGGCGATGGTGATCAGGAAGATGAAGAACGGGAATATCGACAGGAACGCGCTGAAGGCGACATGCCCCGCCTGCTGCGTGGCGTTGTGCGCCATGAAGGACAAGGCGGCGGCCACCAGCGGCCGCAGCGGACGCGGCCACGCGGCGTCTTTCGACGAATACCGCTGCAACGCTGCCCACCAGCCGGTCGCCATGCCCCCTCGCGCTCAATCTCTCCGTCGCGCTGCAGTCGCCGTCCGGCCAGGAGACACCCTGCGGCTGGATGGTTGGCGAGCCATGGGTAGAGTCTAGCCCAGGCCCGCGGTTGCCGTCACGCCGACTTGCCTGGCGCGGGACGGCTCAGAACAGCCGCTCGCCGTTCGGGACGGGTGAGTCGGGGCGGATCAGGCAGACATTGCCGCCCCTGTCGGGGAAGCCGAGCACCAGCGCCTCGGAGAGGAAGGGGCCGATCTGCCGCGGCGGAAAGTTGACCACGGCGGCGACTTGGCGGCCCACTAGATCCGCCAACGGATATAGGACGGTGATCTGGGCCGAGGAGCGTTTCACCCCGATTTCGGGTCCGAAGTCGACCCAGAGCTTGAATGCCGGCTTGCGCGCCTCCGGGAACGGCTCGGCGCGGACGATGGTCCCGACCCGGATGTCGACCTTCAGGAACTCGTCGAAGGTGAGAGGCATCGAGGAGGCCCAGAATCACGACGACCAGCGTTCGGGAGGGATCCTCCCGAACGCTGGTCGCTGTGGATGCCAGCAGACAGATGCGAGACGGATTAGGCCCGCTTCGCCTCGGCCTTGGACTCGCTCTTCTTGGTGTCGGTCATCTGCTTGATCTCGCCGAAGGACGCGACCATGCGCTTGCTGATGACCTCGAGGGCCTCGGTGTTCGACTTGGCGAGGGTCGCCGCGCTCTCGCGCACCGCATCGAGCGTACGCTCGAACGCGGCCTTGGTCAGTTCCGCCTGATTGGAAGCGGCCTGCTGCGGGTCGCTGACCTTCATCATGTCGCGACTGGCGCCCATGGCTTCCTTCATGGCCGCGCTGAGCATGTCCGTCTGACGCGTGATGATGGTGCGGATCGCCTCGCTGACTGCCTTGTTGGCAGCCGTGAAGGCATCCAGATTCTTGCGCTGGAACGCCATGATGGCTTCCAGGTCGATCTGCGGAACCTTGAAGGTCTCCGCAAGCTTGCCGAAGTTGCCGTTCAGGAATGGATTGTTGGCTGCCATGGTTGTTCTCCTAGGGAGGTGCCGCAGTGCCCGTTTGCTGCAATGCACAAAATGGAGATTATGCTGCGCGCTGTCAAGGGAAATATTGCGATGCAGCAAAACTTCCGACGCACTGGAGGTATAGCCCTGCCTGGTCCTCCCCGCCAAAAACGCTAACATATCTTCGACTTGTTGGGGGAGATTCTACATGACCGATGGACGGGCGGCCCGGGCGGCCGAGACGATCTGGGGCGCCTGGCGAGACGAGCGCCTGATCGACGGGCTGGGGGCCGATTGCCGCCCGCGCACGCTCGATGAAGGCTATGCCGCCCAGGCGGCCCTGCCCAAGGTCAGCGGCCAACCCGTGGTTGGCTGGAAGATCGCGGCCACCAGCAAGGCCGGCCAGGCCCATTTGCAGGTCACCTCGCCCTTGGCCGGCCGCCTCCTGGCGGATCGCCTGCACCGCAGCCCGGCGCGGTTGCCCTTGCGGCGCCTGCACATGGCGGTGGCGGAGGCCGAGTTCGCGTTCCGGATCGCCGCCGATCTGCCGGCCGGGGAGCGGCCCTACACCACCGACGAGGTGATGGCGCGGGTGCTCGCGCTGCATCCGGCGATCGAGATTCCCGACTCGCGCATCCGGGAGTTCGCCAAGGCCGGCGCGCCGCAGCTGGTCGCCGACGACGCTTGCGCGAACTTCCTGGTACTCGGCGCCGACGCCCAGGGCTGGCGCGGGGTCGATCTTTCCCGCCATCCGGCACGCATGCAGATCAACGGACGTTGGGTGCGCGATGGAATCGGCGCCAACGTGCTGGGCGATCCGCGCATCGCCCTCACCTGGCTCGCCAACGACCGCGCCGAGCGCGGCGAGCCCCTCCTGGCTGGACAGGTGGTCACTACCGGTACGTGCATGGAGCCGGTGAGAATCGCCCTGGGTGATCGCGTGTTGGTTGATTTCGGCCAGTTCGGGACTGCGGAGGCTTCCATCGGCGGCTGAGCCGTCAGCCGACCGCCCGCGCCAGCAGTTCGCGGGTCCGTTCTTGCGCCAGCTTGGCGTCGGCCGGGCTGTAGTCGACCCGGTGATCGCAATTGAAGCCATGGTTGGCGTCGTAACGGTAGACCGTCGCCTCGGGGTGCTTGGCCTGGATGACAGGGATGTCCTTCACCGGCACGTAGATGTCGCGCTCGGCGAAATGCATCATCACCGGGCAGGTCGGCCGCTCGTCCACGAACTGGATGATCTGACCGGCGTAATAGGCGATCGCCGCCTGCACGCCGAGCCGGGTCGCCGCCAGCCAGGCGAGCGATCCGCCCCAGCAATAGCCGACCACGCCCACGTTTCCCGCGGCGCGGGCCGCCGCGACCGCCGCCTTCATGTCACCGACCGACTGGTTCCAGTCGCGGCCCTTGCGCAGCACCAGCGCACCTTCCAGATCATCCGGGCTGTAGCCTGGCACCTCGACGCCCTTCTGCACCCGGTCGTAAAGCGCCGGGGCGACGGCGAGGTAGCCGAAGGCGGCATAGCGCTCGCACATGTCGCGGATGTGGGCGTTCATGCCGAACGCCTCGTGCATGATGACCACGCCGCCCCGCGCCTTGCCGGCCGGCTCTGCCCGGTAGGCGCCAAGTTTGAAGCCGTCGTCGGTGGTCAGATCGATACGCTCGCCCACCCCCGCCTCCCTGCCTCGATCAACCGAGGTGCTTGGCGAAGAACATGAGCGTGCGCTCGCGCGCTTGCTGGGCGCAGGCCGCGTCGTAGTCGGCGCGATGATCGCAATTGAACCCGTGCCCGGCCGCGTAGATGTGGTAGGTGGCCCCCGGCTGCGCTGCCTTGATCTTCTCCACGGTGTCCATGGGGATCGAGGCGTCCTTGGTGCCGAAGTGCATCATCACCGGGCAGGCCGGCTTCTCACCCAGGTAATTGGCGATGCGCCCGCCGTAGTAGCAGACGGCGGCGTCGACCCCGAGCCGGGTGGCGGCGAGCCAGGTGATGGTACCGCCCCAGCAATATCCGACCACGCCCACCTTGCCCGCTTTGCGCACGGCGGCGATCGCCGCCGGCACGTCGACATTCGCGGTGGTCTCCCAGTTCATCTTGCCCATCAGGTCGATGCCATGCTGGCGCTCGGCGCCGACGTAACCCAGGTTCACATTCTTCTCGGCGCGATCGAACAGCGCCGGGGCGATCGCGAGATAACCGTCCTTGGCGTAGCCATCGGCGACCGCTTGGATATGGGCATTGACGCCGAAGATCTCCTGAATCACCACCAGCCCCGCCTTGGGCTTCCCCGCCGGCTCGGCGAGATAAGCGTCCATCGCGAACCCGTCCTTCGCCGTCAGCGTGATCATCTTGCCCATGGTTGGTCCTCCCCCTACCCGATGCGTTTCTGGGCAGCGTTATACATTGAAACGGAAATAGAAAACATCGCCGTCCTGGACCACGTAATCGCGCCCCTCGAGGCGCATCCGCCCGGCCTCGCGCGCGCCCACTTCGCCGCCGCAGGCGATGAAATCCTGATAGGTGATGGTCTCGGCGCGGATGAAGCCGCGCTCGAAGTCGGTATGGATCACCCCGGCCGCCTCGGACGCGGTCGCCCCGGCGCGCACGGTCCAAGCGCGCGCCTGCTTCGGCCCGGTGGTGAAGAAGGTGACCAGGTCGAGCAGGCGGTAGCCCGCGTGGATGACCCGGTCGAGGCCGGGCTCCGTCGATCCGAGGGAATGCAGGAAGGCGAGCCGTTCCTCGCGCTCCCCGATCGCGGCCACCTCCGCCTCGATCGCGGCGCTGATGACTAGGGCGCTCGCGCCCATCTGGGCGGCGCGCTCCTCGGCCGCCCGCGTCCACGCGTTGCCGGTGGCCGCCTCGGCCTCGGCGACGTTGCAGACATAGAGCACCGGCTTGGTGCTGAGGAGTTTGAGTGAGCGGAGCGCCGCCGTGCTGACCCCCTCCGCCAGCAACCGCCGCGCCGGGCGACCGGCGCGCAGCTCGCTGGATGTGCGTTCAGCCAGGTCGATCTCGGCCTTGGCTTCCTTGTCGCCGCCGCGGGCGCGCTTGGCCGCGCGCTCGGCGCGCCGCTCCAGGCTGTCGAGGTCGGCCAGCATCAGCTCGGTCTCGACCACCTCGGCGTCCGCGATCGGGTCGATCCGGCCTGCCACATGGGTGATTTCGGTATCTACGAAGCAGCGCAGTACGTGCAGGATGGCGTCGACCTCGCGGATCTGGCCGAGGAACTGGTTGCCGAGCCCCTCGCCCCGGGACGCGCCCCGTACCAGCCCGGCGATATCGACGATGTCGATCTGGGTCGGCACTATCAGAGCCGAGCGGGCAATCGCCGCGAGGCGGTCGAGCCGAGGGTCCGGCACCGGCACCCGGCCGACGTTCGGCTCGATGGTGCAGAAGGGATAGTTCGAGGCCGCCGCGGCGGCGGTCGCGGTCAACGCATTGAACAGGGTCGACTTGCCGACGTTGGGCAAGCCGACGATGCCGCACCTAAACCCCATCGGCCGGCGGCACTCCCTTGGGCGGCTTGGGGCGCTCGGGCTGGGTGAGGAGCGCGACCTTGGTCATGAACTCGGCGTCGTGGCCGGCGACGATGAGCGGGAACGCCTCGGCGACCGCGGCGACCACGCGACCCATGGGCTCGCACTCCGCCTTGGCAAAATCCTGCAGCACGTAATTGAGCACGTCGTCCTTGGACTCAGGCCGACCGATGCCGATGCGAATGCGCCGGAAGCCGGGGCCGATGTGGCTGTCGATGGACCTGAGTCCGTTGTGCCCCGCGGTCCCGCCGCCAGTCTTCGCCCGCACCTTACCGAACTCCAGGTCGAGTTCGTCGTGGATGACGAGCACGCGCGCGGGCGTGATCTTGTAGAACGCCGTGGCGGCGGTGATGGCGTCGCCCGAGCGGTTCATATAGGTCATGGGCTTGAGGAGCAGGATGCGGACTCCCGCGATCTCGCCCTCCGCCAGCTTGCCCTGGAAGCGGCGGCGCGATGGGCCGAGGCCATGGCGCTTGGCGATGGCGTCGATCGCCAGGTAACCGACATTGTGGCGATTGCCCTCGTATTCCGGTCCCGGATTGCCCAGTCCCGCGACCAGCAGCATGAGCATGGCGGACCTTCCCAGCGGACCCGTTCGACCCGCGCCGCCGGCGGCGCGGGAGCGCCCGCCAGGGGCGGGTTCAGGACTTGGTTTCGGCCGCCGGAGCCGCCGCTGGCGCGGCTGCGGGCGCCTCGCCTTCCACGGTTTCGGCCTCGGCCGCCGCCGCCGCCGCCACCACTGCCGCCGCCGCTGCCGCCGCGGCTTCCGCCTTGACCACGGTCGGCGCGGCGATCGAGGCGATGGTGAAGTCGCGCTCACGGATGGTGGGCCGCACGCCCTCGGGCAACGTGACCGCGCCGATGTGGATGCTGTCGCCGATCTCGAGGCCCGCCACGCTCGCCTGGAACGTGTCCGGGATAGCATTGGCCGGGCACCGCACTTCGATCTGGTGCCGCACCACGTTCAGCACGCCGCCGCGCTTGAGACCCGGGCTTTTGTCCTGGTCGAGGAACACGATCGGAACCGAGACCCGGAGCGTCGCGCGCGTGCCGAGCCGCATGAAATCGACATGGATTGGCGCGTCCGTCACCGGATGGAGCTGCACCATCCGCGGCAGCACGCGCATGGTCTCCGATCCGACCTTGAGATCGAACAGCCGGCGGAAAAATCCGGCCCGCCCCATCTCGCGCGCCAAGGTCGTGCCCGCCACCTCGATCATGATCGGCTGGGCGTCGCCGCCATAGACGATCGCTGGGATGTTTCCCGAACGCCGGCAGGCGCGCGCGACCCCGGTGCCGCCGCGGCTGCGGGGAGTGGCTGCGAATTCGGTGACCTGGTTCATCGTCCCGCTCCTTTACCGGCCGTGCCTAGTCGAACAGGCTCGACACCGATGTCTCCTCGCTGATCCGGCGCATCGCCTCGCCGATCAGCTCGGCGATCGACAGCACCTGGATGTTGGACGCCTGACGCACCGCCTGGTTCGGCCGGATACTGTCGGTGATCACCAGTGAACTCAGGGCGGATGCGGCTACCCGCGCGACCGCGCCACCCGAGAGGACGCCATGCGCCACATAGGCCACCACCGACTGGGCGCCCTTGTCGATCAGCGCCTGGGCCGCGTTGCAGAGCGTTCCACCCGAATCGACGATGTCGTCGACGATCAGGCACTGGCGCCCCTGGACGTCGCCGATGATGTTCATCACCTCGGAAACGCCGGCGCGCTCGCGGCGCTTATCGACGATCGCGAGATCGGCGTCAAGCCGCTTGGCGTAGGCGCGCGCCCGCACCACGCCGCCGACGTCCGGCGAGACCACCACCAAGTCCGCGCCATCGTAGCGCTCCTTCACGTCCTTGATCATCACCGGCATGGCATAGAGATTGTCCACGGGGATGTCGAAGAACCCCTGGATCTGGCCCGCGTGCAAGTCGAGGGTGAGCACCCGGTTGGCGCCCGAGGTGGTCAGCAGGTTGGCCACCAGCTTGGCCGAGATCGGCGTGCGCGGCCCCTGCTTGCGGTCCTGTCGGGCGTAACCGAAATAGGGCATCACCGCGGTCACGCGCCGAGCGGAGGCCCGTTTCAAGGCATCCATACAGACCAGGAGTTCCATCAGGTTGTCGTTGGCCGGATAGGACGTCGACTGGATGATGAACACGTCCTCGCCGCGCACGTTCTCGAGGATCTCGACGAATACCTCCAGATCCGAGAAGCGGCGGATGTTGGCCCGGGTGAGCGGCAGCTTGAGGCCTTCCGAGATCGCCTGGGCCAGCGGCGCATTGCTGTTGCCGGCGACAATCTTCATGCGGCCTCGCTCCCGGATGCGCCGTGGTCGTCGCGGGGATTATCTGGGAAAATTCCCCTGGTGCCTGGGCGGGCGCACTCTAGCAACCGGGCCAGGCCCTGTAAATCCGCTTACCGCGGCGCATGAGGCGGTCCTGCGGCGTGGCGGACCAGGCCGAGGATGTCCTCGGCGGCGGCCAGCGCGACCGCCCGCGCCGTCGCACCCCAGCGCGCCTGCAGGCTGCCCGAGGGAACCCGGTTGGCCTGGCGCACCACGCCCAGCCGGCGGCCGTCGGGCGCCAGCACCGTCCATTGGATTTCGACCTCTTGCACCGCGCCGAGCGGTGGCGTCATGCGCACTTCACCGCTGATCACGTAGGTCGCGTCTCCCGGCGCGGTGACAACCGGCACCGCTGCGTCCCTGATCGCCACCACCATGGCCCGCGCCAGGACTAGGTCGCCATCGCCGCTGGCGCCGCTCACGCGCTCCACCAGCACCGATAGCGGCGCCCCGGCGGCGCCCTTGGCCACGGTCATGCCGCTCACGATCCGGTCCGCCACCGGGCGCAGGACGCGGTCGAGGCGGTCGTCGCTCCAGGCCCCCGGGTCAGCCGGCAGCGGCGTCGCTCCTTCCCCCGCGACTGCGCCGTCCTGGCCGTGCAGCCGCCAATGCATTGCCGGCACCGGCGCGAGCTCGCCAAAGCTCGCGCCGACCAGGCGGTAGCCGGTTCCGCTCTCCAGGGTCGCGGCTACCCCGCGTGCGGCGAGAAGCGCCCGCAGGCGCGCCCGCAGGCGCTCGTCGGCAATGGGCGTCAGGCCGGAGACCGGTTCGATCACCACGCCTGCGAGCGCGGCAGGCGCCGGCGGCAGCGGCTTCACCCCGTCCAGCCGGTCCGGCGCGAAGGGCCGCGGCAGCGGCTGGCAGCCGCCGGCGAGTGCCAGCAGCAGCAGCGCCACTCCCGCCCTAGAGTACACAACTCGCCAGCAGGCCGAGGCAGAGCACGGCGAGGAATAGAAACAGGTGCGGCATCCGACCCTCTAATTCACGACCAGATCGAGGGTGGCCTGGGACAGGCGCCCGCACCCGCGCTCGGTCACGGTGACCGTGGTGCCGAGGGCCATGCCGTAACCGTTGTCGCTGTCCATCAGGATCATGTGCAGGAATAAGACCATGCCTGCCTGCATCGGAATCGGGTTGTCGCGATAGAACATGGGCCAGTCCATCCACGTCGGCGCATAGGTCGTGCCTAAGCTGTAGCCGCAGGCATTCAACCGATGGGCACCGAAGCCGGCGCGACCGAAGACCGCCGCGTGGCGATCGTACACGGTCGCCATGGTCTCCCCGGGCCGGACCGCATCGATACACCCCTCGAGCGCCTCGCGGCAGACCGCGTACATCTCGCGCTGGCGCGGCGAAGGCCGGCCGACCACGATGGTGCGCATCAGGGCCGAGTGGTACTGGCGGTAGACGCCGGCGAACTCCAGCATCAATTGATCACTCGCGGCCAGCCGGCGCCGGCCGCTGAAGTAGCAGCAGAGCAGCGCCCCTTCGCCCAACCCGATGATGAACGAGTTGCCCGGGTAGTCGCCGCCGCCGCGGAACACCGCGCCCTGCATGGCGGCCAGGATTTCGCCTTCGTCCCCGCCCGGCGTGGCGAGGCGGTTGGCCTCGACGAGGGCGGCGTCGCCGAGCGCGGCGGCGCGGCGCACATAGGCCAGCTCCGCCGGGCTCTTCACCACGCGCAGGCGGCTGACGAGGTGGGAGGCGTCCTTGAGCCGGCAGAAGCCGTCCAGCCCGCAGCGCACCCGGTCCCAATTGGCGCCGGTCAGGCCATAGGCCTCGAGCTCGATCCCGAGGGCGCGGCCGCCGGCGCCCAATTCGGCCAACACCCCGCGCAGCTCGTGCTCGGGCGTCGCGCCCTCGCGGTCGACCCAGATGCGGATGTCGCCGATGGTCGAGGTGAGCTGCGCCTGGCGCAGGTCGGGCGCCCGGGTCAGCAGCACCATGCGACCGTCGGCGCCGAGATAGAGGCACTGGAAGAAGCAGTAACCGAATGTGTCGTAGCCGGTCAGATAGTACATGCTCTCCTGCCGGAACATCAGCAGGCCGTCGAGCCCGGCGCCCGCCATGGCGGCGATCGCCGCCGCCTGGCGCGCGGCAAACTCCTCGCGGGTGAAATGCAGCGCCATTACGCCCCTCCGGGATGCGCGACACGGATCCTCAGTATCCCGGATCGGCCGCCCTGGGTACAGGCGCCGGTGGCGCCTTGGTGCCCCAGCCGGTAACATCCGGCACGACCTGTTTGCGGAGGGAGACATGGACGAGCTCAACCGGCTGACCGCGACCGAAGCCGCCGCCCGGATTGCGCGCGGCGACCTCACCTCGGAGGCCCTGGTCAAGGCGTGCCTGGCCCGGATCGAGGCGCGCGAATCCACCGTCGGCGCGTGGGAATATTGGAACCCCGAGTTGGCGCTGCGCCAGGCGCGCGAGTGCGATCGCGTCAAGCCGGCCGGCGCCCTCCACGGCGTCCCCATCGGCTTCAAGGACATCATCGATACCGCCGACATGCCGACCGCCTTCGGCAGCCGCGTACATCTGGGGCGGCGCCCGACCGCCGATGCGGCATCCGTCGCCCTGGCCAAGGAGGCCGGCGGCGTGGTCCTCGGCAAGACGGTGACCACCGAGTTCGCCGGGCGCTATCCCGGCAAGACCTCCAACCCGCACAACCGGGCGCATACGCCGGGCGGCTCCTCCAGCGGCTCGGCGGCGGCGGTCGCCGACTTCCAGGTGCCGCTGGCGGTCGGCAGCCAGACCGCCGGCTCGATGATCCGGCCGGCCTCCTATTGCGGGGTCTACGGCTTCAAGCCGACCTTCGGCGCGATCCCGCTCGTCGGCGCCTGCCACATTTCGGAGAGCTTCGACACCCTCGGCATCATGGCGCGCTCGATCGACGACGCGGAGCTGTTCTTCTCCGTGCTGATGGCGCAAGCGGTGCCGAAGCCGGGGCGGCGCATGCCGAAGCCGCCTCGCCTCGCCTTCTGCCGCACCCCCTATTGGGACAAGGCGACGCCGGCGGGCCGGGCTGCCATCGAGGGCGGCGCCGCCAAGCTCGCCAAGGCCGGCTTCAGCGTCACCGAACTCAAGCTGCCGGCGGCGTTCGATGCCGCTCAGGACCTGATCTGGAACATCATCTCCTACGACCTGGCCCGCGACCTCGCCCACGAGCACTTCGCCCACAAGGAGAACATGTCGTCGCCCATTTTGAGCATGTTCGCCCACGGGCGCTCGATCCCCTTCGCCGACCACGTGCGCCGCAAGCGCGACGTGGAGCGGCTGCGCCACGAGATCACCGCGGTGTTCGCGGACTTCGACCTGATTTACGCGCCGAGTTCCATCGGCGAGGCCGACCTCGGCCTGACCGAAACGGGGGCGGTCTGGTTCAACTCCATCTGGCACGTCATGGACCTGCCGTGCCTGACGGTGCCGGCCTTCACCGGGCCGACCGGGCTCCCCATCGGCGCGCAACTGGTGGCGCGGCGCTGGGACGACTACGACCTGCTCGCCCACGCCCGCCGGGTGGACGAAGCGCTCAAATGAGCGGTCGGCCGGTTCACGGCGCGATCATCACCTTGACGTGGCGGTCGGGCCGGCTCTTCAGGTCGGCCATGGCATCGCCGAAGCGATCGAGCGAATACGTCGCGGTGATCATGCGTGGCCCGTCGATACGGCCGTCGGCCAAGAGCTGCATGGCGGTGGCGAAATCCTCGCGCGGGTAGTTGCGCGAGAACATCACGTTGATCTCGCGCCGGTAGGCGACCGGATAGGGGAGCTGGAACGCCTGCCCGGCGTGGGGGAAGGCGAGCGCGAGCAGCGTGCCGCCCATGGCCAGAGAATTCACCGCCGCCTCCAGGGTGGCGCCGACGCAGACGGTGTCAATCACGATGTCGACGTCGCCACCGAAGGCGGTGATCTCCTCCGCGAGATTGCCCTTGCCGCTCGCGACGAAGTGCGCGAAGCCGAGGTCGCGCGCGAGCTCGCGGCGGGCGGGGAGCCGGTCCACCAGGATCACGTCGGCGGCCCCCCAGGCGCGGCACACCTGGGCGCACATGGAGCCGATGGTGCCGGCGCCGATGACGGCCACCCGCTTGCCGCCGGTCATGCCGGCGCGCCGCGCCGCGTGCACGCCGACCACCGCCGGCTCGATCAGCGCGCCATGCTCGTTGCGCAAGGATTCGGGCACCTTCATCAGCAGTCGGGCCGGCACCTTCATCCGCTCGGCGAAGGCGCCGCCATCGCGGGAGACGCCGAACACGGTGAACTTCTTGCAGTGGTGCGGCTTGCCGGCATGGCAGTAGGCGCACACGCCGCAGCCCACCGTCGGATAAATCGTCACCCAATCGCCCTCGGCATAGCCGCTTGCCTCTGGCGCCCGCTCCACCGTGCCGACCAACTCGTGGCCCGGGATGAGCGGAAAGATCGCGACCGTCGAATCGCCGTTGAAGGTGGCGACGTCCGTGGCGCAGATGCCGGTGCGGTGGATGCGGATCAGCGCCTCGTCGGCGGCGGGCACGGGATCGGGCACGTCGGCGATGCGGAACTGCTTGGGGGCATCCAGGACGAGAGCCTTCATGGGATCAGCCTATCTGCCGGAGCGAGGGCGATTCATTTCCGCTTGCGCAGGGCGCGCTTGGGCTTGGCGATCTGGTCCGAGAACAGGGTATAGGCGCCGGACCAGTCGAGCCCCCGCTTGTCGCCGTTCACGAACATGGTGTAGAGCGCGAACGCGTTCGCGGTGAGCGGCACCGGCGAGCGCACGCTCTTCGCCGCCTCGAGGGCGACCGTCAGGTCCTTCAGGATGATGTGCCCGTCGGCGGTGACGCGCGTGTAACCCTCGTTCGCCGGCGAGTTCGCCGTCGCCCCCGGCGCCGGACAGTAGTTGTCCATCAGGTAGCTGCGCGCGGACGCCTGGGAGAGCGTGTTGTAGAGCGTCTTGCCGTCGACGCCGAGCCGCTCGCCGAGCGCGAAACTCTCGCAGAGGGCGATGTAATGGGCCTGCAACAGCATGTTGTTGCAGAGCTTGGCGACCATGCCATGGCCGCTTGGGCCGACATGGATGATCTTTTCACCGATGGCGCGGAAGGCGGGCTCGGCCTTCTTGAAGGCCGCCTTGGCGCCGCCGATCATCACGGTCAAGGTGCCGGCCGCCGCGCCCCACGGGCCACCGGCGATCGGCGCGTCCATCAGTTCGCACCCCTTGGCCGCCGCGGCCGCCGCCTCGCGGCGCACGATGTCGAGGGTGATCGTCGAGGTCTCGATCAGGATCGTGCCCTTGGCCACGTGGCTCAGGATGTTGTCCTTGCCGAAATAGACCGCCTCGGCGGCGGCGAAGGAGGGCAGGCTCGAGAAGATGATGCCGGCGCCCTTGGCCACCTCGGCGAGCGAGCCGACCGGTTTCACCCCGGCCTTGGCGACTGCCTTGAGCGCGGCCTTGTTCAGGTCGAAGGCGCGCACCTGAAAGCCCGCCTTGGCCAGGTTTTTGGCCATGCCCGAACCCATCTGGCCGACTCCGATGAAGCCGATCGTCGTCATGTGGTTCCCCCTCCCCCGCGATGCCGGGGCGATAGTAGAAGGTGGGTGCCGGCGCTCGCAAGGACGGTGGACGGCCGCCTACATCGCCGGGCCGAGCAGGTCGGGTTCCGCCGCCAGCAGGTCGGCCAGCGCGCGCAGGCCGTGGCGGAGCGCGGCGTGGCTGCGCGGGCCGCCGAGACTGATCCGGATGTGGTCACGCCCGGCACCGCGGGTGACGGCGAAGGTCTCGGCGGGCGTTACCGCGATCTGCCGCTGCCGGCTCGCGCTGATCAGGTCGCGCCCGCGCCAGTGCTCGGGCAGCGCCATCCAGAGATGCACACTCGCCGGGTGGGAGGCGATGTTGTAGCGGCCGAGCACCTGGCGCGCGATCCGCTCCCGCGTCACGGCCTCGCGGCGCCGGGCCTCGGCGATCCGCAGGGCGTCGCCGCCCTCCACCAGCCGGCGCACCACGGCGGCCATGGGCGGCGCCGGCATCCAGAGCGAGGCGCGCACCCGGGCCGCAATGCGCGCGGCGAGCGCGCGCGGCGCGACGGCGACGCCGATGCGCAGGCCGGGCGCCAAGCTCTTCGAGGTGCCGCCGAGGAGCACGGTCTGCTCGGGCATGATCGCCTGCATCCGCTCGGGCGCCTCGGGGGCGAGGAAGCCGTAGATGTCGTCCTCGATGACGACGACCCCGTGCCGGCGCGCGATGGCGGCGATCTGCTCGCGCCGGCCCCGGGGCAGGATCGCGGTGGTCGGGTTCTGCAGGGTCGGGATCAGATAGAGGACCCGCGCGCCGGTCGCGGTACAGGCCTCCTCCAACGCCTCCGGGATGAGGCCGTGGCCGTCGAGCGCCACGCCCTGCGGCCGCAGGTGCAGCATGTTGGCGAGCGCCCGGAAGCCGGGATAGGTGAGCGCCTCGGTCAGCACCACGTCGCCCGGCTCGGCGAGCGCGGCCAGCGCCACCATCAGCCCGTGCTGGACGCCAGCCGTCATCACGATCTCGTCCACGTCGCGCCAGGCGCCGACGCCGACCAGGAAGGTGGCGACTGCCACGCGCTCGGCCTCGCTGCCGCCGGCGTCGAACTGATAGTCGAGCACCCGGCTGATGTCGCGCCGCTGGCCGACATGGTCGAAGGCGGCGCGGAAGGCGTCCCGCTCCATGCCGCCGACCGGCGCCTGGTTGAGGCTGAGATCGACCACGCCGTGGGGCAGCAGGCCGCGTTCGACGACCGCGCTCTCCTCCTTGCCCGGCTCGCGCACGAAGCTGCCGCGACCGACCTCGCCCGAAAGCAGCCCGCGCCGCGTGGCCTCGCCATAGGCCCGGCTGACGGTGCCCACTGTCACGCCGAGGCGGAAGGCGAGGTCACGGTGGGTGGGAAGGCGGTCGCCGGAGTTGAGCTGGCCGGCCTCGATGTCCTCGGCCAAGGCGTTGCAGATGGCGAGATAGCGGGGACCGCGCCGGCCATCCAGCCGTGGCTGCCAGATTGTCATGGTGACAATGTTCTAATTGACCCCGTAAATTGATGCAATCATCCTGTCGCTGATGAGTGCTGCGCCGGCCAGTGCAAGCGTCGGGGCGCAAGAATGCGGAGGAAACGGGCATGAAGTTCGGATCGTTCCATCTTCTCGAGCGGCCCTTCACCAAGGGCGAGCATCAAATCGTCTATGACCATCTCGAGCAGATCCGGCAGGCCGACGAGACCGGTTTCGACTCGGTCTGGCTCACCGAGCACCATTTCTCGTCGGTCCCCTACGTGCCCGACGTGCTCGGCGAATACGGCCTTTCCACCTCGCCCTACGCGCTCGCCTGCGCGGTGGCCATGATCACCAAACGCGTGCGCATCGGCACCGCGATCAAGATCCTGCCCCTGCAGCACCCGCTGCAGACGGCCGAAGACATCATCCTGGCCGACATCCTGAGCAAGGGCCGGATCGAGGCCGGCTTCGGCACCGGCTATCGCAAATACGAGTTCGACGGCTTCGACATTCCGATTAACGAGAAGGTCGAGCGCTTCAAGGAGTCCGTCGAGATCATCGTCGGCGCCTGGACCCAGGAAGAGTTCTCCTACCAGGGCAAGTTCTACAAGGTCCCGCGCCTGACGCTCGTGCCACGCCCGTACCAGAAGCCGCATCCGCCGATCTGGGTTGCGACGCGCCTCGGTACGCGGGAATGGATCGATTACGCGGTGAACAACGGTTACGGCTTGCTCTCCGCCTGGGCGCCACCGCACGAGCTGCGCCAGACCTACAACATGTTCATCGATTCGCGCGCCGCCAAAGGCCTCGCCGGCAAGCCGTTCGACTTCCACTGCATGCGGCACATCTACGTCGGCGAGACCGACAAGGAAGCCCAGGCGATCGGCGAAGAGGCGGTCGAGTACTACATGAAGTCGACGGCCATGTTCCGCCCCATCGGCGATCATGAGCGCAGCCAGATGATTTTCGGCAGCCCGGAGACCTGCATCCAGAAGCTGCGCAAGCTGCGCGACGAGACCGGGGTCAATTTCCTGACCTGCTGGATGACGTTCGGCGGCCTGCCGCAGGATCGGATCCTGAACTCGATGCGGCTGTTCGCCAAGGAGGTCATCCCGGTGCTCAAGGCCGACACGGCCAGGATGCAGGGCCGCGCCGCCGCCGAGTAGCCCGCCAGTTTTTGCCGCCGGACAGGCGCGCGAGCCCAGCTCGCGCGCCTGTCGCGTCTCTGTGCTTTGCCCGCTCCGAGCCGATCGGCTAGGGTCCGGCCGACGTCCCCAGCCGCCACACCGCCGGTCCCGCCATGACATACGTGCACGTCATCGAAAGCTGCTTCGAGGACGCCATCGGCAGAGTCGGCGTCCCGCGCCGACAGTTCACGGCCCAGTTGTCGCGCACCGGAGCGATCCTCGCCGAGCTCCGCGCACGCCACGACGACGGCAGTCTGCCCCTCCTCCGCCTGCCGGCGCGCCACGACGATCTCGCCGCCGCCGCGTCCGTGGCCGAGCACCTCTTGAAGAACACGACCGATCTGTTCGTCTTCGGCACCGGCGGCTCCAGCCTCGGCGCCCAGGCGATCGCCGCCATCGCCGGGCTTACGCCCGGATTGTTCGGCCGCCAGGGCGGCGCGCGCGTCCACTTCCTCGACAATCTCGATCCCGTCACGCTGGACGCGGCGTTCGCCGCCTGCGACCTGCGCACCACCCGTTTCCTGGTGGTCTCCAAATCGGGCACCACGGCGGAAACGCTGCTGCAGACGCTCGCCGCCATGGGCCGCATCCAGGCGGCGGGCGGCGGCAAGTACATGAAGGCTCATTTCGCGGCAATCACCGAGCCCGGTGACAACCCGCTCCGCCGCCTGGCCGGGCGCCACGGCTTCCCGGTCCTCGACCATGATCCGTTGGTGGGCGGCCGGTTCTCGGTGCTGTCCGTTGTCGGGCTGCTGCCGGCGCTGCTGCTGGGACTCGATGCGGCGGCGCTGCGCGCCGGCGCGGCCGAAGTCCTGGCGCCGGTGCTGGCGGGAGCCGCGCCCGAGACCGTGCCGGCGGCGGCCGGCGCGGCGCTCGCGGTCGCGGCCGGCGGGTGCGGCATCTCGCAGATGGTGATGATGCCCTACGCCGATCGGCTGGAGCGGTTCGCCATGTGGTACCGGCAGCTCTGGGCCGAGAGCCTGGGCAAGGACGGCAAGGGCACGACGCCGATCCGCGCCCTCGGACCCGTAGACCAGCACAGCCAGCTCCAGCTCTATCTCGACGGACCGCGGGACAAGCTGTTCACCATCCTCCAGCCATCGCTCCGCGGCCTCGGTTCTCGCATTGAAGCGAGCGTGGCGGACGACCCGGCGCTCGCGCCTTATGTCGGCAAGACGATCGGCGACCTGGTCGCGGTTGAGGCGCGGGCGACGGCCGAGACTTTGGCGCGCCATGGCTGCCCGGTGCGCGTGATCCGGCTGGAGGCGGTGGCCGAGCGCACCCTCGGCGCCCTCTTCATGCATTTCATGCTGGAGACCATGATCGCTGCGCGCCTGCTGGGCGTCGATGCGTTCGACCAGCCGGCAGTCGAGGAAGGCAAGGTGCTGGCGCGGCGTTACCTCGCCGACGGCGTCGGTTGATCCGGGGACAGGGTCCAGTGGCAACAGCACGCACGATCGTGGTCGGCGCAGGCGTAGTCGGCGCCGCGACGGCCCTCGAGCTCGCCCGCGAAGGCCACGCCGTCACCCTGATCGACCGGGACGAGCCGGGAGCCGGTTGCTCGTTCGGCAACGCCGGCTCGCTCAGTGCCGGCGCCTGCGTGCCGATCGCCCTCCCCTCCATGCTGCCGGAGATCCCGCGCTGGCTGCGCGACCCGCTCGGCCCCTTCCGCGTGCGATGGCGTTACCTGCCGCGCGGGCTGCCATGGCTGCTGCGGTTCCTGTGGGCGATGCGGCGGGGGACGGTGCAGCGAAGCGCCGCCGCCATTCACCAGATGACGGCCGGCACGACCGAGGGTTATCGGCGGCTCCTGGGCGAGGCCGCCTTTACCGATTTGGTGCGCCGCGCCGGCCAGCTCTTGGTGTTCGAGACCGACCACCCCTCCGCCAGCGAAGACGTGGCGCGGCGTCTCAGGGAAGAGTTCGGGCTCAGGATGGAGCCGGTCGCGGCCGCGGAGCTGCGCCAGATCGAACCCGCCCTCGCCCCCATTTTTCGCCGCGGCATCCTGTTCCCGGACTATGCCCACACGACCAATCCCCAGCGCCTGACGCGCACCCTGGTGAACGCCCTGCAACAGGCCGGCGGATCGGTGCGGCGCGCGGGCGTCACGCGCATCGAGCGCCTAGGCGGGCAGGTCATTGGCGTGGCGACCGAGGCGGAGACCCTCGCGGCGGAGCGGGTGGTGCTGGCCGCCGGCATCGCCTCGGCCGGTCTCGCCCGCGGCCTTGGCCTGGTGGTGCCGCTGCAGGCCGAGCGCGGCTACCACGTCGTGCTGCCGGCGCCGTCGGTGCAGCCGCGCCGCCCGGTCGCCCATGTGGCGCGCGCGTTCATCGCGACGCCGATGGAACAGGGACTGCGCCTCGCCGGCACGGTCGAGATCGACTCGGCCCTTGCCCCGCCCAATCCGGCGCGGGCCGAGGTCCTGGCCACATTGGCGCGGCGCCTTTTCCCCGGCATCGAATCCGGGCCGCCGACGACCTGGCTCGGCAACCGCCCGTCCTTCCCCGACAGCCGGCCCATGATCGGGCTGGTTCCCGGTGTGGCCGGCCTCGCGTTCGCCTTCGGCCATGGCCACCTGGGGCTCACCGGCGCGCCCTTCACCGCGCGCCTTATCGCCGATCTGTATGCGGAAAGGGCGCCAGGGTTCGACCCGGCGCCCTATGCCGTGACCCGCTTTCGCGGGATTGCCTAGGCGTTGAAGGCCCGGCAGGTGGCGTCGAAGCGCTCCAGCGTTTCGCTGAAATCCTGGTCCGTGTGGGCCTGGGTGATGTAGCGGCGCACGCCGGGCAGGTTGTAGATGCCGTGGCGCAGCGATTCCAGATCCAGCCGCCGGGCAGAGGCCATGTCCGAGTTCACCACGTCGAGTGCGCTCTCGGGCGCGTGATCGGTGAACAATATCTGCCAGTAGGATGCGTGGCCGTAGGAGAGCGCCGCGATGCCGTGGCGATCGAGCACCTTCTGCGTTTCCTTGCGGAAATCGTCGCTGCGCTTCGCCAGGTTGGCGTGGAAGCCGGGCTTCTTCAGTTCGTTCAGCGTCGCCAGGCCGGCGACCGCGGCTATGGGCGAGCCGTGCAGCGTGCCGTTGATGTAGACGTAGTTCGGCTCGCCCTTGCGCCGCGGATTGGCGAGTTCGATGATCTCCGCCGAGGCGGCGATGGCGCACAGCGGGCCGCCGCCCGAGATGATCTTGCCATAGGTGCCGATGTCGGCCTTGACGCCGAAATACTCCTGGCCGCCGCCATAGGCGAGGCGGAAGCCGGACACCATCTCGTCGAAGATCAGCAGCACGTCGTTGTCGGTGCAGACCTTGCGCAACCCCTCGAGGAACCCAGCCTTGGGCATCACGATCCGCTGCAAGGGCTCGCAGATCACGGCGGCGAGGTCAGCCCGGTGCTCCTCGATCAGCCGGCGCGTGGTGTCGAGGTCATTGAAGGGAGCCACCAGCACGTTTTCGTCGATGTGCGGCGGAATGCCGGCGGTATCGGGCGTCCCCACGGGGTAGTTGGCCCGCGCCTTGGGGAACATGCTGAACGACGAATAGTCGTGATTGCCGTGGTAGCCGCCCTCGAACTTCAGGATCTTGTTGCGCCCGGTGAAGGCGCGGGCCAGGCGCATGGAGAAGAAGGTGGCCTCCGAGCCGGTGGTGGTGAACATCACCTTCTCGGCGCAGGGAATCGCCGCGACCAGCTCCTCGGCGAGCTTCAGGATCGGCTCGTTCAGGGTACCGTAGTACTGGTGGCCCTGGGTCAGCTGCTCGGCGATGGCGCCGGCGACCGCCGGGTGGGCGTGGCCGAGGATCTGCGAACCGGCGCCGCACACATAGTCGATGTGCCAGTTGCCGTCGACGTCCTCGAGCCGCGCGCCCTTGCCGCGCTTGATCACGAACCGCACGTCGTCGGGGAGGGAATAGGACCCGAGTCCGGCGCCGGGCAGCAGCTTCTCCGCCCGTTCGTACAGCTTCTCGTGCCCGGCGGACTTGGGCAACCGGGTGCCCGGGTCGCCGGCCTTGTCCGTGGTCGCGGTCATGGTGTTCTCCCTCCTGGCCAGCGGTTCACTCGTAACCTTCGTGCTCGCAGATCAGCGCGCCCGACGGGTGCACCTTGATGCGCCAGCTCGGCGGCACCACCGACGTGCCGCCCGACTCCTCGATGACCATCGGGCCGAACAACTCCAAGCCGACCGCCATGCGCGCGCGATTGTAGATCGGGCACTCGACCCAGCCGCCCTCGAAATAGACCTTGTGGTGCTCGATCAGCGGGTCGCCGGACTCTTCCGGCGCGAAGTTCAGGATCGGCTTGCGGACGATGCCGAGGGAGACCACGCGGAGATTGACGATCTCCGCGTCGTTGTGCGGGTCGGCGTAGCCGAAGGTCTCCTCGTGGCGGCGGATGAAGGCCTCCTTCAGCGGCTGCAGAGAGCCGTCGCTCGCCTGCCAGGGCGCGGCCAGGGTGAAGGATTGACCGACATAGCGCACGTCGGCCGAGAACTGGTGCTGGATGCCATCGCGGGTGAAGCCGTCGGCGGTGAGCCGGGCTTCCCCCTGCTTCTGCATCTCGCCGAACTGGCGCGCGACGGCGGCGGGGTCGATCTCGCCCACCCGGCCGCCCCAGGCGCGCACCGAGTCGTGGCGGTGGTCCGAGAGCAACTGCCCGAGGGCCGAGAGATGCCCAGGGAAGCGCGGGATCACGACCCGCCCGATCGCCAGCTCCTCGGCCACGTTGAACGCGTGCATCGGACCCGCGCCGCCGAAGCCGACGAGTGCGAAGTCGCGCGGATCGAAGCCGCGGTGCACCGAGACCTCGCGCACCGCCCCGGCCATCTTGGCGACCGCGATGCGCAGCGCGCCGTCGGCCAGCCGCACGATGTCGTCGGCGCCGATTTTCTTGGCCAGATCCTGGAACGCCTTCTCGGCGAGGGGCTTGGAGAGGACCAGGCCGCCGGACAGGCTGCGCTCGGTCGGCAGGCGCCCCAAGATCAGGTTGGCGTCCGAGATCGTCGGCTGGGTGCCGCCGCGTTGGTAGCAGGCCGGCCCCGGCACGGCGCCGGCGCTCTGCGGGCCGATCTCGAGCGTGCCGTCCGGCTGCATCCAGACGATCGAGCCGCCGCCGGCGCCGATGGTGTGGATGTCGAGCTGCGGTACCTTGAGCGGGTGCGCCTCGATCTGGTTCGAGTGCGAGATGCGCGGCTTCAGGTCGTGCACCAGGGCCACGTCGGTCGAGGTGCCACCCATGTCGAAGGTGATGCAGTCGTCGATGCCGGCGAGGCGGCAGATGCCGACCGAGCCAGTGACGCCGCCGACCGGCCCCGAGAGGAAGGTGTTGACCACGTAACCGCGCGCGTTGTCGAGCGTCATCGCGCCGCCGTTGGACCCCATGATGTTGACCGGCGCGGTCACCCCGGCGGTCTCGAGCGCCGCCGTCAAGGTGTCGAGATAGGCCGCCATTGTAGGCGTCAGATAGGAGTTGATCACGCAGGTCGAAAAGCGCTCGAACTCGCCCCGCTCGCGCGTCACCGCCGCCGACTCGGAGATCGGCGTGCCCGGCATCAGCTTGCGCAGCGCCGCGCCCGCGGCACGCTCGTTGGCGTCGTTGACATAGGCGTTCAGGAAGCAGACCGCGATCGCCTTCACGTCGTTCTTGCGGAAGTGCTCGACGAGGGGGCCGAAGTCGAAGCCGTCGATCGCCTTGAGGACGGAGCCGTCCGCCGCGATCCGCTCCGGCGCCTCGAGGCGCACCTCGCGGCTGGCGAGGGGCGGCGGGCGCTGGAATTTGATGTCGAACAGGCCGCCGATGAGCCGGCGCGTGCCGCCGATCTCGAGCACGTCGCGGAAGCCCTCGGTGGTCACCACGCCGGTCTTGGCGCCCTTGCGCTCCAGGAGCGAGTTGGTCGCGATCGTGGTGCCGTGGACGAATCCGGTGACGGCGCCCTTGTCGATACCGAGCGCGCCGATGGCCTCGACCACGCCCCGCCACTGCGCCCCCGGCAACGACGGCACCTTCGCGGTCAGCAGCCGATTGGTGGCGAGCTCATAACACATCACATCGGTAAACGTGCCGCCGACGTCGATGCCGATCAGAAAGCGTTCCTTTTTCACACTCACTCCCCAGTGTCGTCGTTCAATTGGTGGTCGCGCCGGTCATCATCACAGCGGCATGGCGCGCAGCACGCGCACTTCGATCCGTTCGCCCGGCTTGCCGTCGAGGAGCGCGAGCGCGGCGGCGCCGAGCCGGAGGCTCCCACCATCGGCCTCGTCCGACACCCGTGCCCAGCCGCGCACCGACGGGCCGCGGCGGTTGGTGAGCTCGACCATGTCGCCGTCGCGGATGCCGAGACGCTGCGCCACCTGGGGCGCGAGCGGCACCATGCGGCGGGCGGTCTTCGGCTCCTCGGTGTTGGCGAGCTGCAGCGCGAGTTCGACCCGTTGCGCCCGCAACTGCTCCCGCTCCTTGCGCGTGGCGCCCGCGTCCACCTTGAAGCCATCCAACAGCACCACACCGAACCGGGCCTTCGCCTGTGCCTGGGTGATATAGCCCAACCGAGAGTCGCGTGCGACCCGCTCGGGATCCCGCGTCAGCGGGTCGCCCCAGCCGCCGCCGCCGGCGGTTTCGGCCCGGACGATGTCGCCGGCCTTGAGCGGGAAGTCGGATACCTTGCCCGGCACGGCGGAGGGCTGCACTTCCTGGCCGTCGCGCACCACCACGAAGCGGTTGCCGCCGCCGCTCATGCCACCCTTCACGCCGTAAGGCGGGATCAGGTTGTGGTCGGTCAGCAGCGACAGCGTGCCTTGCGGGCTCAGCAGGCGGTAGTCGCGACGCAAGCCCAGGCCGCCCCGAAACTCGCCGTCGCCGCAGCTCCCCTCGCGCAGCTCGCAGCGCTCGATGCGGATCGGATTGGAGAACTCGACCACCTCGCTCGACTGGATCGAATTGAAATCGCCCTCGCCGAAGCAGCGCAGCACGTTGCTGCCGTCGGTCCCGTGGCTTGCGCCAGTGCCGCCGGCGGGATACTCGTAGAGGATGAACATGCCGTCGCCGCGGCGGTTCGGTCCGGCGATGGTGGTGTGGTTGGCCGAGCCCCGGTTGTCGCCGACCATGAACTCCTGCACCGCTTGGCCGAGCGCGGCGGCCACGACGCCGTCCAGCATGTACTTCACCTCCGCCATGCCGCCGCAAGGCACGGGGGCGCGCGCGTTCAGGAAGCTGCCCTCGGGCGCAATTACCTTGATCGGCATGAACGAGCCGTGGTTGATCGGCGTGCGCGGGTCGAGGAACGACTTCACCATGGTGCCGACCGAGTTGCGCGCCATGGCCGGGCCGAAATTGGTCGGCCCATTGGTCTGCGGCGAGGAGCCGGTCAGGTCGGCGATCAGCTCCTCCCCCCGGATCGACAGCTTGAGGCGGCCGACCAGCGGCCCGCCGCCATGGCCGTCGCTCTCGACGAAGCCCTCGGCGAAGTAGTCACCGTCGGGCAGGGCGGCGATGCGGGTGCGCATCTGCCGGTCGGAGCGGCGGATCAGCTCCTCGATCCCCCCCAGCATGGTCTCGGGGCCGAAGCGGCGGAACAGGCGGCCGACGTGCACCGCCGCCTTGCGGCCCGTCCCCAGCATGGTGTTGAAGTCGCCGCGCCGTTCCTGGGGGTTGCGCATGTTGTTGAACAGCAAGTCGAGGAACGCCTCGTTCAGCACGCCCTTCTCGGCGATCCGGGTCGGTACGACCCGCATACCCTCCTGGATGATCTCGCGCACCTGTCCCGAGAGACTCCCGGCCGCCATGCCGCCGACGTCGCCCCAATGGCAGCGCGCGGCGGCGAACATCACCAGGTGCCCACCGACGAATACCGGCGTCAGCATCAGTACGTCGTTCAGGTGCGTGCCCCCGGTATAGGGGTCGTTGTGCAGGAAGATGTCGCCTTCGTGGATGTCGCCGGCGAAGGTCCGGGCCACCTCGCGGGTGGAATAGGGCACCGCGAAGATGTGGATCGGGTGGTCGTCGTTGGACTGGGCGATCTGGCGCCCGTCCGGCGTCAGGATCGCGCAACTGAAGTCGTGGCCCTCGTAGATGATGGACGAGAACGAAGCGTGGATGATGTTGGCCCGCATCTCGTGCACGACCGCGATCAGCGATTCACGGATCAGTTCGAGCGTCACCAGGTCTTTCATCACCAGTCCCTCCTCGGGCAAGCGTCGCAAGTTACGGGGCGGCGGTACGGCGATACCTCAGGCAGGCTCGCGCGGCACAGTGCGGATTTCGACCCGGTCTCCGGGCGTGGCGGCGAGCAGTTGCAGGCTGCTCGGGCCGACACTCAGCGTCTCATCGGCGCCGTCGCCGACCTTGGTCCAACCGCGCACGGCCGCGCCCTTGCCGGTGGTCACCTCGATGAAGTCGCCGTCCTTGACGTTGAGACGTTTCGCCGCCGCCGCGGGCAGGAAGAACTGACGGCGCGGGCCGTCGAACCGATCTTCGTTCGCGAGTTGCAGCGTGAGGCGGACCCGCAGCTCGCGCAGGCGCTCGCGCGCGGTGCGGGTTGCCCCCTCGTCCACCGCCCCGTCCGCCCGCAGCACCACGCCAAAGCGCGCCCGCGCCTGCTCGCGCGAGATGTAACCGAGCTTCGCATCGCGGGCGACCCAGTTCGGATCGCGGTCGAGCGAATCGCCATAGCCGCCGCCACCCGAGCTCTGCATGCGCAGGATGTCGCCCTGCCGCACCTGAAACCCCGAAACCTTGCCGGGAATCGGCGACGGCTCGACGATCTCGCCGTCGCGCACCACGATGAACCGGTTCGTGCCGCCGCTGCGCCCGCCCTGGGTCCCGCCCGGCGGAATCACATTCTTGTCGGCGAGCACCGAGAGCGTGGCGCTCTCTCCCAGCAGGCGCACGTCGCGCAGGACGCCGAGACCGCCACGGTACTCGCCGTCGCCACAGCTTCCCTCGCGCAGGCGGTACTGCTCGACCCGGAGCGGCATCTGGCTCTCGACGATCTCGACCGCCAAGGTCGAGTTGAAGTCGCCTTCGGTATAGCCGCGCGTCGCGTTGTTGCCGTCGCCACCCGGCCAGCCGCCGGTGCCGGCGCCCGGATACTCGTAGAGGATGAAAATGTTGCCGTTGCCGCGTCCCGTGGGCCCAGCCAGGTACACATGATTGGCCGACTGCTTGAGCTCGCCGACCATCATCTCCGGCATGGCGCGGCCCAGGCAGTGCGCCATCAGCATGTCGAGGAGGGCCTTCACCTCGACCATGCCGCCGCAGGGCGCCGGCGAGCGCGCGTTCACGAACGAGCCCTCCGGCGCGATCACGGTGAGCGGCTCGAACGAGCCGTGGTTGAGCGGCGTCTTGGGATCGAGGAACGACTTGACGATCGACCCGACCGCGGTCAGGGCCATCGCCGGCCCAACATTGGTCGGCCCGGCAGTCTGCGGCGAGGAGCCGGTGAAGTCGGCGATGATCTCGCCGTCGCCGATGGTCAGCTTGAGGCGTGCGACCAAGGGCACGGCGGTGTGGCCGTCGCTCTCCACATACCCCTCGGCCTGGTACACCCCTCGCGGCAGGCGCCGGATGTGGCCGCGCATGACCTCGGCGGAGCGGCGGATCATGTCGTCGATCGAGGTCAGCAGCCCGCGACCGCCGAAGCGCTTGAACAGGCGCAGCACATGTTCCTCGGCCTTGCGGCCGGTCCCCAGCATGGTGTTGAAATCGCCGCGGCGCTCGGCCGGCACCCGCATGTTGTTGAACAGCAGATCGAGGAACGCCTGGTTCATCTTGCCGCGGTCGCAGATGCGGGTCGGCACCACCCGCAGGCCTTCCTGGTAGATCTCCCGCACCCGTCCCGACAGACTCCCCGGCGTCATGCCGCCGACGTCGCCCCAGTGGCAGCGCGTGCCGGCGAACATCACCAGCTCCCCCTCGAAGAAGATCGGGTGCAGCATCAGCACGTCGTTCAGATGGGTGCCGCCGGTATAGGGGCAGTTGTGGAAGAAGATGTCGCCGTCGTGGATGTCGCCCTTGAAGACCTTGATGATCTCGCGGATGGAATAGGGCACCGCGAAGATGTGGAGCGGATTGTCGTCGAGCGACTGGGCGACCTGGCGGCCGTCCGCCGCGAGCAGCCCGCAACTGAAGTCACGCCCCTCGTAAATTATTGACGAATAAGACGAATGCACGATGTTCGCGCGCATCTCGTTGACCACCGCAACCAGCGATTCGCGGATCAACTCGAGGGTCCCGATGCCGCTCATTTCTGCTCTCCAGGGGGGCGGATGCGGGTACCCTAAGCCCTCGCCTGCGCGGCAGCAAGACGGTTTAAGCCGGGGGTCGTGGCCGTTCATTTTCCGCGATTGCGCGGGGCGGAGTTGTGGTCGAAACTGGCCGCGGCCGGTGGTTCGCAGGCTGCTGCCGTGCAGGAACGACCGACGGGGCGCGCGCCCCTTTTGACCGCATCAACCGCTCACGGAACGAGGCACCAAGATGGCAACGATGAATGGGGGGGCCGCCTGCGTGGAGGCCCTGGCCGAGGCAGGCGTCACACACGTCTTCGGGCTGCTCGGCTCGTCCACCATGGAAGTGTACGACGCCCTCTACGAGCACAAGTCGATCACCTATGTCGGCGTCCGCCACGAGGGGTTCGGCACCCACATGGCCGACGGGTACGGCCGCGCCGCGCGCCGCCCCGGCGTCTTCCTTGCCGGCCAGGCCGGCCCCGGCAGCGCCAACCTGGTGACCGGCCTGGCCCAAGCCAAGCTCGCCTATTCGCCCGTCGTCGCCATCACCGGGCTGGTGGCCACCGACCACTACAACAAGGACGCGTTCCAGGAGATCGACCAGCAGGATCTTTACGCCTCCGTGGTCAAGAAGAACCTGACCGTGTTCCGCCCCGATCGCATCCCCGAGATCATCACCGAGGCGTTCCGGATCGCCAATTCCGGGCGGCGCGGGCCGGTCGCGGTGCACATCCCGCGCGACCTGTTCGCCGCTTCGATCGACGTCGAGATCGGCAAGCCGCGCGACGTCATGATCATGACGCTCGGCACCAGCAATCCCCAGGCCGTCGCCAAGGTGAGGGACCTGCTGCTGAAGGCCAAGGCGCCGGCGATCCTGGCCGGAGCGGGGGTAAAGTGGGGCGACGGCGCGAAAGAGGTGTGCCGGCTCTCCAACCTGCTCGGCATTCCGGTCACGGCCTCGGCCGGTCACCCCGACGTGGTGCCGAGCGACCACCCCTATTTCTGCGGCCAGGTGGGCCCGCGCGGCAACGAGGTGGCGAGCAAGGCCACGCGCGAGGCCGACGTGATCCTCGCCATCGGCACCCGCCTCGCCTTCAACACCACCTTCTACACCTACAACGACATCAACAAGGCGGCGAAGATCATCCAGATCGACATCGATCCTCTGGCGCTCGGCAAGTACTTCCCGGTCGAGATGGGCATCATCGGCGATGCCGGCAGTGTCGCGGGCGCCATCGCCGACGCGCTCGCCGGGGTGGATGCCTCCAAGCTGCCCTCCGCCGGCCGCGGCGAACAGGTGAAGCGGGATCTCAAGGCGCTCTGGGATCAGCGCGAGAAGGACGGCACATCGACTTCGACGCCCCTCAAGCCAGACCGGGTGTTCGCCGAGATACGCAAGGTGCTGCCGCGCGACACCCTGATCACCCTGGACGCCGGCACCAACTGCCTGCAGGCGACCGACAAGCTGAAGTATTACGGCAGTCCCTCGATGCTGACCCCGGTCGACTTCGGCCTGGTCGGCTTCGCCTTCGCCGCCGGCCTCGGCGCCCGCTGTGCCCGGCCCGACCGCACGGTGATCAGCCTGATGGGTGATGGCGGCTTCGGGATGACCATCGCCGAGTTCTCGACCGCCGTGCAGTCGAAGATCAAGACCGTGACGGTGGTGTTCGACAACGGCTGCTGGGGCGCGGAGAAGTCCTATCAGCGCGACTTCTACAACGGCCGCTACATCGGCTGCGACGTGGTCAACCCGCGCTACGACAAGTTCGCCGAACTCTACGGCGCCGCCGGCTACTTCGCCGACAAGCCGGGGGAGGTGTCGGCGGCACTGGAGGCCGCGATCAAGCAGGACAAGCCAGCCATCGTCCATGTCAAGGTCGACCCCGACGCCATGGTCAGCTTCCGGCGCGACGCCTTCAAGCACCGCGCCACGCGTTGAACCGACCGGGGCGGAGCACCTCGCTCTGCCCCGATTCTTCCCGCGAGGAGGACATCATGTGCGAGGGCTGTCTTGCGCGCCTGAAGACGTGGCACGGCTGGCTGGACGTGCCAGCCCCCACCGCCGCGCCCGCCGGCGGCCCTTGGCTCGACCTTTCGGTCACCGTCGACAACGCCCTGCCCCGGCCGCCGTTCCTGCCGCAGCCCGGGTTGACCCGCACCCTCGCCATGCCCGCCCAGCGCATGAACGTGACCGAGTATCACGGCATCGTCCATTACGGCACCCATGTGGACGCGCCCAACCATTTCATCACCGACGCGCCGGGCTTCGCCGACATCCCCCTCGCCCGGCTCCATGGACCGGGTGTCGTCTGGCACCTGGACGCGACGCCCGAGCGCGCCATCGAGCCGGCCGATCTGGAGCGGGCGCGGCCGCGTATCCAGCGCGGCGACATTCTGCTGATGGAGACCGGCTGGTCGGACCGCCTCAAGGATGCCGCCTATTACGACCACCCTCACCTCTCCGGCGCGGCGGCCGAGTGGCTGCTGGCCGCGGGGTGCAAGCTGCTGGCGGTCGATTTCCTCTCCCCCGACACGCCGGCCAAGCGCCGGCCCGAGGGATTCCTGCACCCCGTGCACCACGCCCTGCTCGCGCACGGCGTGCTGATCGCCGAGAACCTCAGGATCGACCCGCGCCTCGCCGGGCACCGGGTCGAGGCCATGCTGCTCGGCATCAAGTACGCCGAGGCCGACGGCGCGCCCGCCCGCGTGGTGGCTCGCCCGATTGACTGACGCTCGAAAAGCGAAGGGGGCGTGCCATCGGCACGCCCCCGGTCATCTCCGAACTGACGCCGACTACATGCGGCGCTTGTTGTCCTCGTCGATCGACTTCTCGGCGCGGACGATGGCGGCGTTCATCATGTTCAGCCACTTGTCGCCGTACTTGCCCACGTACCACTTGGTGGCCGCCTCGCGCGCCGGCAGGAAGGTCTTGTACTCATCGGCGGTCGGCGAGTGGATGGCCCCCCCGCCCTTGACGAACCGTTCGACATCGATGATGTCATTGAACTTGGTAAGCGCGTTCGCCGCCCCCACCATGTCCCAGAAGCCGTTCAACAGCCCTTCCTTGGCGTCGGTCGGCAGCTTTTGCCACCAGCCCTCATTCACCCACCAGAAAGTCCAGAGATAGGTGTGCCGGTCGAGCACGCCGTGCTTCAGGAATTCATTGAAGTTCATCGCCAGGATGTCGGTTACCGAGTTCATCGTGCCGTCCACGACGCGCGTGGCGAAGGCGGTATAGAGCTCTTGCCACGGCACCGGTGTCGGCGAGCCACCGAGCGCACGGACGTGCTCCATGGGCAGCGCCGACTCGATGGTGCGGATCTTCACGCCCTTGAGGCCCTCGGCCCCCTTCAGCGGCCCGTTGCGGGTATAGAAGCTGCGCCAGCCGCCGGTCGAACCGAGGCCGATCAGCCGCAGGCCGGTCTTGGCGAGCGCGTCCTTGCGCATCTCATCCTGCATGATCGGGTCCATCTGCATCAACTCGACCACCCGGTCGTCCTTGACCATGTAGGGGATGTCGAAGACCTGGATCTCCGGCAGCACGTTGGAGATGCCGCCGCCCGTGGTGAAGGTGCACTCCAGCGTGCCGAGACGCGCCTGCTCCACCAGCTGGTTGAAGTTCCCGAGCTGCCCGTTGGGGAACAGCTCGGTCTTGATCTTGCCCTTCAGGTTGCGCTTGATGTACGCGTCCCAAACGAGCAGGCCCTCGTGCACACGCATGTTCGAGTTGGCCACATGGGCAATCTTCATCAGCGCTTCTTGCGCCACGGCGGGCGTCGCGGCGCCAATCGCGAGCGCCATTGCGGCGGCCGCGGCCCCGCTAGCGAGTTTATAGACAAGGCTCATTGACGAAACCTCCCTAATTGAAAGCGTCGATCCTAAAAAGCTACCATTCCGATTCAGGGGAGTCGATCGCCGGACTGCATGCCATTCTCACGCGAGGTCACGAAAAAGAGAGGGGCGCGCCACCGGCACGCCCCATCCCATCACATTCAGCCGTGCGCCGGGGCTACATCCGGCGGCGCTGGTTGTCCTCGATGATCGTCTTCTCGGCGCGGGCGATCGCCTCGTTCATCATCGTCAGCCACCGGTCGCCGTACTTGGCGACGTACCATTTGGTGACCGTCTCGCGGGCGGGGAGGAAGGTCTTGTACTCCTCCGCCGTCGGCGAGTGGATGGCGCCGCCGGCCTTGATGAAGCGTTCGGTATCACTGATCTCCCGGAACTTCGGCAGGGTGTTCGCGGTGGTCTGCAAGTCCCAGAACCCGTCCAAGAGCACCGTCTGCAGATCGACCGGCAGCTTCTTCCACCAGGTCTCGTTCACCCACCAGAAGAGCCAGATGAAGGAGTGGCGGTCCAGCACGCCGAATTTCAGGAACTCCTGGAAGTTCATGGTCATGATGTCATTGGCCGAATTCATGGTGCCATCCACCATCCGCGTGGCGAAGGCGGTGTAGAGTTCCTGCCACGGGACCGGGGTCGGAAGGCCGCCGAGGCTACGCACGTGCTCCAGCGGCAGTGCCGATTCGATGGTGCGGATCTTCACCCCCTTGAGGTCCGCCGCCACTTTGACCGGTCCATTGCGGGTGTAGAAGCTGCGCCAGCCGGCGCCCCCGGAGATGCCGAGCAGGCGTAGACCGGTCTTCGCCAACGCCTCCTTGCGCATCATGTCGAGCATGATCGGATCGGATTGCATGATCTCGACGATGCGGTCGTCCTTGACCGTGTAAGGAATGTCGAACACCTGGATTTCCGGCAGCACGTTGGAGATCCCGCCGCCGCTGGTGAACGTGGTCTCGATGGTGCCGAGGCGTGTCTGCTCGACGAGTTGATTGAAGTTGCCGAGCTGGCCGCCGGGGAAGATCTCGGGCTTGATGCGCCCGCCGCTGTGACGCTTGATGTAGGCGTCCCAGACCACCATCGCTTCGTGCCCGGAGTGGTTGGCGGCCACGATATTGGCCATCTTCATCGTGAATTCCTGGGCAGAGACCGGGGATATCGGGTCAATCGTGAAGATCAGCGCCGCCGCCGCCACGGCGCCGGCAACCTTGCGTACCAGTTTCATCGGGTACCCCTCCTGTATCGTGTTTTCGATTTATCGGTGCCACGCTATCGAACTGTTGTCATTTCGTCCATCGGCTCGACCGTTCCGCCCCGGGCGAGTGGATCGCGGTTGAGAAGCTGGACTGGGAACGGATCGCGACCGCAGGAAGCTCGGGCGCAACGAAAAGGGGCGTGCCATGGGCTTGCCCCTCCTGTCGTTCAGCCGTGCGCCCGAATTACATCTTGCGCCGCTGGTTGTCCTCCTCGATCGCCTTCTCGGCGCGGCCGATCGCGTCGGTCATCATCGTCAGCCACCGGTCGCCGTACTTGCCGACGTACCATTTGGTGACCGAATCGCGCGCAGGCAGGAAGGTCTTGTACTCGTCCTCCGTCGGCGAATGGATGGCGCCGCCCGCCTTGGTGAACTTCTCGCTGAGGCCGATTTCCCTCCACTTCGACGAGTTGTTTGCCTGGTTCTGCAAATCATAGAATCCGTTCAGCAGCACCGTCTGCAGATCGGCTGGCAGCTTCTTCCACCAGGCCTCGTTGATCCACCAGAAGCAATATACGAAGGTGTGGCGGTCGAGCACACCGAACTTCAGGTATTCATGGAAGTTCATGTCCACGACGTCGCTGACCGAGTTCATGGTGCCATCCACCACCCGGGTGGCGAAGGCGGTGTAAAGCTCCTGCCACGGGATCGGGGCCGGATTGGCGCCGAGGGTACGCACGTGCTCCATGGGCATCGCGGACTCGACGGTGCGGATCTTCACCCCCTTGATGTCCGCCGCCGTCTTCACCGGGCCGCCGCGGGTGTAGAAGCTGCGCCAGCCGCCGCCGCCGGAGATTCCGATCATGCGCATGCCGGTCTTCGCCAACGCCTCCTTGCGCATCATGTCGAGCATGATCGGATCGGATTGCACCACCTCGACGACGCGGTCGTCCCTGACCACATACGGGATGTCGAACACCTGGATTTCCGGCAGCACGTTGGAGATGCCGCCGCCGGTGGTGAATGTGGCCTCGATGGTGCCGAGGCGAGTCTGCTCGACCAGCTGGGTGAAGTTGCCGAGCACTCCGCCCGAGAAGATCTCGGTCTTGATGCGCCCGCGGGCGTGGCGCTTGATGTAGGCCTCCCAAGCCACCATCCCTTCGTGCGCGGGCGAAGTGACGGGGTTGATATTCGCCATCTTCATATTGAATTCTTGGGCGGAGACCCGGGTCACCGGGTCGACCGCGAAGATCAGCGCCGCAGTCGCCGCAGCACTGGCAATTTGCCGTAATAGCCTCGTCGGATAGTCCTCCCGTATCGTGTCGTTTGATTTATTCGGATCGAGACTATCGGATTGGCCCATTTTCGTCCATCGGACCCGCGCGCCTCACAACGCGCCGTGGCGCGGATGGACGACGTTCGCGAGGGTCAGGCCGAGGCCCGCGAAGCGCTCGCGCGTCGTGTCGAGGGTCGCACGCACGGCCACCAACGCGGCCTCCTCCCCGGCTGCCCCGAGCCCGGCTTCGTGGGTCAGGCGGTCGGCGGCGGCAATGTGGTCGGCGATGCCCGCGGGCGCCAGGGCCGGGACCTCGGTACCCTCGGTCAGCAGGCGGCGCGCCGTGTCGCCGGCCATGTGGCTGATTTGGTCCCGGGCAGCCCCGTCCCAGCCGGGAGCGCGCTGGTCCAGGTAGAGCCAGCCGAACGCGACGTGCCGCGCCTTGTCCGCGACCATCCGGGCCAGGATTGCCGCCGCGGCCGGATCGCGGGTGTCCGCCGCGGCCGCATGGTGGAGGCCGAGCTGGATCGCATCCGCGACCGTCGCCCAGGCCGCCACATAGGCGTCGAGCGGCACATCGGCATCGAGGGCCTGGACGTGGAGCCCACGGTTGAACTGGGAACCATAGTCCTGGTTCACCGGCCCGGCCACGAATCCGCCGAGGAGTGCGGCGAACCGTTGGCAGCAGTCCACGTGCCAGGCCTCCTCCGTCCCCTTGACCGAGAGAAAGTATTTCGGGTCGGCCTCGCGCTGATATTCCATGCAGAACCGGACCAAGAGGGCCGGGTTCTCGGCGAGGCGGCCGTAAATCGCCCACACCCGCCGGCTCCAGGAGAGCCGTGCGGCATCGCGCTCGGCCTGCGAGTAGCGCTCCGGCTGATACTCATCCCACGGGATCGAGCGGCTCGGATCCCACTTGGCTCGCTTGGCTTGGTTGTAGAGCTCCCAGATGCTATCGACCGACGGCAGCAGGTAGAGCGGAAAGCGCCGTTCCTGGAGCAACCGCACCATGGCAGGCGACTCAGAGCGTGCCGATGCGGTGGTGGTGGAACGGCGGCACGGTGATGCCGAGGGCGGCGAACTGTTCCCGCACGCGCTGCACGGTGGCGACGAAGATCGGTTTCTCCATGTCCTCCGTGGTGGCGCCGAGGCCGGCTTCGCAGCAGATGCGGTCGGTCTCCATCTCCTGGCGCGAGGCCTCGCTGTCGGGGGCGAGCCAGGGGACGCGATAGCCGTTCAGCTCGACGTGCTGGGTGGCGTTGAAGATCGCCTCCTCCACCACCTTGCGCTGGGCGGCCGACAAGGTCGGGATGCGCTTCTGTATGAACGCCCAGCCGAATGCGCAATGGCGCACCTCGTCGCGGGTGATGGAGCGGATCACCTGCCGCGCCGCCTTGTTGGTGGTGGTCTCGCCCATCAGGCGGAACCAGTCGAAGGCGTACTCCTCGAGCCCGCAGACCAGCGCCGCCACCACCGCCTCGATCGAGCTGTCGAGATCGAACGCCATCCGGCGCACGCCATGGGTCGAGATCGAACCCTGGAACTCCTGCTTGCGCGGCTCGGGCACATAGCCGCCGAGGCGTTCGGCCATCATGCAACTGGCCTCGGCGTGGCGTGCCTCCTCCTGGGTGCGGATGGTGAAGAACAAGGCGAGGTCAGGCTCGAACCGCTCCTGGTAGAAACGCACCAGGAGGCTCGGACTCTCCGAGACCGCACCGTATTCGTTCCAGGCCCGCCGGCTCCACCAGAGGATCGCCGCCTGGCGCTGCTCGTCGGTAAGCTCCAGGTTGTCGAGCGCCGTCCAGTCCACGTCGGTCTGCGGATCCCACTGGTTGCGGATCGCCGCCTGGTACAGGTCGCGGACCTTGGGGATCTCCACGTCCAGATTGATCGGGAATCGCCGCTCGGGCAGGTCGAGCAGGTTGCGTTCGATCTCCGCGGCCATGGCATTCTCCCGGCGGACAAACTGCGTCGGGGGGGATTATGGCGCCGAAGGGGAGCCGAGGGAACGCGTCTTCGATTGCCGGGCCATGGGCGGCATCCTCAATAGCTTGTCGGCCAGGTGCGCATCAGATGCTGGCCGACGCCCCCGGTCATGCGCAGGCGATAGACGTCGAGCATGCGGATCAGGTAATCCCGCGTCTCCTCCGGCCGAATCACCGCCTGCACGGCATAGATCGAGGCCATGTCCCAGACCTCGGTGTCGGACTGGATCTGCTTGAAGGCTTCTTCGAAGCCCGCGTCGCCGGGCGACTTGCCGTGCACGATCTGGGTGGCGAAGACCGGGTCCATGAAGCTGACCTCGGCCGTCGGCCAGG